>NZ_JBHRYU010000019.1:0-153461 GCF_042649185.1 Cohnella sp. GCM10012308
CATTGGCAGACAAAGTTGATCCATGCTATATTGAATGTACAAAGAAACCGTTCCTTTCGTAAATGGTTGCTAGACACTTCCATTTTACCAAAGAACGGTTTCTTTTTGTTTTACAAAAACAGGACTGTCCCGCAGGTCATTTTCATGACCCTTTTGGGACAGCCCCTTTTTTTGCCGCTCTTATTCCTTTGTTTCTATCAATCTAGCAATGATTGTCGCAAACTCCGCTCTGGTAATGCCTTGTTCGGGCTTGAACGAATTGTCTTCGTAGCCTGTAATAATCTTGTTGGATGCGAGTGCGTCAATATATTCGTACGACCATGCATTTCCTTTAACGTCTTTGAATGACGTTTGTCCGGTTCCCGTTAACTTAAAGGCTCTGGCAATGAGTGCCGCTAACTCGCTGCGACTCATCTTCTCATCCGGACGGAATGTTCCATCGCCGTATCCGGTCATCAAGCCCGCTTCGGCAGTTGCGCCGATAAACTTATTCGCCCAATGCGTGGCAGATACGTCTGCAAAGCTGCTTTCTTTTCCTTCAAGTCCCATGTAAGCGGCAATGACCTTAATGGCTTCGGCGCGCGTCAATCCTGCATTTGGACGGAATGTGCCATCGGCGTAGCCCGTCAGTAATCCCTTGGCAATAAGGACGTCAATGCTTGCTTTCGCCCAATGCGTCGTTACATCCGTGAAATGAACGACTTCCGGCTCTTCCGGAGGTGTCGTCGTTTCTGGAGGCGTCTCAGTCCCTCCGCTGCTTGGAGGTGTTGTTCCATTATCGACAATCGGACCCGGATTGCTTGATACGTATTGAAGCGCCGGTACAAACGATGAGAGCAATCTAGCTTTCGTTTGTTGTTCAAGCGCATAGCCCATACCCAGAACCTTAGCGTCATCCCATGCTCTGCCTACAAGCTGCATAGAGATCGAATATCCGCTATCGTTCGTCCCTACGGGAACAACGACCGTAGGCAGACCGACATTAGACGTTAATACGCCCGTGCCGCGGTCGGAACTTAATTGGGAGGCGGCTGCGTCGTTGTTGTATACGTCGCTAATAAAACCTGCGTAAACGACGGCATCGACGCCGTTCGCGTCCATCCATCCTTTAATAACTTCCTTGTAGTCCGTTCGATACTTAATGTAGTCTTGTACAGCCTGTTCCGTCATACGGGTAGGTGCCGCATAATCTCTTTTATTATAGATAAGCACCTTATCCGAAGCTAATACGCTTGCGCCATCGATGTAAGGGAAATCCTTATGGAGCTCAATATAACGTGCCCAACCCTCCGTAGATCCGTTAATACCCGAAGGACGCGTAGGCGCTGCCGGTAATGCCGACATCTCAACCATGGTCGCGCCGGCTGCTTGAAGCTGCGAGAACTTATCCATGACGGCTTGTCCGGTATCATCGTCCGCATAGGTGGATACGAAGGATGCAGGAATATATCCGATTTTCTTTCCTTGCAGGGCATTCACGTCTAGCGATTCCTTCCAATCGGCTGGACGTTTGTGATCTGCATCGGCAGTCACTGTGAAAATATCCTGTGGATCCGTACCCGTCGTCGCATTCAACATAATCGCCAGATCCGTTACCGTCTTAGCAATCGGACCTGCATAATCTTGTCCCCAAGTGAGAGGAATTACGCCCGTCGTACTTGCCATCCCATCCGTACCGCGGAAGCTCTTCAGGCTAGCCCCTGTAGTCGGCGCATAGAGAGATACCCCTGTCTGCGATCCCATGGCCGCCGCCGCAAAATCAGCCGCAACCGATACTGCGGATCCGCCGCTCGAGCCAAACGATGTTTTGGATGGATACAGCGCGTTCCATGTTTGCTGCCAGCCACTCTCGCTAAAGCTGCCGCTATTGGCAAACTCGGATGTGTTTACCTTACCGATAATGACGGCTCCGGCCTCCCGCAGCTTATTGACTTGGAAGGCATCGGATTCAGGCTGCCAGCCCTCGAGCGCTTTGCTGCCGCCTGTCGTCGGCATATCCTTCGTATCGTAAATATCTTTGATCGCAATCGGAATCCCTAGCAGATCGCCTTTCGCACCTTGTGCGCGGGCAATGTCAGCCGCTTGCGCTTGGTTAAGTGCGGTCTCGGATACATGCAGGAAGGCATGAAATCCTAATTGACCCATATCGTACGCCTTAATTCGATCCAGATAGGCTTGCGTAATTTGTACGGAAGTGGCCCTGCCATTGATCATATCCTGCTGCATGTCTGCAATCGATTTATTGGTAACGTCATAGGGGGATGAAGTTACAAATTGATTGGCGGCAGGCGCATTTGGAATAACCAGCTGATCTCCCGTATCAAGTCCCTCGATGCCGGATATATCCCAGTTGCTAATCGAACGAATTTGCGCGTTGCTTAATCCGGTTACATCCAGCTGACCGTTAAGCCCATCCAGCGTAGTAACCAGGTTATTTAATCCTTCTTCACCGGCTTCTCCGACTTGTACGTAATTGACGAGAGACTTCGACTCGCCCGGCTCCATATGTAAGGTATGAATGAATCCATAGAAATTCGCTTCGTTGCCGGACTCGGCTAACGGCGTCGTGAATGGATCCTTTTGCTGGTCGCCTAATCCGGTTAATCCATTATCGAATGGATCAGGAGATCCGACTGCAATCCCTAGCGGCTTATTGTTTCTAGCGCTGCTGTCTACAACAACCCATGAATCGTCCGTCGTGACCTGGAGATCGTGCGAAGAGGTTGCCTTTACGACTGCGGCATTTGTTGTCGTACCATATCCTAATGAACCGCCGAAAGAGACATCAACCTTTACGGCCACGTTATTCACGTTAGTGAAAGTATCAAAAAATCTCGTTCTGTTATTTTTGGTATCAACGTAAATCTCGCGTGTGATTAATATATTTCCTAGATTTACGGATTGCGTGGAAACAAATTTATTAACGCCGTCATAGGACAAGTTAAACCCGCGCATCATCTGACCATTCATTAACGAAGCTGAGGGCGATGACACTTTAACAAAGATATTGCCGAAGCCTTGTACTTGCGTAGCACCGACCGTACGTAAGCTCCCCGTGTCCAAGCTAGGGGCAAAAGCATCGTGAATCTCCCACACCGTGCCACTCTCCGAAGTAACTCGCGTTAAGGCATCTGCCGATTGAAACGGAATTACGCCCGTTGCGATAACGGATAACGCAATGGAAGCAGCTATTACTTGCTTTTTACCTTTACGCAGACGTTTTAATTGATTCATTATGTAGTATTCCCTCCTCTGTATGTAAGAAAATATAACAATATAATCTTTTGTAGTCAATCAAACTTCTAAATATTCATCATTATTATTGAAATTATATGAAGATAGCGTGTAAATTTGTTATTATTCATGACATATATTTTTAATATATTCCATAGATATTACATAAAAACAATGAAAACACACCTTGCTCTGTTCGTAACGTCGAATCCCAGACAATCGCCATTTAACAAGAAAAACCACGCAGATCATAACTCCGCGTGGTTTTATTCCAATTAACAATCTAATGAGCCTAGCTGTATATCTTTTCACGCCGCTACTTTATTTCAATAATACATCCGAATAATCTTGATGACGGTCAAATTGACTTTTAGCAAAAGGACATAGCGGTTTAATCTTAATCCCTTGTGCCCGAGCAAATTCGACTATTCGCTTCACTAACGCCTGTCCTACACCTTGACCACGAAGACGATCGGAAACAATCGTGTGGTCTACAATAATCGTATGATTCCCTCCCGGAACATAATGGATCTCTGCTTCTTTCTGATCTTGTTCCCCTACATAAAAACCGTTCGTGTCTTCTTTAATTTCAAACATCATATTCCCCCAGCCCGTTAGGTTTTGTTTCAATAATCCTATCTCGCTTCGTTCCTTATATATTCCAAAGCGCCACTAGGACATTTATCGATTTGAGCTGCAATGTTTTCAGCCGTTTCTCCATCAGCATAGACCCATGGCTTCTTCTTAATATTGAACACGCCCGGTAACCCTTTTACGCAATTTGCCGAATGCGTGCATTTTGCCGGGTGGAATATAACTTCGATATTCTTACCTACGTACCGCTTGAATTCATCGTTCATTAATGACCACACTCCAAATTATATTCAAAGGAAAACGGTACATTAGAAATTCAGGCTCAGTATCGTTTACATACGCCATACTTTCAGCGTTTACGTAGCTATCGATCTTATTTTCGGTGCAAAGGATAATTGACCTGTGCCGCTACCTCGATCAGAATAAGACGGAGCTCGGCGTCACCGGTTGCCGTAAAGTTCGCTGCGGTCGCTTGCTCCGGCTCGATAATGACAAAGTCTTTGTGTCTTAGTGCCGTAACGTCTGCGCTAGACGCCGCATCGGCAACTGCGCCGTCGCCGCGGATGGCGAGCGCCGCCAAGCTGTAGTCTTCGCGTACAGGCTGAACGAACGTACGGCCCGGCTTCACGGTAACGTCCCACATCCGGGCATCCGTAACAATCTCGACCGGCGCTTCGCCGCCGATGACCGTTTTCACCGTGGCATCTTCCGTCTCGGCGATCGGGAATACCTCATCTTCGTAATGGTTGTAGGTCGGCGTCGTCTTGAGCGCTTCGGTCAAATACGGCTCGAACCAAATTTGAAACCCTTCGTAGGGTTCAAGGATAGATTCAGCATGGGAGACACCTGAGCCAGCCTGCATCACCTGGACACCGCCAGCGCCGACTACGTTGTCAGTACCAAGCGTATCCTTGTGACGGCCTCATCCTTTTATGACGTAGGTTAATATCTCAAAACCCTGATGAGGATGAAGACCAATACCGCCTTCGCCTGTGGATTGTGCCCAAGCCCAGTAAAATAAGGGACCAACGCGCTTAATGAGGGCACCCTCGCCAGAAAATCCAATCGGCTTCTGTTCGACTATTTTGCCGCCGTCAAACTCACCTTTTGCTTGATCCTGCGGTTTAATGATTTTAATCTCCATTTGTAACCCCTCCTTTTCCATTACTCGATCACATCTACTCTAGGTTAAGGATAGTATTATCCTAATACTAGGATATTAGGGTGTCAACATACCCAAGGCGATTACTCGTTTATTCCATATGGATGCCGTGCATGGACAAGTCCGATGTTAGGAGGGCAGGGGGCAGTATCATCTGAAGCTCGGAAAGCGGCAACCAAAGCCATGTAGCCGGCGACTAAAACCAAAGAAATTAAAAGGCACCCGGATGGGTGCCTTGATATGTCTGACCACTATCGCCGGATCATCTTGACGTTCCTGATTTCCCTCGAACGGCAAACGATCGGGTTACGAAGTGAACGAATTCTTTCATCTGCTCTCTTGCGCCAGCATGTTCAGCAGCACCGTCACGGCCTCTGCTCTCGTTGCAGGGTTCCCAGGCGCATACCGGTTCGCGCCCTTGCCTTCGATGATGCCCAGCTGGCTCAGCGCCGCGACCGCTCCCTTGGCCCATGCCGGAATATCCTTGTCATCCGCGAAGCCGGTTGTCTTCGCTTGGACGGACTGTCCCAGCGCGCTCGAGAGCATGACCGCCATCTCGGCACGCGTAATCTTCGCATTCGGACGGAAGGTGCCGTCCTCGTACCCATGAATGATGCTGGCCTGCACGGCTTGCGCGACGGCTCGCTGCGCCCAGGCGCCGATCTGCTCCTGATCGGCGAAGGCGAGCGCCGCTCCCTCTTGCTGCGGCTTCAACGCATTCATCAGCATGACCGCGAATTCCGCGCGCGTCACCGCGGCATTCGGCTTGAACGACCCGTCCGGATAGCCGCCGACGATATGCATGCCGACCGCTTGCTTGATATTCGTCTCCGCCCAGTGTCCCGAGATGTCGCTGAGGCCGATCGACGGCGTCGCACCGTCCGTCGCGCCTGCTCCTTGGTCTACGCCGAATACCACAAATTTAGTAAAGTGATTCACTTTGACGGTAATAGTATTCCCATTCACCGTGCCTCCGACCTTGACCCAAGTCTTCTTTGCTTCGTCATAGAAGAATACGGCAGGGATCTGGTTTCCCTTTAAGACTTGCGGTTCAAACGTGAAGATCAGCGTGATTTCCTTCTCGAAATTTTCCGTAAAGCTTTTCAGAATTTCATAGACCGGGGTGGCCAGCACGTCATTGCTCTTAAGCAGATTCTGCGTGTCCGTCACTTGTTGGATCGTAATTCTCAGCGCTTTGCCGGAGGCATCCGCCGGGATTACGATCTTGACCCGGTTCCCCAGGCTAACCTCGCCTGACTTGCCGACGGGAAGCGTGAGCGTTCCATCCGACGAGACGACGTTATTGCCGGAAGCCGTCGACCCTGTCGGTCCCGTGTCGCTGTCACTGGATGTATTCGCCGTCAGCCACTTGGCGTACAGCGTCACATCCGCCGTCCCCATCGTGAACGAAGCGCCCGCGGCATAATCCGTGCCGCTGCCGTCCGCTTGCGTGTTCCAGCCCGCGAACGTGTAGCCTGTCCTCGCCAAGTTACCCGTGTTGCCGTCTACCGACACCGTGACACCCTCCGCATAATCGCTATCGGCAGGCGCACTTCCGGACGTTGCTCCGTTTCCCTGATAGCTCACGGTATACGTGGGGTTCTTCGTCCACTTCGCATACAGCGTCACATCCGCCGTTCCCATCGTGAAAGCAGCGCCTGCGGCATAGTCCGTCCCGCTGCCGTCCGCTTGCGTATTCCAGCCCGCGAACGTGTAGCCCGTCTTGGCCAAGCTGCCTGTGTTGCCATACACCGATGCCGTGACACCCTGCTCATACGAGCTGCTATCTGCCGGTGTGACCCCGCTATCGCTGCCGTTACCATCGTAAGTCACAAACTTTTGTATCGCACGCAGATAAGGATATGCGTTATTGCCTGACGCGTTTATCCCCCATATGCTCGTAAAATCCCAACCCGCATAGGTACTTTGCTTCCTCATATCTAAAGTCGATAAGCCAATGCCCTGACCTGTATCCGATTGGTTCGTTGTTTCCGAGTCATAGAAGCTATCGCTAACCGTAGCATAATTATTACCGACCAAACCGCCTGCTGCACTGCTTCCTGTTACACTTCCCGCGGCATAGCTCTTGTCAATCGGAGCATAATTATCACCGATCAAGCCGCCGACATTGTTGGTCCCTGTTATACTCCCCGTATGATAGCTGTTGCTGATTGGAGCGTTATTTTCGCCGACCAAGCCGCCGACACTTTCGATCCCTGTTATACTTCCCGTATGATAGCTTTGGTCAATCGGACCATAATTTTCGCCTACGAAGCCGCCGGTAGTATAGCTTCCTGTTATACTTCCTGCAACATAACTGTTGGTAATTGCTCCTCCATTTCCACCTGCCAAACCGCCTGTTTTCACAACGCCTGTTATACTTCCCGTAACATAGATGTTGCTCATCGATCCGCTATTCCAACCTGCCAAACCACCAACGTAGTTAGATCCTTTAATATTCACATCCACTAGTTTCAGATTGGTCACGCTGGCATTTTCGTTGTTAATAAAGCCAAATAGCCCTGTAAAACCGGCTGACCGATCAATAAAAAGGTTTGTGATCTTGTGCCCATTGCCATCCAGATTCCCCCTAAATGGCGTATTTTCTCCCCCAATGGGCTCCCAGCCTGCTCCTGACTGATAATCGCTCAGGTCCAGATCGGCCGTGAGCTTGAAATACAAGCCACTCTCCAAGAAGTAGTTTCTGAGCTTATCTAATTGCAGGGGAGTTGCAATCTGAAACGGATCATTCGCTGTTCCCGTTCCACTATACACGGACGCTGCAGGCTCTCCCCACTTCCACCAGTCATACAACCTAATGTTGGCATTCCCCATCGTGAAGGTAGTGCCTGCAGGATAGAGAGTCCCCGTTCCATCCCACATTGTATTCCAGCCCGCGAAGATAAAACCCGGTCTCTCCAGCTCCCCTTGGTCCGGAACCGTAACAGTTGCCCCCACTTCATATGAATTACTATCGGTTGGCGCACTCCCGGTTGCAGCGCCAGTGCTGTAATACTCCACATTCCCTTTGGCGACGTAACACGCTTTCTTTACACCATTGATGGGATCGCTGACATGGAGATAATCGATCATACATACCACACCTGAGGTAAACGTAGCAGAATTATAGGCTCCGTTCGCGCCAAAATAGACAACCTGCGTCCCCGGAAATTTGCAATAGTCAAGCTCATCTGCACACTTAAACATCTTGCTCGTGTCAATGGAACCCGTATCGGCCGAAGCCGGCGACGCAAATGAAAATGAGGACCACACCATCAACGCCAGTAATAAAAGGATCGAACCCTTCTTAAGCATTTCCATTCACTCCACTCTTCTTTATCTTGATGAATTCTTGTCGAATCTAGGCACTTTGACTTACTATAAGGCGATATGAGCCAAAAAAAAATCCCCCGTATGGGGGATGTGTGGAGAGATGAATCTCAACCCAATATGCTTAATTCTCTCGCACGTTGAAGTGCTCGTACGCGATTATTTACCTCAAGCTTTCTGTACACGCTTTTGATATGCGTCTTGACGGTCTCCCCCGTAATATTCAGGCGAAGGGCGATCTCCTTATTCGGCAGGCCGTCCGCGATCAGCTGCAGGACCTTCGTTTCCTGCTCGGTCAGCACGCTTCTCATCGGTTCCGGCGCGGACTGCATCATTTGAAGCAGCCGGTTGGCATAGACCCGGACATCTCCTGCCGGATCTCGAACGGATACCGCCGGCCTTGTCTTCCCATAAGCGGACAGCAGCAGCGCCATCTCCTCGCCCTCGTCGACGAAGCTCCGGATGTAGCCTTCGGGCTCGGCCAGCCGGAGGACGGTCTCCAGCTTGGCCAGCGCCTCCGCCGCCCGGCTCGCGCGCTGCAGGGTCACGGCTTGCAGGATAAGCACCTTGATTCGGTCCCGGAGATGATCCTCTCTGCGCAGCAGCGTATGCAGCCGGTCCAATAGGTCCAGCGCTTCCTCCCATTGTCCGCCGGCTGAGAGCACCTTGGCGTATGCCATATAAGCTTGAACCTGCAGCAGCGCGACCTCGTCCGTATGGGACAATCCGCAGCCTTGCAGCCATGCAAGCGCCTCGTCGACAGCGCCTTGACGCAGCGCCAGACAAGCTTGCTCGGCTTCGATCTTTAATATAAATAATCGATATTCGGGAGCGTCAAGCTGCGACTTCAAGTCCTCCAGCAACTCGGCCGCCCGGTTCGGGCGGCCCAGGGCCTGTTGAATCCACGAAGCGCTGGCGGCGACCTGAATGAAGATCCGTACGTAGGGCCTGACATCTCTCCGTCCAAGCGCCAGATTGGCATACCGCTCCGCCTCCTCCAGCCGATCCCACTCGTACAGCAATCGGCTGTAAGCCGCGAGGAAGGTGCCCGCAAGCGGATACTGCGTCTTGTTCCCCAACGCGTCGACCCACCGGGATAAGAACACATCGGCTGCATGGAGATCATTGATATGCGCCAAAAAATCCGTAAAGGGGTTATAGCCGTCATATTGGTAGCGCCACATAGTCTGAAAGACGCTGCCCTCCGGCATATAGTGCTCACATTGCTCAAAGTATTCGGAGGTTCTAACCAAGTCCTTTTTCAGAAAAGCGTCGACCGCACTGAAAAAGTAAATATTGCCCATTGCTTGCTTCCATTCCGGCTCATTCAGTTTATCCTTCAGCGCTTGGAACCGAACTCGGGCCTGTCCGATCCGAAGAGAAGCCGCTTCATGATCCCCTATGCCCGATAGCACCGTGATATAGAACAATTCGACCAGGGGCTTCTCGGCAAAAAAAGACGCCGGGATCGCCCTCATCCATCTGATAAACGCAATACTCTCGGACTGCACCAGCGCATCCAGATTCTTCTCGATTAATCGAACGGCATCCGCATAGTGATGTCCTGCCAGGTAATGCTCCATTGCATCCTCGTCCAGTCCATGGCGCTCCAACCAGCAAGCTGCATTCCCATGCGCTTGCACCCAGTCGTTCGTATCCGTCCTCGCCCCCATGCGCTGCAGAAAGTCCGAGAACAAATGATGATAACGATACCAGCTCCTCTGGTCGTCGAGGGGGATGATGAACAAGTTCAACTGCTCTAATCTCTCCAGATAGCGCCCGCTATCCGGCCGCCCGGTTACAGCTTGACATAGGGAATCATTCATTCGACTTAGAATAGACGTTGCCAGGAGAAAGGATCGCATATCCTCCGATAGATGACGGAAGACTTCTTCCAGCAAATAATCCGCTATATGATGCTGTCGCCCGTTAAATTGACGGATGGATTCAGCGATATTATCGCTGTTCCTTAGAGAGATCGCCGCCAGCTCCAGCCCACTAATCCAGCCCTCGGTCTGGTGAAGCAGCTCCGCCACTTGCGCTGAAGTTAACCCTAAATCTGTCATGTTCCGGAAGAAGACATGCCCTTCGTCCGGCAGGAAGCGCATGTCCTGCATCGTGATGAGATTGAATTCGCCCTTGGCCATCAGTCTGGCGGTCGGTATCGCCAACTCGTTGCGGCTCGCGATATAGAGATGAATGTGGGAGGGCAGATGTTCAAGCAGATAAGCCAAGGAATCATGAATCATAGCGCTCTCGATGAAATGATAGTCATCAAGAACGACCGCAAGCTCGTTCGTTATCCGATCCAGATCGTTCAGCAGCGAAGGCACCGCATACGCCCGGGACGCCCCAAGCCCTTTTTCAAGGAACGAGCGGATCTCCTCTCCAAAGCCTGGGACTACCTCCTGAATCGAAGCCGTAACGCCGTTCCAAAATTGAATATAATCGTTATCCCTCGCATCCAGTGAAAGCCAGGCGACAAGCGCGTCGCCTGGTTTCGCCCATTGGCCTAACGCGGTTGTTTTGCCATAGCCGGCTTGCGCGGAGATATGCGTCAGTTTGACTTGCATTCCCTCATTGAGCTTACGAGTCAGCCTCGGTCTAGCCACCACCTCGTGACGCATATGGGGGATATAAAGCTTCGTACGCACGATCATGGGGAGTCCTCCGCATTTAACGTTACTATAGGCTACAATTCTATAGGCTACAATTCGACAAAATGTTTTGCTTCTCCTGTAGGGTACTGCGCATTTTAAACGCCAGCTTGCCAATAACACTCCTGTTTCTTTCGCTCTATTTATGGTAGGGTTCAGCTCAACTTGCACCCCCGTCTGCCGCAGGCAGATGACCTGACCAGCCAAGCTAGCGACGACAAGGGCGTGGAACAACGCCTAGATGTCGATGACGATCTTGCCGTGCAACGTGCCGGCCGGCTTGAAGCTCGACCGCCGTGCGGATCTGCTCCATGGGAAAGCTGGCTGCGATGGGCACACGGAGCTGGCCCACGCAACTAGGCGAGCTACCTCTTCTATTGCGCCAGAGGCGGCGTTTGCACCGTTTGCCGGCGCAGTCTCGTCGACCTGTGCAGCGATAGTGGTGATGGGCTGGTCCGGAACGCCGAGTTCTCGTGCCGCCTGCATCGGTCTGTCCCGTATAGGTCGATCGCCGCAGTGATGCCGGCGGGAGCCGGGGCGCGGAGCCGGGGCGCGGAGCCGGGGCGCGGAGCCGGGGCGCGGAGCCGGGGCGCGGAGCCGGGGCGCGGAGCCGGTCTACTATGCTGTCGCCATAGATGACCGGCTCGGCCCCGAGGGCACGCAGGGCATCGTATTTGTAAGCCAACGTTCTGTAACAGCATTCCAAAGGGCAGTTTTCCCATTATAATATCTATAAAGGGCAGCATGACTAACTTTATGCAGATTACCAACAAACAGATTTCGATAGCCACAGTACAATGAGGGAGGGGGGGATAAATATGGATTTTAATATTTATAACAAAGCCGTACAAGATCATTATCTACAAGTATGGAATAACGCTTTTAGCAGCCATCAATTATTGAAGGGTCCCTATGATGAATTGCCGCCAGGCTTCAAGGTGTTAAAGTTTCCTCCAACGCCTTCAAGGAGCATGTGGACCTACGCAACAGTTGGTTTTTCTCAGCCACAAGAGGAGCATCCTATCGAAATCCACGTTTTTGCGCCTCAAGAACAGGATTCTCTTATTGAACTTCTTACGGTCATCGCACATTACCATCATACCGAAGCTAAACTCAATTTAGGTGACACAGTAAACCTTGGCGTGCCTTGGTGGCCGCAATCAACATGCGAATACGGTCTCATTTCGCTGCCCTATCTAGACGGACCTTCGTTAGAATGGCTGCAACATAGCGCTTATCAAACCAGATTCTTATGGCTCATCCCCGTTACTAAAAAAGAAGTAGACTACAAGAAGAAATTCGGACTTCAATCTTTAGAAGAGAAATTCGATGAAAATGCATTTAACTATTTAGATCCCTATAGAGGTAGCATGGTATAAATCATAAGTTTGCCGGAGTCGTGCGCGCTCATTATTTAAAAAGCTGCTTATACGCGGAAGGCGAGAATCCCGTATGTTCCTTGAATACTCTGGAAAGGTAGTACGGCTCCGTCATGCCCGTTTTTTGGCTAATTTCCTTTAAGGTCAAATCGGTGCTCAACAAGAGCTTTTTTGCTTCCTCAATTCGCTTGTTGTTGATGTACTGCATCGGCGAGGCTCCGAAGCTCTTGCGGAATAAGCGAATGAAATAGTTGGGATGCAGATGCGCGATACGTGCCAGATCGTTAACGGCAATCGGGGCAGCATAGTGATTTTCGATATAAGCCAGCACGTCATGCAGTCTCATCGATCTATCCGGTTTTGACAGCACAAGATGATCCGAAGATGCATGTCGAAGGAAGTAAGAGAGCAAACGCAAAAGACAGGACTGTACGGTCAACGGGGCCAAAGGCTCCGGACTGCTTGCGCTATAATGCAGCTCCGTGAATAAATCCGCTATGAGCAAAGCGTCTTTCACATCGATAAAGTAAGGGGTCTGGATCAAGTCAAACAAGCTGATGCCCCCGGTCTTCGCCGTAAAGTGACACCACATCTTGGTAAACGAATGTTCGCTAATGACAGCATACGATTGGCGAACCCCTTGAGGCATTAAAAATAACTGTCCCGGATTCGGATAGTATTCCTTGTCTCCAATCTTAAGCCAGCCCTCACCGTCCAAAATATAATACAGCTTGCTGTACTCGGGGACATAATCGATGTCCCTCCACATATTCGTGACCCGCGTGCGGCCCGACAAGCTCACATGGACCTGCAGGTTGGCCATATAATTTTTAATGAGAATGCTCTCGTGCTCCTTCAATCTCATGCCGCCTTTCAGGTTAATTTTATATATTTCTTTGTCAGTATTGTGTATCCTTGCAACGCTTCAATATTTGTACAATAAATATGAATTAAAGATGCCAGTAGGAGGAATACCGGTGGAATCCGTACGCGAATTGGCAGCAGAAAAGCTGGGGTGGAATCCCGCGGAGCTGGAAATGGAATTTCAAGAGAGCGGATTGACGAACCGAAACTATGTCATATCGAATGGTAGGGAGAAAGTCGTGATTCGCATGAACGGTGAGCGGTCCGAAGCGTTGGGGATCAACCGGCAAGCAGAGTTGGCGGCTTTAGAAGCCATTAGCGACTTGGGGATTACTCCAGAGCTTTTGTATTTTGACGTCGAGCAGGGGTACATGATTACCCGATTTATCGAAGGTCGCACATGGGCGTCCGACGATTTGGCCGATCATGTTGAACGTGTAGGCGCACTGCTTAAGCAGGCACACACTGCTGCCGAGATCGATTTCGAATTTTCGCCTTATCGGGACATTGAGAGATGGATTCAAAAAGCAACCAAACGCGGTCAGCAGTTGCCTGCATCGCTGGACAAAATGATGGAACGGCTTCAGCAAATACGTGCCATGAGGGAGGCCGTCTCGGACAGCTGCCGCGGACTGTGCCACAACGATCCGTTTGCTAATAACTTTATGGATAACGGATCGCTTCGGCTCCTCGACTGGGAGTTCGCCGGAATGGGAGATGTCCTCTACGATCTTGCCTGTATTAGCCAATCGATGGGGCACGAAAAGCAGACGCAGCTCTTACACGCTTACTTCGGCTATTCATCCCCCGAACTCCTTCAGGCGCTTCAGGATATGGATTATGTAGTTTCCTTCTGGAATGCCATGTGGGCTACAACCATGCTAAGCGCCGCTCCGCAGACGGGCTTCGATTATTCAAATTTAGCCCAATATCTATTTCAAAGGATGGAAAGCGCTTTGGTACGTGAGGTCTGATACACGATCTCAACAGGTCTAACGGCGAAAAAGCAAAAGGAGCTGTCAGCGCAGCTCCTTTTGCCTTTTCAGAGAATAATCTCATCCTACCCTCTAGTCAAACCGTGGGGCAGACTCAGCGTTAAAACGCTCTTAGGAATAGGTGGCATCCTTTTGTTCCAGCCATCTTAAAATCGCTTGATTTGTTTCTTCAGGCTTTTCTTGCTGGATCCAATGACCGCAATCCAGATTGACCACTTCCACATTGGGCACGAATTTTTCCAGATTTCCGGATTTCGGAATCGCATCCCGGTCGCCATAGATCATGAGCGCGGGTTGCTGGATGACAGGATTCACGTCCGCCAATAGGCGCCAGTTGCGGTCAAGGTTTCTGTACCAATTTATGCTTCCCGTGAACCCTGATGTTTCAAAAGCGGAGACGAAAACATTCAGCTCGCTGTCGCTCATCAAAGGATCACCCAGCGGTGTTTCTGCATTGGCGAGATTGATCATCGCCATGCCTGGCTCAGGTGCCCTGAGCGGCTCGTTCTTGCGGTACAGGTTGCGAAGAAACCGAAACGTATTCTTATCCAATACAGCGTCCGCAACACCTGGCTGTCGATTGAAGTGAACAAAATAGTAGTCGCCGCCGAGTATTTCCTCCAAGAACGCGATCCAGGGTTTTTCCCCGCGTTCCTGGTAGGGCAAGCTCAGATTTATCACCTTGTTTACGCGGTTTGGATGCAGCAAGGTCAGTCCCCAAACGACCATTGCACCCCAATCATGACCGACAAAGGTGGCGTCCTTGTATCCATAGTGATCGAGAAGTGCGACAAGATCGCCTGACAAATGTTTAATGTCATAGGCCGTGACTTCGGCCGGGCGGGATGAGTTGCCGTAACCCCGCTGGTTCGGGACGATGACATGGTATCCCGCTGCGACAAGGGGTGGCACCTGATGGCGCCAGGAAAAAGCATGTTCAGGCCAGCCGTGGCAGAGCACAATGGGTTTTCCTGCGTTTTCTCGGCCTGCTTCAAAAACTTCGAGTTCCACACCATTGACTGAAATAAGGCTTGGCTTGGGGAAATCCGTTGGTTTAAACATGGAATCAAAACCTCCTTCGTGTGATACATGTAGTATAATGAGCAAAAGGTGACATCAAAGTGTCACCTTTCCAAAATCACTACAAAGGAATTTACACAACTATTCCATGGTTCAAATGAACGATCCTTCGCGAAATGGAAACGTTGAGCTTATCGAACATCCCGATCTACGCTGTCAATGGAGTCAAAGGCGGCTACTGCATTCGGCGGATTGGAACAAATCCTTCTTACTGAAGAAGTTGAAAGAACGATAAAAAAATAGAGGCAATGGTTAGTCCATTGTCTCTAAATTGTTCCATTCAAAAAATTGTCGAGCCCGAAACCTATGTTGAAGAATTTTGAAATCATTTAACGCAAATGGTGGAGAACTATTCCTGATAACAACAAATTCTTATATAGAATCCTTCCATTACTTTGCTGGGTATATGAGCACTAATGTTCTGGCATTTTCCAACCCGTTTCCTCATCCCAGATGGCGTCCGTATCATCCAGATGCACATGCCAATCCCCGTTAGAAATACTTCTTCTAATATCCGTCAAACAGGTCAACCAATAAAACAGCGCATGCAATGTATCTTCAAAGTTATCTGAAAAGGGTAGCTTTGTTGAACCTGCAAAGATCACTGTTGGTTGATCCTGATCATCGTCATAAACACTAAATGTTTCTCCAATATCCTTCATTTCAAAACCCGCATTGTATTTATCAATGATGGCCGTTATCTCTTGCGCCTCACTGCTGGTAAGGTTATGGTTTCTCGTACAAGTGTAATAAACAGAAACGCCCACGCTACATTTCTCCTTTTTTCTCATTATATGAGAACGAATGTTGGCTGCTCATCTGGAATGGGAGCCTCTAACGCCTCTTTCTTCATTACCCCCAAAATAGCACAAGACATTTCCACGAACAACCATCGGTCAGGCAAACTCACTTTATTCCTTGTCAAATAACAAATAAACACTTTTTACATCCAAAGTGTTTTATATGGTGAATTATGGGTTAAGAGGAATAGGCGATATTTACCATTCTACATACTGCTTTTGAACTATGATCGCCTCAATCTATGAAGAGAGGAGTAGAGAGGATCGAGATTGCTGCGCCAAAAGGTCTAATTCAACATTCATAGAATCGGAGGAATCGCTGGAAATGTCAAAGCGCTATCGTACAGGATCTCTCATTATGCTCACGGCACTGGGACTTTCCCTGCTGCCCGTGTCGTCGTTCGCTGCCGTCAAGACAGGTGCGGTCAATCCGGTTAAGCCCGCGACCATCGTCAAGGAATTGACTGACAACCGGACGGCGACCAGCAAAACCTATCTCTACTCGGACGGCAGCTACGAAGCCGTGCTGTATGCCAAGCCAGTCCAATACCGCGATGCCAGCGGCAAATGGCAGGAAATCAAACCGTCGCTGCTCGCCGCGGGCGCCGCAGGCTATCATAGCGCCGGTACGCCCTATCAAGCTGAGCTACCCGCCGATTACGCCCAAGGCTATCAGATCGGCTTCGGCGAATCTTCTCTTGCTCTATTTCCGGTAGACGCTGCCGCTGCCTCCGGCTCCATCACCGCGAATCGCCGCGTCGTCTACGCTTCTCCATGGACAGCTACCGAAGCTACTCTAACTTTAACCGATAACGCGTTACAAGAAACGCTAACGCTGCAATCCAACGATGCACCTGCATCGTTTGCCTTTGAAGTGACTGGCGGCCTATCGGCGGACCTGACCGCAGGCAATATTCGCCTGCCAGAGGCTTGGCTGCGGGATGCCGAAGGCCAGACCCGCATGGTCGAGCAATCGCTTCGACAATCGAATGGTCATGACTACCTCGATCTGAAACCAAACCTGGACGGATTGACGTATCCTGTCGTGATCCAGCATTCGGCGCAGGTCAAAGAGGATGCTACCGCGACTGCCACTCAGGAGCTGTCGGTGGCGGGATCGGTTTATGCCGACAGGGATGCCTATGGTGCTCCGCTGCTCCGGTTAGGCCATGTCGAGGAAAACAACATTTACACGCACCTTCAGTTTGACTTGGCCGCCTTGCCCGAAGGAAACGTAACGGTGCAAGAGGCATATCTGTCCGTTCAGGCAACCCCTGCCATCCCGGCAGCTCAGACACAAATTTCCGTACTTCGCCATACCTCGGCTTGGAGCGCTGCAGACCCGTCGGGAGCCGACGCACCGGAAGCACTGGCGGCCGTGGATGAGAATGGCGCAGCCTACGGCAGTGTTGCAGTCAGCGGCGCAAAACCGATCAAATTGCCGCTTAAGGCGCTCGCCTCTGAATGGGTAAACGGCGACCAGGCCAATTATGGTCTTGCGCTCTCCTCGAACAGCGAGGACCTTTTGACGATTGCATCCTCGCAAGCCTCCGACCTGAATGCTCGCCCGCAGCTGCATATTCGTTATGACACGCCCGATAGCCTTCTGAAAAAGAATTCCCTTTTTAACCTGAATTCGCTGCAATTGTTCCAATACGTTTATGACGCCCAAAACCGGCTGCAGGACATTATGCTCCCGACCGGCGACCGCATCCACTTTACGTACGACGCTCACGGCAATCTCACAAGGCGGGAACTGATTGTGAATCCGTCCGCATTGACGGTGGAGACCGAGCCGACCGAGTAAACGCCCGCCGTTATGCCTGTACCAACCAGCAAATCTATCATGATCGAAAAAGTGAGGAGAACCTACGCGTGAAGAAGAAAAACCGCCTGTCGTTCATGCTCAATCTGCTGCTTGTGGCCAGCTTGGCCGTCGTACCGATTCCCCCGCGCGCGTATGCCAGCGACACCGTCGACAATTCCGCCGCGCTAAACGGCATAGAGACGCCCAAATCCATCTATGAAATGGCTGCTAACTCCCCGTCCGCGGGCGTTGCGGAAGGCGAGCAGATCTCCGATGTGTCCGGCGCGCTCAAGTATGGCGTCACCGACTTTACCTTGCCTGGCCGCAACGGACTGGACGTCACCGTCAGCCGAATCTATCAGAGCAACGCCGCGCTGGTCTGGAGCCCGAAGGCCGTCGCGCAGAGCTCGTCCGCCGGCTTCGACTACGACAACCAGAAGGAACCCACGACCTACGAGGAGCGCACGTCCAACCTGGGCGTCGGCTGGTCCTTCGCTTTTCCGTCCGTAGAAATCCGCGGCACCAAGCTGCTCGCGCATCTGTCCGACGGCACCGTCTACGAGGTGGCTGCAGGCGGTAATGGCTTCGTCAATCGCCCGCTTCAGGACCTGACCTTTGCGCCGTCGACCGAAACGCTTACCACCAATAATGCATCCGGCACATCGGTATCCGCCACGGCCGCTTACAAGATGACGGACACGCTCGGCACGAGCGTTTACTTCAACAGCGCAGGCAACTGGATCGGCACCAAGGATGCGTATGCCAACGTCATCCTCGTGCAGTACGCCAACCAGCCGATTCTTGAAGGCACGCCATCTCCTCTTATCAGTAAAATTATCGACACGCATAACCGGGAGATCACGTTTGCCTATACGACGAACTCGGTAACGATTACGTACGCGCCGGGCAAGCAATTTGTCTATGGAAAAACGCTGATCAGCAACGAAGGCAAAAAACGCAACCTCTCCACTGTCGAGAACGAACTCAGCGAGAAGACATCCTACGCGTACGACAAAGGCGAAGTTTACTTCGACTATGATTCCACCTCGGGTCCGAACGGTACGGACACGCTCTACTCCGATCTGGAGCGGATTACGTATCCAACCGGCTCCTCCACGAACTATGTATACACGGACAACCTGGTAACCAAGCGTCTGGGCGACAAGGGTTATATCGGTTACTATCGCGTAGCCGCCCGTTACGACCAGATCAAGGATACCAAGTACAACTACACGACCTTTGACTACACGAATAACGCAGATTTCACCAATCCGGCGCAAACGAGCTACGCAACCAAGCGCACGGTCATCAGCAATCCGAACGCAGCATCGCACATTCCGCGCGTCGAGAAAATCTCACTCACGACGAACCTAAACGGCCAGCACCTGGTCACGAGCGTGATTGCGGAAAAAACCGGCGAGTACAGAAGCGAGACTGGCTACACTTACGATACCGCCAAAAAATTGCCGACGACGATCACGGCAACCAGCCATGATTATACGCAGACACCGGCTGCATCGGGCACGGAGACGAACTCCTTTACCTATGATGTCTATGGCAATGTACTCACCGCGACCAATGCGGTCGGCCATGTCAGCACTTACACGTACGACACGCAATACCGAGGACTCGCCAAGCGCGAGCAGACGACGGTCTCCGGCATCCTGACGGATGACGTCGTCCATACGATCGACAGCGCCAAGCCGCAGATCAACGCGACGACGCAAAACTACACGGACGACAACGGCCAATCGGCCAGCCTTCAGTGGAGCTATTTGTACGACAGCTACGGCAATGTCACCCGCGTGACGCAGGCGCTCGAGGCAGGCAAGAGCCAGCGCACGGATATCGCCTACGACTCAGCGTACAAAAATGCATACCCGACCAGCATCAAACAGTATGTAACGAGCAGCACCGGCACGAAGACGCTGGAGGAACGCTACGTCTACGACCTCCCGACCGGACGTGTGACCAAGCATTATGACGGCAACGCCGTTGCCGCCGGTGCGCCTGCGGGCAGCGAAGAATCCTATGCCTACGACCCTGTCGGCCGTCTGACGCAGATTACGAACAAAAAGGTTACGGGAGAAACGGCTGCAGGAACGCGCACCTACGATTTCTCCTACAACACGAACCAGCAGCAAGCGACGCTCGTCTCGACCGACGAGGAAGGCAAGAAGACGACCGAGATTTATGACGGTCTGGGCCGCTTGTACAAGGTCCAGATGGAAAAATTCAATAACAACAACTCTCGCGTGTTCTACGACTTGCTGACCAACTATTACAATGAGCTTGGCGAATTGGCCTATAGTGTGGATGGTGCCGGGCACCGCACCGACTATAGCTACGATGCTGCGGGACGCCAAGTGTCTACGACGTCGGGTGAGGGTCGCATCCTGGGCCAGGCCTTTAACGACCTGCTGCATCAATCGACGACGACCAGCGATTATGGCGCTGCCGTGACGCAGACGACTGATGCGATCGGCCGTACGACCGGCACGCAAATTCAAGGCGACATCGGCACAAGCCCGCTGACGACCAGCACTTCGTATGAAATCGGCGGCGACCCGTTCAAATCCCAGACAACCGACGCGATGGGCGGCATCAGCAGCTTCAAGGCAAACGGACGCCATCTGTTGGGCGGCGTGACGCAGGCTGCCGATCCCACGACACCGACAACGACCTCCTACAAGTACAATCAGCTGGGCAGCTTGACCGAAAAAGTGTTTCCGGACTTGTCGTCCATTGTCTATAACTACGATGAGCTGGGACGTCGTTTGTCCAAGAAAGACTCCGTTCAAGGCACCGAGACGTACACCTATGACGACAACAACAACCTGACCGGCGGCATCACGCGCAAAGGGACCAACGTCACCAATACGTACGACGAGCTCAATCGCCTGAAGGGCTGGGCAAGCGGCGCAGAGAACGGCAGCTACACCTACTACAAGAATGGCCTGCGCAAGACGATGACCGACGAGACAGGGACAACGCAATATTTTTACCGATTGGACAATCAGCTGGAGAAAGTTATCTATCCGGACGGCAAGTTTATTCAATACGCCTACTACGACAACGGCCAAGTAAGCTCCATCACCGATCCGTTCGGTAAAGTCATCAACTACGAGTACAACCAGGACGATCAGCTTAAAAAGGTAACCGTAGACGGTGCCACGCAGGGTGAGTACGTATACCGCGACAATCTGGCGACGACCGACCCGAGCTACAAAAAGTCTTCGCAGTTGTACCAGCTGAAGCTGGCGGGCGGCAGCCTGCTTGAGACGTACACGCACGACGGTTATGGCCGTCTGACGAAGCTTGCGCAATCCGGCACAGGGTTCAGCCAGGATTACGACTACAGCTACGACAACAACGGCAACATCCTCACCCGCGACGACGGCACAACGACCGGCACATTTACGTACGATGGCCTGAATCAGATTTTGACCAACTCTGAAGGCAGCGAGACCTACACATACGACGCCAAGGGCAATCGTCTGACGCTGGAGTCGAGTACCCAGAACCCGACCACCGACACGATCGCCTACACCTACGACGATGCCGAACAGCTCAGCACAGTTACGCGCAATGGCGACACTGTCAGCTACAAGTACAACGGTGACGGCCTGATGACCGAGCGCACCCAGACTGTGGGCGGCGTGAGCACGACGACCCGCTACTACTACGAAGGTGCGAACATCATTGCTGAAGGTACGGTCTCCGGCAGCACAGTTACGTTTAAAGCGCGCTACGTGCGCGGCGCTCAGCTGCTGTACCGTGAGGATGCTGCGGGTAATAAAGCTTACTACCTGCACAACGGCCATGGCGATGTTACTGCCCTGCGCCAAGCGAATGGTACGCTGCTGAACGAATACAGCTACGACATCTGGGGTAATCCGCTCGTCGCCAACGAGACCATTGACAACCCGTTCGGCTACGCCGGCGAGTATTGGGATGAATTGACGACGCTGCAGTACCTGCGTGCACGCTGGTACGATCCAGGACTCGGACGGTTTATTTCGGAGGATACGTACGAGGGTCGGGTGAATAGCCCGCAGAGCTTGAATCCGTATGTATACGTGAGTAGTAACCCACTTAGATATATTGATCCAAGCGGTCATATTCAATTAGACGACTGGGATACATTATCTACAAGCAATTTGGAGGAAGTGCTCGTATGGACCGGCGTATACAAACGACAAAAAGCAAAGGGCAACAAGTCGGGATGGGAATTCGCACATGCTCAAGCAGAGTCAGCACGAGATCGGAATTTGATGGAGATGGCGGATGCTGTTAACCAACAAATTCAAGATGCAATAGAACTCGAACAATTCAAGGGCGATTTAGTCGAGTCATTATCTGACACATTAACCATGGATGCAACTAAAGTTATTAAGGGAGAGTATAGGTATGCTAAGGGACATCATATACATGCAAAGGCGGGTTTTAAAAACAATGTGAACTACGATTCAAATACCGGATTTTCAATAAGTGATTCTTTTATGGATAATATGAATTGGAACCATCAAAAAATGACTAACAAACAGAGAGAATTATTTAAGGAGTTGAATACTAGTGGAAGACCAAATACCATGAGAGAGCATTCGCGTATCGCTGTTGAAGCATTAGAAGCAGGTGGAGCAACAAGGAAAGAAGCACGAGGTTTAGTAGCGGAATCATTGCTTAATTTGAGAGCCCAGTATGTAAAAAATCCAACAAATATTCCATGGTATAGGTAGGAGGATTATATGTCAAAGGAATTGGAGCAATTTGGGGAAATATTAATCCGGAATGTAAGGGATAAAGCAATTTCTCAATGGGAGAAAGTTTTTTCGGGTACCATGAAAGATGAAACCAGCAAAAAAATTTATGAGACAAGCGTAGAGATGCTATCTGAAGACCAAAAAAATTTCCTTCAAGATACTATTTCACAAGTCGTTGATACTACCCTGCACTATTTACTTTGGACTCTTGAGGAAAATGAGCGATTAAATTTGAATATTAAAAATGATGAAGGATTGGATGTTGGAATTAAAAATATTACCGATGGTCTGCCGGGAGAGTTATATACTGAGGATGGATGGATCCTGAAATTTAGCAAAAAGAGGTATTTGGAGCCATGATCTATTACATTCGAGTCTGTTCTGATTCAAACAAAGTGACGGACTAGTCGGTCCAAATGCCATTTAGCATCGTTATTTGATTCCTATTTAAATATCGCTTTATGTTCCCTCGCCGCCGTCTTTATTCAATTGTTTAAATACGTCGTTTTCGAGTATTTTAGTGAATGGAGCGAAGTTTCCGAGCATAGCGAGGATGAGGCATGGCCTAAAGCGAAACGAATACTCTCCCCTGCCCCCTACGGCGAATACGGACGTTACGAGTCCCAATGTCGCCGTTAGGGGTCTTTTTCCTTCTTATTTAATACAGGCCTGGTGCCCTAGACCGCGTCTAAGCGCCTTTAAAGATGCTGTAACCATTGCTAACTTCCCAGCTCAAGGGGACACTGATGAACTGTATGAAATAACAATAATTGGAAATAAAATAGCCAACCAACTACGAGTTTAATTACTTGGGAAAGGATGATCTATGATCAGCCTGCCAGCATTGCTTGTTGGCTTTTTTCTTTATCGGCGAAAACAAATGGCGGCCCTGTGGCCGCCATGCTTCTTTATACTTCGGCTATACTTGGTTTGCGATGCTACAGCTATATTCAATTTTAATTTTATGTTCATACTCAAGCCACCCACTAGAACATATTAAATATCTGAAATAAATTAAACTCTATCGATAATTCCTTTTAAATCATCAAAGAATTTGTCACTTAAGATTTTTTGATCTTTCGCCACTTCAAACAACTCAAGCAGTATTTCTTCACTAAGATCAAGGGGCCTGGACACAAATTGAAGTTGGTTTTCTTCCCTCTTCTTATAAAATGCAAACTGGACTTCGAAATTTCCAGTAGACTTTACCTTAATCTTTTCAATGGCATGCATATCATCGTCTTCTTGCAAGATTCCCCGCTTCCAAATTTCACAGTACTTTGTCGCTCTTAATGGCTTCAATCGCCTGGCCCCCTTGCTTTATAACCGCCAATCTTCTGCTTAGCATTTGTCTTCAATAGCTGTTCGTTCTTCCCACTGGTTAGCAACAAGGTCGACTTCCTGTCATTGCCGTAAATGCCCCTTTTACGATGGCCGACAGCCTCAGTATTATTCTTAATGCCAAACGGCACCATCATAATTCAGTTCTACGACATACAGACTAACAACTGGGCTTACTCCGACATCTCAAATATGAGCCAACGCGGGGTCGTGAGTGGGTACAGCGACGGCTCGTTCCGCCCGAACAACCCGATTAGCCGCGAAGAGTTCGCGAAGATGATTGCCGTCACCTTCTCACTGGATCTAAACGCAGTGGAAGACGTTACATACAGCGACGTTCCGTCTGACCGATGGTCGTATCAGTACATCGCAGCCACCAAGGAGTACCTGACGGGCTACTATCCGCCAAAAGGACTTGCTTCTTTGATCCGCAATCGAATGCTACCCGAGAAGATGTAGCACCAGCTCTCGTGATGATCGTCGGGCTGAACACGGATAAGTACAGCACCCACTTCACAGACGAGGATCAAATATCTCCGGGCCTTAAGACATACGTAGATGTCGCGGCCGACCATAACCTTATTAGCGGCTATCCAGACGGGACATTCCGTCCACAAGCTTCGATTACACGTGCCGAAGTCGCTGCCCTGCTCTACAGATCGATTAAAGGCATCAGTGGACAGGCTCCCGCTTCGGGCTCAACCGGTTTATCTGGAGCACCTGAAGAGGATAACTCGTCCGTCAATGACGATGCAACCAAAGCACCACCGCTACGAGTTGATGTTATTCGTCAGTCTACAACGCCGGCAGCCAGCGCAATCAATAATAGCACACCAATCAGCGTGATCGTACAGGGCGAGACTGCACCTGATGCACTCGTTACGATTAACGATAATGACTCCCCTGTTATGCCTGACGAGCAGGGAAAGTTCAGCGTCACGCTGGGAATCGACAAGGAAGGCACATACGACTATGTGATCGTCTCTAAGCGAAACGGGCTGTCCACCACGGTAAAGAAGAGCATCACGATCACCATTGAAGCTCCGAAGCTGTCTCTGGAGGAACCTGAACCGAAGGTTACGACCTCCAGCAGCGCGAACATATGGTTCATCTGGACGGACAAGAACGATACGAAGCCAAAGCTGTATGTAAACGGAGAGGAACGGACTTATAAGGTCGGAGGCGGCGGTGGAGCGCCGGGAGTATATAACGGCCTTGTGGAAGTCGCTCTGCAGGATGGCGAGAACACTTTCACGTTCAAGGTTGTGAACCGGTACGGCAAGGAGAGCAACGAGGTTACGAAGGTAATTCAGTACAAAGCGGGATAAGCAGCCACGCCATGGGGCCTTTACGGTTAAAGAAAAAGAGCCCTGACTACAGGGCTCAAGGATAGTCTATGTAGGGCCTATTAGAGAAAGGGTGGCAATCACGAATTCTTTGTATGCTCCTCTTCGAAGCGGTAAGGAAACCATATTTTTTAAAAGCAAGAATAGCATACGAAGAACAGGTCGGGTAATGCAAGCATTTTGGATTTTTGCGTTTATAGAATCGTTGGTATGCCCTTACCAAGATTATTGGCAGCCAATTGATTATCATTGAGCTATCATTTCTGCTATTTGGGAATAAACTTTCCTGATTTCATAACCCTTCTCTTTGGTTGGAATAGGGATTACAACAGTACCACCTGAAGAGCTTATTCTCAGTTGAAATACCTTCGTAGTGCTGCACCCACACCCTTCGGAAGACTGACCTTCTGTTACTTCAATAAAAGATATTTTTTCTAGTGGAAGGATGCCGTCTTTCTCGACAAAGTTTTTATTATCCTCCATCACTTTGGTCTTATAAACGACTCTCTTGTTAGTTAAAGCAATCCAGTAGTTTTCTCTGGAACCCGAGTTTCCACAACCACCTTTGAACGCGATATACGAGAAATAATAAACCACTTCATTGGGCATTATTTGCATGGAAAGATCGCTTGTAATCCTTCGGTAATAGGTCTTAAGCTCATAAATACCTCCAGCACACAGTTGTATAGGGAATAAGTTCTACAAAAAAGGACAAATTCCTCCTTTGCCAAATCCTCACAAAACGCCACTGGCTTATTTAGTTTACTTTGCCGTTGTAGAAAGGATTGGGCAGAATTTCCTTTATGGCTGTTGTGGAGAAGGTGTTGCCTATCTTAGTCCTGTAGCCGTTGTGGTTAAGCTCGTTGGCAATACCTTTTAATCCACGACCAGCGGCGTAAAGCTCGAATATTTTTTGCACGATGATGGCCTCTTCCGGCACAACAACAACAGCCTTAGACCGCTTTTTTAACCGCTACGAAAACTGGAGCAACAAGCGAAGACGGGGCAAGAGCGATGAGCCGACTGTTTCCGTTGGAAAACATGAAGCCATTATTCACGATGCGTTATGGGAGAGAGTACAGTTCCTTCTGCAGAAGAAGTCGATCACGCCCTCACGCATCTTTGACGGTGAGTTCCTGCTAACCGGGCTGATTCGTTGCCCCAAATGTGGCGCAGCGATGGTTGCTAGCCGTACCCGGAGCAGGAAGACGAAGACAGGAGAAATCGTAAATCATTTGTATTATTCATGCGGAGCATTCCGAAGCAA
Organism: Cohnella sp. GCM10012308; assembly: GCF_042649185.1. Lineage (NCBI taxonomy): Bacteria > Bacillati > Bacillota > Bacilli > Caryophanales > Paenibacillaceae > Cohnella > Cohnella sp. GCM10012308. The sequence goes on from NZ_JBHRYU010000019.1 coordinate 26,620, forward strand.
GGGGAGCAGCGTGTGCTCGGCCAATAGCATTCGAAAACAAGTGGCCGAAGAAGAAGTGATGAACCGGTTAGCGCGGGTACTGTCCAGAGACCACATTCTAAAGACCATCGTGGACAAAATGAACCATCGGCTCACTAGCGCGCTCCAAGTGGAGCTAGAGCACATTAGAAGCCAATTAGAACAGGCTTAATCCAAAAGAAGTCGTTACCTTGATGCGTTCGAGCAAAATCAACTCGATAAGTCTGCCGTGGCTGAAAGAATGCAGGAGATACAGGCTGATCTTATCAAGTTCCGAGCAGAAAAGTCTCGGCTTGAGCTAAAACTCGCTGGAGACAATAGTTCTCCTGTCGTTTTTGAACAGGTACGCGAGTTGATAAATGGATTCCATCAGGTACTTACCACCGCGTCATACGAACAGCGAAAAACGTTGCTGCACATGTTTATCAAGCGGATTACGATGAACACAAGCAAGAAAATCGAGAAGGTTGAATTAAGCTTTGATGAGAATGTGGATTCCTATTTCTCCACTCCTCCTGCTGTAGCGGCGGGGGAGTCTCTTGGGACAAAACAAGCTGGGAAGCGGGAGAAAATCGAGATAGCGATTTGAATCTATAAAAACATTCCATAATGACTCTCCCTTAAAGCTTATAGGGTGAGCAGTTTTATTATGTGACAACGTACAAACAGTATCCGGAGCCACTCGCTAATGGTTCATCGGTTATGAATGAGCCTATGCATAGCAAAAAGCGCGGGAGTCAATGGGGGCAACTGTTAAACGAAAGGAGAACCTCCATGATGGATGTTCTCCTTTCGGATGACCTCATAACACTGTTGGCATTGGAATAGGAACAAAAGCCTCTGCTGGTTGATCAAAAAATCCGAACTTTCGTAATTTCGCAATCTCATCTCTTGCTACATCTGCTGCTAGAGATTTCAACAGATCAATTCTATTCACTCCGTCAAGAGTAAAAAGTTTCGGAGGAGCTTCTTTGGAAAGCCGATACACATTATTATAGGTAGGATGCCCAGCAAGCAACATGGCCGTTCCCAAAGACGCAGAGTCTTGTGCCCGCATAAATAATTCCGTAAGTCCTTGAGGGCCCCAATCTTTATAACCTAAGTTAGGCTTTTCCAAATTAGCATGATATGCTTCATGTGTACAGCCTAAACTAAGCACTTGTATTTCTTCTGGTTTCCAACCTAACACCCCAATAGCTTCAACTACAGCAAGGCCAACGGGATTATTAGCAAATACTCCACCGTCAACAAGAGGGACACCGCTGGCTGTCCGAAACGTATCAAAGTAAATTGGTGCGGCCGAAGTTGCAAGTCCCACCTCAACTGCAGATACTCTCCAATCCTTTTCAAATCGTTCGTGATGACGAGTTTTAAATATATGTACACTGCCTGTTTGAATATTGAATGACGGAATAACCAGTCGGTTGCGACTATCACCAATTCTAAGGCCTTGAAATGTTTCGACCAAAGCACTTTTTAACAAATTAGCTTCATACTTTGTATCAAAAATCATATCGGAGTAACCAAAAGATGCTTTATGGACAAGACCAGAGAAGAGGCCTTTCTTCTTCGGAATAAAGATTCTAGGTCCATGAATCTCATAGAAGCTCACTATCTCTCTTCCGGATAAACCAAGACCTAGGGCGAGTGCAATTATCCCCCCTGTCGACGTTCCAACAATTAAATCAAAATAACGAGAAATAGGATTAGGCAATTGCTCTTCTATATGCTTTAAAATGGCGGCGGGGAACACTCCCTTAATACCCCCACCATCAATGGATAAGATACGTTTCATTTAAAGCTCCCCCTCCCCAGAGCCTTAGGTTTACCACTAACAGGCAGACCAAGGTACAATGGATTAGTGTAAAAAATTACTCCGACGCCACTTCTCTGCTTTCGGATAGTATAGATACTTCTTGCAAGTAGCAGATTCCCCCTGGAACATAACTGCTAAACTAAATGATCACCTGTATATAAAAGCTTTCTCGAATTTGTAATGAAGTGTGTTCCCTTGCTCAATTCCTTTGTAAGAATTCCCAACAGCGGACAAGGTCACTTTCAAACTTAGTTGCGTCTTGATAGTTATACAAATCAATAAGCATCGGTCCGTGACAATTCCTTATTTTTAGATTACTACCACATGGACAAGGCAAATGCCCTCGAATTTTATCGAAAGACAATGCGTATAACATTTGCATTGTCTTGTCGACCGAACTGACCTGAAATAAATCCATATAATATTCAAGTAAGCCCTTTCCATTATGACTTAACTCACCGTACGGGAGTTCACCGTTTCGTTCATAATTTACATACGAGTACAGATAAGGGACTATCAGTTCTTTTATGAATCCTAACAATGTAGGATTCTTCGAAAAGGTGATTTTCATTGCAAGTGGTGTCCCTAAACACAACGTGTCATTTACAAATTTATGAAATTCTTTCGAAATTCTCCCTCCCAATTCTCTTACATTTGGGAGGGAATGCGGATAAGTCGTCAGCACTTCAATTTCAATTAAAAATGATTCTTTAACTTCCAATCCCATAAATTCAGCCCGAAATTCGAGTGTGCCTCGAATAAAGTACCTGTGGTCATGAGGAATCAATACAAGATCAGGAAAACAATCCCGAATTTCTTTATACTGCTCCCACACCATCTGTGCATTCATTATGATTCGCCCCAGGGCTTATTAGGTGATGCAATATGCACCATGGGCGTTGAAGACATGGCTGCGCTCGTCGGTAAACCTAATGCTCTCGCTGCACTGATTGAAGCTTGACCGAAGCTTGACTCGTATGATTTAACAATTTTTCCGATATCGCTTGTCCAGATAATCTCTATAATATCTTCCTTAACCCACGTCGCCCATTGAAAAAAAGCTTTTGCCTTCTGGTGGTTGTTTTCATGCCATCGGTCAGCAAAATTCTCATTCGGATTAACTGGGTTGGGTATGGACCACGTCCCGTCGGCCTTCCGTTTTATTAAGGTTTTTCCATAAAGAGACGTATTAGTGCCAAAATCGGGTTTTAAAAAAGCCGACAGTGCATCAAGTTCATTCACGATATTGCGTAACGCTAGAAATACATTTAGCTCACCGTTGTAGAGTCTGGCTGCCAAAGTTGTAATAATCATTGATATTGGTTTATCTGATGCCCAAGGGTGATTTGTAAAGCGAACATCCCGATGACGCTTTAATATCTGGATTGCACGCTGCAGAGGAGTTTTAATAAGCGCGTCGGGTACTTCGTCGATACTTGCATATATGTCCCTGTTCTTTTCAAAAAGGCTGCGCTTTTGCATTGATTTTGCAGATTCAAAGGCAGCTTTATTAATATCATCAAACCAATCTCCGTAACCACTAGGATTGCTCGAATACCAATTATAAGTACAGTCCTTATTCTTATGTGTTATAGCGATAGCCTTCTCGGCTATTCTGGAGTCAATAAGACTTGCTCTCGAGGAGGCATCCTCGGGAGTAGCGGGCAGAACATCGAGGTGAAATCCTATTCCGTCCTCTTCTGCATAAAGCAAGGTCCAACAACGACGCCCCTCATCATCCAACATTTTTCTATACTTCTCATGTTCTGAAATTCGTGTTCCTACGATTTCCTTTAACTTTTGTGGAGTGATGGTTTTTTTCAAAATTTTAAATTCACTTACTAGATCGATATCATAATCGGCGTCTCTTCCATTTCGTACTGGTCTTGTGACAGTCCCAAGTCTGAATGAACCTTGTGGGTAAAAATGGATGTCTTCTACACCATCAAACTCGCCTTCAGCAATCCAACTGCTAACAGCAGTATATCTTTCGACAGCTTGCTTATATTTTGTAGGGGAAATGTCAAGTCGCGAGGCGATACCTTCTAATAAAGAAGATACCTTTGATTCCAGTTCACTTGTCATAAAAAGTTCATCCTTCTCTTAATTTTTTTGAAATTTAGAAGGATATCCGTCGCCCATGACGTATACATAGGTATAGGTGTCTCAGTTATACATATGTAGTGTGCAACTCGCGCTACACCGATATCTTCTTTTTAGGTAGAGAATGCCACTTCTCACCAGATAGCGGATTGCCGGAAGACAAGCGTAGTGTGCCACCACTTACGCTTGTTTTTGTTTTCTACATCTCATAGAATCTCCCCTGTCTAAGAAATTTAGCACTCAAAACAACTGAGTGCTATTATTATCCATTATACAGTAAAGCTGTGTGCCCCTACAAGCAATGACGGGATCATTCGTTCCCCATTCGCTGAGTCAATTTAGTTAAGTCAGAACTCAGACTATAGCAACTATCAATGTCAATTATCGATGAACAAGTCAATTAACAACAGGGCGAATATATGGCGAGCAGAACATTTTTTTCGCCGTCACTTATGGTACGGTTCCCCCCGATTTATCTTAAACGCCCGATACACCTGCTCCAGCAGCAGCACGCGCATGAGCTGGTGCGGATAGGTCATCCGCCCGAAGCTCAGCTTCTTGTCGGCGCGAGCCAAGACGGCGGGCGAGAGGCCGAGCGAGCCGCCGATGACGAAGGCGACGGCGCCGCCGCCGTAGACGGCTTGGCGGTCCAGGTGCGCGGCCAGCTGCTCGCTGGACCAGGCGTCGCCGTCGATGGCGAGCGCGACGACGTGCGCGTCGGGCTTGAGCGCCGCGAGAATGCGCTCGCCTTCGCGGACGCGGACTTGCTCTTCTTCGGCCGGGCTCATGGCGTCCGGCGTCTTCTCGTCCGGCAGCTCGCGGATATCGAGCCTGGCGTAGGCGCCCAGCCTTTTCGAATATTCGGCCACGCCGTCCGACCAGTACTTCTCCTTCAGCTTGCCTACGCATACGATCTGAATTTGCATCATGATGATTCAACCGTCCTTCCGATCTTGCGATCCTCGTTCTGTTATCTACAGCTTATCCCATCGGCCGCGAAGGACGCAAAGGATCATGTGTTTATACAAGCCCCCACCCTCACACCACCCCTCTTTCCGTCAAATCGCAAACAATCCAAATAATAAACAATCCGCCCGCCCTGGCTTTCTCAATAAATGAAAACAACCAAAACATTGGAAAATGGAAGACCGTTCCCCGAGGGCGTAAGCTCTCCAGGTAGCCATCTAACTGTGCTCGAGTGCATCCGGCGAACGGTGCTATGAGTGCATGGACGAGAGGGGGCGAGACGCTTTTCCCGGCACAGCGGCATCGGCAAATTGAAAGCGCTTCGATCTGCATCCGGCGACGACGCACAACCTGTATCTGACACCGGCGCAATTCAACAGCGCGATCAAAGTCCTCAAGCAACCAAAACGAGCCTAACGAGCCTGATCAGGGAGGAAAGCGAAGAATGAAAAGAACGCTGCTAGTCATCCTTACAGCCATCCTACTGGCGGTCGGCGCACTACCCGCAGCCCCAATCCCCACTGCCACAGCGGCCGCGCCAACCACGCCTGCTTTAACCGCAACACCCTCCGGCGCGCTGCAAAACTCGTTCGACACCGGCACCGCAGGCCAGCCCTACGGTCTGACCGACTGGGCATCCGCCGGCTGGAACGCGCCCTGGCTGCTCGGCGACGGCAGGAGCCAGGTCGACGGCACCATCAGCCACAGCGGCGGCAAGTCGCTCAAGGTCCTCTATCCGCAAGGCAAGATCGGCCCCGAGGATTCGGGCTATCAGTCTCCGTTTCAGCTGCCGTCGGCGGATGAGTACTACCTCTCCTACTGGGTGAGGTTCAGCCAGGACTTCAGCTGGGGCACGACGGAATACGCCGGCAAAGTCGGCATCGGCTTGGCGGGCGGCGGCGCCTGCTCCGGCGGCGAGGTCTGCACGGGCGAGAACGGCTTCAGCTCCCGCCTCATCTGGCGCAAGGGCGGCCAGGCCGCCATCTACTATTACTCGATGGGCCATGAAGGCGAATACGGCGACTACGCCGTGCTTCAGCACAACGGTTCGGACGTCTATTATCCCAAGGAGCAATGGGTCAACATCGTCCAGCGGCTCAAGGTGAACACCGTGACCAACGGCCAGGCCAATCCCGACGGCGAGATCGAGATCTGGTACAACGGCCAATCCGCGGCAAAAATAACCGGACTGCGCTTCGTGACCAACGCCGACAAGGTGGACAAGGCTTACTTCTCCTCCTTCGCCGGGGGAGCGACCGCTTCCTTCGCGCCGGCGAACGACTCTTACATTTGGTACGACGATGTAAAAGTATCCACCAACAGCGCCGACATCTGCGAGCTCAACAAGGGGGGCTGCAGCGGCGAGTGGGACGACGAGACGACCGACCCGCTGCACGATCTGCGCATTCGTCCGGTCAGCGTGACCGCCAGCACCTATGAGGAAGGCAACGGTCCGGAAAATACGCTCGACGACGATCTGACGACGCGCTGGTCGGCTGAGGGCGAGCAGTGGATCCGGTACGATCTGGGCGAGAGCCGCGAGCTGTCGCAAGTCTCGGTCGCCTTTTACCAAGGGCATGTGCGCTCGACGAAGCTTCGTATCGAAGGCTCCGACGACGGCGATACGTGGACCACGCTGTTCGAGGGACAGAGCGCCGGCAACACGACGGAGCCCGAGCCGTTTGTCCTGACCGATGCCAAGGCGCGATACATCCGCATCGCAGGCTCCGGCAATACGGTCAACCAGTGGAACAGCATCTCGGAGGTGCGCATTTACGGCGTGCAGAAGGACGATCCCGGCGGGCCGCCGCTGAAGGATAAGCTGGTCAACGCGTTCGAGACGGGAACGGCCGGACAGCCTTATGGTCTCGCGGACTGGACGCAGGCGAACTGGACCGCGAAGTGGTTGCTCGGCGACGACCGGAGCCAGATCGACGACGGCGTCAGCCATAGCGGCTTCAAGTCGCTCAAGGTGCTGTATCCGAAAGGCAAGATCGGCCCGGAGGCTTCCGGCTATCAGGCGCCGTTCGAGCTCAAGTCCGCGGACGAGTACTACTTGTCGTACTGGGTGCGGTTCAGCGAGGACTTTAGCTGGGGCACCAAGCAGTTCGGCGGCAAGCTGGGCATCGGCCTGGCCGGCGGCGCGGCTTGCTCGGGCGGTCAGATCTGCACAGGCGAAAATGGCTTCAGCTCCCGCCTCATCTGGCGCAAGGACGGGCAGGCGGCCGTGTACATTTATTCGATGGGCAACGCGGGACAGTACGGCGACGAGGCCGACCTCAATTACCGCAACGGCTCGCCCGTCTACTATCCGAAGGGAACCTGGTTCAACATCGTGCAGCGGGTCAAGGTGAACACCGTGACGAACGGCCAGGCCAATCCCGACGGCGAGGTGGAGATCTGGTACAACGGCCAACACGCGACCAAGGTGACGGGCCTGCGCTTCGTGACCAACGCCGACAAGGTGGACAAGGCGTACTTCTCATCCTTTTTCGGCGGCGCGACCGACGATTATGTACCGGCCAACGACTCGTATGTCTGGTACGACGACGTCAAGGTATCGACGCGACTCGCGGACATGTGCGAGCTCAGCACGGGCGGTTGTGACTATTCGTCCGACGATCCGATGGCGGCGTACCGCATCCAGCCGGTCGGCGTGACGGACAGCGGTCATGAGGAAGGCAACGGTCCGGAAAATACGATCGACGGCGATCTGTCGACACGCTGGTCGTCCGAGGGCGAGCAGTGGATCCGTTACGATCTGGGCGAGAGCCGCGAGCTGTCGCAGGCATCGATCGCCTTTTTCCAGGGCGCCGCGCGTTCGACGATCTTCCGCCTTGAAGGCTCCGACGACGGGGACACGTGGCGTACGCTGTTCGACGGACAGAGCTCCGGAAGGTTCACGGATCTCGAGCCGTTCGCGTTGAACAACGCCAAGGCAAGATACATCCGTATCGCAGGCTCCGGCAATACGATCAACAAGTGGAACAGCATCACCGAAATACGTTTTTATGGCACGGAGGAAAATGGCGGCGGCGATCCCGGAGGCGGCAACGAGCCGGGTGGCGGCATCGAGCCCGACGACGGCAGCGACCCGGATGGCGGCAATGATCCCGGCACGGGCACGCCGAGCGCGGACCGGCGCGTCAACTCGTTCGAGCTGGGCACGGCCGGACAGCCGTACGGTCTAAACGAATGGCGGAAGATGGACTGGACGGCAAAATGGCTGCTCGGCGACGCCCGGAGCCAAGTCGATGCCGACGTCAGCCACAGCGGCTTCAAGTCGCTCAAGGTGCTGTATCCGAAGGGCAAGATCGGGCCGGAGGATTCCGGCTACCAGGCGCCGTTCGAGGTGAAGCCTGCCGACGAATATTACTTATCGTATTGGGTGCGGTTCGACGAGAATTTCAGCTGGGGCACCAAGCAGTTTGGCGGCAAGCTGGGCATCGGCCTGGCGGGCGGCGCAGCTTGCTCCGGCGGTCAGATCTGCACGGGTGAAAATGGCTTCAGCTCCCGCCTCATCTGGCGCAAGGACGGGCAGGCGGCTGTCTATATTTACTCGATGGGCAACGCGGGACAGTACGGGGACGAGGCCGACCTCAATTACCGCAACGGCTCGCCTGTCTATTATCCGAAGGGCGAATGGTTCAACATCGTGCAGCGGGTAAAAGTAAACACCGTCACGAACGGCCAGGCCAATCCCGACGGCGAGGTGGAGATCTGGTACAACGGCCAGCACGCGACAAAGGTAACCGGCCTTCGCTTCGTGACCAACGCCGACAAGGTGGACAAGGCGTACTTCTCCTCCTTCTTCGGCGGCGCGACCGAGGACTATGTACCGGCCAACGACTCCTACGTCTGGTACGACGATGTCAAAGTGTCGCCGCACCGCGCCGATATGTGCGAGCTGAACGCAGGCGGCTGCGACTATGCGGCCGACGATCCCCTGGCGCAGCTGCGGATACAGCCGGTGGGCGTGACGGACAGCGGCCATGAGGAAGGCAACGGTCCGGAGAAAACGATCGACGGCGACTTGTCGACCCGCTGGTCGGCCGAGGGCGAGCAGTGGATCCGGTACGATCTGGGCAAGAGCCGCGCGCTGTCGCAGATCTCGATCGCCTTTTTCCAGGGCGCGGCGCGGTCGACGATCTTCCGCATCGAGGTGTCCGACGACGGAGACACGTGGCGCACCCTGTTCGACGGCAAGAGCTCCGGGCGGTTCACGGACCTTGAGCCGTTTGCGCTGGACGACGCCAAGGGCCGGTATATCCGCCTCTCGGGCTCCGGCAATACGATCAACAAGTGGAACAGCATCACCGAGGTTCGTATCTACGGCACGTCGGGAGACGACGGCGGCGATCCGGACAACGGGAACGGCAATGGGAACGGAAACAATCCGGATAACGGAAATGGGAACGGAAACGGGAATGGCAACAACAATGGCAGTGGCAACGGGAATCAGTCCGGCAACAGCAACGGCAGCGGCGGCCCATCCGGTCAGGAAAACCCCGGCAATCAGCTGCCCGAGGCGGAGCTGAAGGAAGTGATGAAGGTCATCGCTTACCACTGGGCCAAGGCGGACCTGATTCGGGCAGCGGAGTTGAAAATCTGGGACCTGCCGCCCGTCGGCCAGCCGTTTAACCCCAACAAACCGGTTAACCGGGCGGAATGGGTACAGCTGCTCGTTCGCGCGCTGGGCCTTGAAGCGCCCGACGGCGCCACGCCTTTTGCCGACGTGTCGGGACTCGACGACGAGCAGCAGCGTGCCGCAGCAGCAGCCTTCCGGGCCGGCATCGTCACCGGCTTCGAGGACGGCAGCTTCCGTCCGAAGCAAGAAGTGACGCGCGCACAGATGGCCGTCATGCTGGCCCGGGCGCTGAAGCTATCGGCTAGCTCAGTTCCGCCAGCGTCCGCCTTCGCGGACGACAAGTCGCTCCCGGCCTGGGCGCGAGACAGCGTCTACGCACTGAGCCGGCAAGGCGTACTCCGAGGCCGCGGCGGCCAGACGTTCCAGCCGGGAGGCAACGCGACTTTTGCCGAGTCGATCGTCGCCTTGCTGAGAGCGATCGATCTGTCGGACGCGCAAGCTTGATCATACAAAGTCAAAAGGCACCTGCCCAGGTGCCTTTTGATCGTATCCGTTCAGCTATCGCAGTTCTGACGCTTGCCGGGTGCTTTCATTTTTCAATAAATCAATCGACGATCAGTTCATACCCCGTCAGTTGCTTAATGTCGGCGATCACGGCTGCCTTCTCTTCCGCTTCGATTGCAGCGGCGTTCGCCGTCTTCACGGTAACCTCCCCCTTGTCTATGCGAATGGACGGCGTCTTCTTGACGCCCCAAGCCGGGGGAACCCGCTGCATAACGACCGCCAGCACTTCGTTCTGCTTCGGATTGCGCGCATAGGAGATCGGCAGCCCAATCCGGTCGGCAAGCTCCGCCATCCGCGCTCTGTATCGAACGGCAACTTGCGGCGTAATAAAATGAAGCTCCATCAGCCTGCCGGAGGCTGTCTGGTGAAGGCTCGCTTTGTAGATGGTCAGGTTGTTCTCCTCGGCCCAGCGTTTAATCTCTTGCTGAGCCTGATTCGCCTCCATCGGGAAGCTGCCGGGGCCGGGAAGCGCGATATCCTCCGTGCCGCCGGCGGCGGATGCGAAACCTGCTGCAGACGCGCCGTTTGTCCCGGCTTGTCCGGTTAGCACCAGCTCATATCCCGTTTCCCGATTGAACTTCGTCCGGATGTCCGCCCAATCCGGCGGTTCCGCACATTGCACGACAAGCTGTTTCGTCTGCAAATGAATCGACGGGTTCCCTGCGAGGCCGGCGCCAAGGAGCGTCCTCGCCAACTGTGCCATCTGATCCTGCCGCACCGAATCGGAGAAGCGCACGGTCCAGCCTGTCAGCTCCCGCAGCTCCCCGGCGATGCGCTCACGCTCGTCCGCTCCGACCGCATCGGGATAATCGAAGGCGACCACGATCGCGGGATGGGCGCCGTCTATCCCTTCCGTGCCGCATCGGAGAAACCGCGGATGCCCGCTCATCCGCTCACGCACTGTATTCAACGCGGTGGCCGGGTCCATGCGAATGCTTTGGACGGGCAGCGACAGATTGCTTAACGCCGCGATTGCCGATTCGTCCAACGTATAGAGCACCCAGTCCCGTTCGCCCTGCCGCACGCGATGTATATGCGAATCAGGCAAGGCCAGCAGCGCAAGCGCCGCGGCAAGCTTGTGCCCGATCGAATCCGCCCCGATCGCCGCGCACACCTCCGGCAACGTCGCTTGCGCCGGAGCCTGCAGCCGCTCCCAGTGCAGCTCCCGCAGCCGCGGCCGCGAATACGCCATTACGGCCGGGATCGTCTCTTCCAGCTCGTCGACCGCTCCGCCCCACTTGCCCAGCGTCTCCGCCACCGACGACGTGCCCGCCTTCACGATGGCCTTCTTGCGGAACGTCTGGCAAGTCAGCGTACGCATCTTGCTATGGATGCCGATGCATATAGCGGGATAGAGTTTATCATCTTCATCCCGCAACAACAGCAGCTCGCCGACATAGTCCTCCAGACCGGATTGCCGGTGCCCGCGAAGGGCCGCGCGCTCGCTGCCGCCCGGACGAGACGGCGCAGCGGACCATTCGTAGCTGTGCCCGTTTTCCACGAGCAACGGCCCGAAAGCGGGGTCGATCCGCTGGGACAACTGGAAGCGCGCGTCGTCGTCTCCGTGAACAAGAAGCGTATGCGCCGGCTGCAATTGCTCGATAAATCGGGTCATCTCCATCGCGTCCGCATGCGCGGACAAGCCGAACTTGTCGAAGCGGCAGCGAACCGGATGAACGACGCCGTTCAGCTCCAGCGTTCTGTCTTCCGTCGCTTCCGCGAGCGCCAGCAGCTTGCGCCCAGGACTCTCCTCATCCTGATAACCGGTGATGAAGATCGCATTTTTCTCCCCGCCGATAAGACGCTCCGCATACCACTGGCTCGCCCCTCCGACCAGCATGCCGGATGAAGCGACGATGCAACCCGGCTTGCCCTGCAAAAGCATCTCGCGCTGCTTCGCGTCCTTGACCGCCACGCAGCGGCCCTCGGTCAGAAACACATCGTTATGCTGGCGAATGCGGTGCGCGACAGGCCCTTTGAGATATTGCGGATAGTCGCGATAGATTCGACAGATAGACGTCACCATCCCGTCCACATAGATCGGGAACGACGGGATCAGTCCGCGCTCCATATAATCCTGCAGCAGAAGCAGAATTTCCTGCGAACGCCCGAGCGCGAATGCCGGAATTAATGCGAATCCTCCGCCGGCAATGACTTCAGCCACATTTTCGACCAACCGCTTCTCTTCCATTTGCCGATCCGTATGTACGCGGTTCCCGTAAGTCGATTCCATGACGACCGTGTGAGGCTGGAAGCCGTATGGCAGCTTCACGCCCTGAATCGTGCGCCCCGCCTGGAACGAGATATCGCCGGTAACGAGCAATCGCTCGTCGCCGCCGGTTAGCCCGAACATGACCGCCCCGAGAATATGCCCCGCGCGCCACGCTTCCACGGTCAGATTGCCGATCCGCAACTTGCCCGAAGCCGGGAATGCGAGCAGAGACGCGAGCAAATCCTGCATCTGCTGCTCCGTATAGGGCATCAGCCGCTGCTCCTGCTTGCATCTGGACTCTAACAAGCGATAGGAATCCTGCATCATAATGCGCATCAGATCGATCGTCGGCGGAGTGGCATAGATCGGCACATTCGGGTGCATCGCCCGCACGACCGGCAAGGCACCGATATGATCGGCATGCGCGTGCGTCACCAATATGCCGTCGATGCCGCCAAGCTCCTCCAACAGGCCCAGCGAGGGCATCGGATCGTCCTGGTGCATCCGCATCCCCGCATCGATCAGCAGCCTCGTGCCGTTCATCTCTACATGAATCGAAGAGGCGCCAACCTCGCTCCCCCCGCCCAGTACCGTCAGCTTCAATGTTTACGCCTCCTGCAATCGTTCATAGTAACCGGTCAGGCGGCCTTGCGGCCGCCATTCTTCGTTTTACGCTCAGCACGCCTAAAGACCCCTGTCACGGGAACCGGGGGACGGCCTTCGCTCCAGCGACGGCTTCGGGCTTAGTCTCCCGCACCCGCACGCACCCGCTCGATCAATCGCTTATACGCCTCATATTCCTTCTCCCACAACGCCTTGCGCGATTCCACCGCCCTGCCGTCCAGCAGCGCAGCGATCACATCCAGGCACACATGCCAGCCCGCGAGATCCCGCGGCGTGTGATCGGTGATCCGCGCGATGCGCTCGATCAGCGTCAGCCGGCAGCCCTCCGGCTTCTCGGCGAGCTCGAAGCGGACGCGATCCTCCGCCCACGTATACGCGAGCACGGCGAGCGGCTCAAGCGCGAGAATCTCCATTTGCTCTGCGCTGCCACCGCCCATGTCGAACTTGAATGACCCGCCGACGCGCAGGTCGTCCACGCGCAGCTCAGGAAACCATTTCGCCAACTGCTCATTATCGGTCAGCATTGCCCATACGGACGCGACCGAGTGGTCCCATGTACGCTCAAACCTCGCCTCGTAAGCCCCGCCGTTCTCGATCGATCGGATGACCGCCAGCATGCCGAATGCCCCTCTCCTATTTAATGAAGCAATGGACGGATCGCTTTGCTCAGCACGGCCGCCGCTTGCTCGTGTGCCCGCTTGCCCGGATGATTCCGCGCGCCGACGGTGTCGTCCGTCATTCTCGGCAGCGGCACGACCGTCACCTTCTCGTCGCCCGAAGCCGCCCGGTATGTCACCGCCGCCCGCTCGATCGCGGACAGCATCGGCGTGCCGATCATCCCGTACGCCCATACGATGTGCGCATCCGGATTGCAGCGTCGCAGCTTGCCCAAAAACTGCACGACTGCCGCCTCAAACGCCGCCACGTCGTCTTCGTTCATCGTGCCGTCCGCGTTTAGCCGCTGCTTGTGCGTTTCGCCCGTCTCCGGATCACGCCATTCCGGCGAGTTGAACGCCCCGCCGTCGTTGGTCCCCAGGTTGACGACCACCACGTCCGGCTGCCAGGCGGCAAAGTCGTTCGCCTCCAAAGCGCCCAGCTCCCGATTCCGCTCGCCCGCCAGCAATCCGCACACCTGCTCATAATAAGCCGGCAGGTTCGCGCGCGGATTGTTGTCCCAGCTCGTCAGCGTGCCCCAGCCGCTCTGCGACAAGATCCGGTACTCGGCATCCAGCGCGCCCGCCGTCATCGCGGCATAGTTGTCGATGGCGCTGAACCACATCGGAATCCAGTCCTGCTCGACGGTCGCGCCGATCGCGCCTTCCCCCGACGTGATGCTGTCGCCGACGAACTCGATCTTGCGCGGCTTGTCCGCCACCGGCAAGAAGTCGCCGTCGCAACGGACCGACCGGATCTGCAGCAGGCAGCCCGGGTCGCCGCTCATCGCCTGCGTATCCTTGACGATGCGCACGTTTTTAACGGTATCCTCGTTCATTACCCTGAACACGCACAGCCAGTGCCTGCCCGCCGTAATCATCTGCCTGCTCACCGGCGCGCCGTTCACGACAACGCTGATCCACGGCTCGTTGCGATCGTAATCCGCTTCGACTTCGATCCACAGCTCGCCCGCCTTCACGTTCCACTCGACGCCGCTCCCCGTCCAGAACAACGTCAGCGGATCGAGCCGCCCCGTCGTGCGTCCGTGCACCTTCGTGTGCGCAACCTCGGACAAGGCGTACGTCCGCAGCTTCTCGTTTATCTTCATGAACCGTTCCCCCGTTTCGCTCGCTGTCTCCGATTTTATCCTGTCCGACTTTTTCGATCAACTGAGACACCTGCTGTGAAATTAGACCGGATCGGGCGGCGCAAAACGGTGCTTGCTCGCTTGTTCGTAGGCGTAGGCCAGGCGGAGCAGCGTGGGCTCGCTGTAGGCGGTTCCTACGAATGTAATGCCCTGCGGCCCCTTGGTCGTATAGCCGCCTTCCGCAATGATCCCCGTCTCCGCGTATCCGCCCTGTACCGTAATCGCCGGATAACCTGCGCGCGCGGACAGGTCAAGACCCTCCTCATTGCCGAGAAACAGCAGCGCATCGAGCCTATGCCCGCGAATCGCGTGATCGATGCCCTGTTCCCGGGCCAGCTCGCGGTTTAAGCGCAAGCTCTCCGCATATTCGGGTTCGATCAAGGCGCCGCTTGTCCGATTTGACCAGATAAGCGTATCTTGCCCGTACTTTAACGCAGCTTCGCCATTTGCCTCATTATAGGCGATGAGCTCGTCCAGGGACCGGACATAAGCGCCGGAGCCGGCTTTGGCGAGGTAATCGTTCAGTCCCTTCTTGAATTCGAACGGCATCACGCTCCAATCCCACTTCGCGTCTTCGCAAGGCAGGGATACCGGATCGACGATGATGGCCCCGCGCGCTTTGCACAGTTCGATCGCCCGTTCGATAATCTCGGCCCGCGCCTCGTCCAGCCCTTGATAATAGGACCGGGCAATGCCGATCCGCGCACCGCGCAAGCCATCCGAGTCCAAGAATGCCTGGTAGTCCGCGTGCGCGACTCGCCCGCTCTCCCCCATCGCCGCATCCGCCGGATCCATCGCCGTCATCGCGCCGAGCAGGGTCGCGGCGTCCCTGACCGTACGCGTCATCGGGCCGGCCGAATCCTGACTATGCGTAATCGGGATGATGCCCGTGCGGCTGACGAGTCCGATCGTCGGCTTGAAGCCCACGAGATTGTTTTGCGAGGCAGGGCTGATGATCGAGCCCGACGTCTCCGTGCCGATGGCGGCGGCGCACAGGTTGGCAGCCGTCGCGGCACCCGAGCCCGAGCTCGATCCGCCTACGAAAAATTCACCCGGACTGTACGGATTAAGTGTCAGTCCCCCTCTCGAGCTGTAGCCCGCCCACATCGTGCCGGACATGAAGTTTGCCCACTCCGTCATGTTGGCCTTGCCGAGAAAGACCGCTCCCGCAGCCCGTAGTTGCGCAGCCACGACCGAGTCCGTCGGCGCGAAGTGTTCGGCAAGCGCGATAGACCCGGCGCTCGTATGCATGCGGTCGCCCGTATCGATATTGTCCTTGAGCAGGATCGGGATCCCGTGCAGCGGCCCGCGCGATCCGCGTTCGAGCCGTTCCGTATCGAGCGCCGCGGCGACCGCGAGCGCGTCCGGGTTGACCTCGAGCACCGCTCTCAGCTTCGGATTAAACCGCTCGATCCGCTCCAAATACCAGCGCACGCATGCCTCCGACGTTAATGTCCCTGCCTCCATTGCAGCCTGCAAGGAAGCGATATCCGCTTCTATTAAAATGTCATCTATATTGACGTTCATAAAAATGTCTCCTGTCCACAAGGCTCGGTTATTCGCTTCCATCCAGTATACAGGAAATCCCATGCGGCAAGACTAACTCCGTCCGGACGCTGCTCCAAAAAATCGCCTACAAGACAGGAGTCCCGCCATGTTCACTGTATTCTGGCAGTCGCTCGTATTGGCCTTCGCAGGCATTCTCATGCTTCGAATAAGCGGCCGCAAGTCCATCTCCGAGATGACGACTCCCCAGATCGGCGTCCTGCTGACGATCGGCGCGGTCCTTGGCTCCGAGGTTGCAGGCAAGGGGCTGGCGGAATCTTTACTGGCCGTATTTACGTTTCTGGCTATCCTATACTTAACGGAATGGATCGCGCTTAAGTGGAACCTGGCGGAAAGGGTATTTAAGGGCGCGGCAGTGCCTGTCATCGAAAACGGCCAACTCTTGACCGCAAATATGAAAAAGCTGCGGATGTCCGTCGACGATCTGGAAAAACGGCTGCGGCTGGATAGCATCGCGCGCGTGCAGGACGTGCGATACGCCACGATCGAGACGAACGGCGAGCTCGGCTACGAGCTCATGCCGCATGCGCGCCCGCTAACGAGGGGCGATCTGGAGGAGATTTTAAAAGCGAACTTCCCGCAATTTAAAGTTCCGGCCTCTCCGCCTCAAGCCGACGTTTTCTCGGAAACTATCCACCCCAAGGATCAGCCACCCGCGCCGAACAAGCTTCACTAACAAAGCCGGCCAACCGCACGCTGTAAAACAAAATAAACAGGCCTTGCACCGCTCCGGCGCAAGACCTGTTTTGCTTATGCATTCACTTAAATTACCTGAACCTCGATCCCCAGCATACCCGCGGTACGCTTGATTTCCGCCGCCTTGTTGCCGACGCCCAGCGCGAAGTGATGGGTCGGGCCTGCGCTGCACCACTGCTCGACGAACGTCGCGACCGGGCGGCCGAAGCTGCAGCGGGTGTTGGTGTTGCCGGTCTGCGGGATCGGCCCCTTGATCGACTCGCCCTCGGCGACGATCATCTTGTAGCGGCCCTGCGCTGTCTGCCCGATACTTAGCAGCGTGACCGGCCCGGCCTGGATGCTGAACTCGACGCCGATGCCGGAGCCGCGTTTGCCGTGGAACAGCTCAAGCCCCCGGATCACCGGGCGGTCGTCCGCGATCTTGATATTGTGCGGACCGTCGTGACCGACGAGCACGATATCGTCCTTGAAGTCGCAGGGGTGCAGCTCGGCAAAGGAACCTCCGGCGTCGAGCCGATCCATGATGAGCATGGCCGCGCATGTCTTGAGATCGGCCTCGCCCGCGAGCGGAATGCCCTTGCCCGTCAGGAGGGAGTTGCCGAGCACCATGTTCGAGCCGATGCGCTCATACTCGTTGTCGTCGATTCCCTTGTAATAGTAGGCAAGACCGGTCAGGCCGAACTCGTCCACGAGCTTGTCGAGACCGACCGCGACCTTGGCGGACCAGGCCAGATCCTCGGGCTTGATCGGCCGCGTGACCGGATCGATGAACGGATCGGACACGGTAAATAGGCTATGAATCTCCTCGAGCTTGGCATCGATCTCCCGCTGCGTAGCGGAAGCCACGGTTTTCGCCAGGTCGCACATCTCGAGCATCTGCACATGCGCGCCGAACGATGCCGTAAATGCGGTCGGATCGGAGTTCATGTCGTACATGCCTTCGTACGTATGACCGAGGTAGCCGATCCGCGCGTACTTGAACGCGCGCCGCGCATTTGCCGCGCGGCACCACGATTGCAGCTCCGCCGTAGCCGCCGGATCGTCGTACAGCGTACCGACGATCATGCCCGCCGCCGGCCGTCCTGCCCGCACGAGCACGCCCGCGATCTCCGGCAGCGAGCAGATGTTGTCGTTGGCCAGCTGCATATAGGTGGTCGTGTTCGTGTAATCCAGACGCTGCCTCGGCTGCAAGGCGACGAGCACGGTCGGCACCGACAAGCCGATGATCGGCGTCGCCGCCGTCGAAGACGTTACGTACGTGCTGAGGAAGCTGAACAGCATGTCGACGTCCTGCTTTTTCAAATACTCGGTCGCCGCGAACGCCTTGTCCACCGTGTCGACGAATCCCGCGCTGACGACCTCGACGTCCATCTCGCGCAGCCGGTTTTCAAACTCCTGCCCGTACCCGGCCAGCTCCTCTCTCAGTCCAGGAAACTGTTCCCAGTATGGTTCGTGCCCCACCGTCATGACACCGACGCGAGCGCGGGCCCGTTGGAAATTTTTTGACATCTGATGTTGCCTCCTCTTCGTCTTGAAAATCTCTTTTCTTAATCGTAGGGAATCAAGCGAAAAGGAACAATGAAGTAACCAACTCATTTTTGAGTTATTCTACGATTAATTATTGAAAGGAGATCTTGAGAAAGAAGGAAGAATTAGATTGCCAGAACCTTAAAAAATGGTCCTCCATTGCGTTTAGGCTCCCCACGCTGCAATATTTTCTCAGTAAGTAAGCGCTACCAAAACATTGTGCATGAGTCCTTATCAGATTCTTTTTCTTACTTTGTCTCTACGGATGCTACACCGTCTGCCGAATTCCCAGTATTGACGTACCTCCCAACAAAGCTGAAGAACAGCATACATCACTCAAGTCAACTCTACTTTTCGGTTTGCTTGCAAATGGCCCACTTCGCAATTGTGTAAATTTTTAACATATAAATAATTACATAAGTTCTTTTTAAACCCATTCGACCAACTTGCAGAGGCGAAGTTAGATTTAGAGTAATATTACGATTAGTGTTATACTAAAAGTACATGTCGAGAGAGGGAGGAAGCTGCGGTGGGCGCGAAAAAGGGGGAAAAACGGCGATGATCGAGCCGGTGGCGATTTATTACGAGCATTGCGAGCCGGGGTGGCAGGTGCCGCGGTCGCGGACGAACAACCAGATCGCGGTGCTGGTGACGGAGGGGCGCGCGGTATTCGAGACGGAGCAGGGGATTTTCAAACTGAGCCGCGGGGACATGCTGTTCATGCCAGAGGGCCTCGAACGCAGTGCGGTCAATTCGCCCGAAGAGGCGCACGAGATGTATGTCGCGCATTTTCACTATGCGGGGGAAGGCGAAGGCGAAGGGCTGCCGCTGGTGACTGCGCCGGAGGCGCGGGTCGCGAAGCCGCACAACTACGATTACGTGCGCAACCGTTTTGCCGCTCTCGTCCAATACTGGCTGCGGCAGTCGCCCTGCCGGCCTGCGCTTTGCCATGCCACGCTGCTGGAGCTGCTCGCGTTGTTCGCGGAAGCGTCCGAATCCGCCGCCTCGCAGGGCGCAGCCTCGGGACTTGTCTATCGGCTAGAAGCGTATATTTTGCTTCATTACCGCAGGACGATCACGGTCGGCGAGCTCGCTGCGCACGTCGGCAAGACGCCGAACTACGTCAGCGCGCTATACCGCCAATCGACCGGCCGTACGCTGACGGACTATATGCAGCAGATCCGGATCGCGTCCGCCTGCGACCTGCTGTTGACCTCGCAGATGAATATCGGAGAGATCTCGGATTACCTCGGCTTTTGCGAGCAATCGTACTTCAACAAGGTGTTCAAAAAAATAACCGGCACTCTGCCTTCCGCATACGTGCGGCACAAGGTGGACCGGTCGGAGACGGACGAAGACGACGATTAGGCTCTGGTCAGCGCCTTTATGGTCTCGGCTTGAGACTGCTGCATTTGCAAGGTCCATATGCGGTCGGAATTTGTAATTCGCGCTACATAATGAAGAAGTTTTTCGGCGTGCGACGCCCCGGTTCGAAATTTGCCTCGTAATCCGATAAAATAAAACGGTGCAGAAAATTCCGGAAACGAGGTCGTCCTATTGAAGAGCGGAAACAAACAGCCTGTCCTGCTAAAAAAGGTGCTGCGCGCACTTGCCGTCATTATCGGCGCATTCATAACGGCCTATGGCCTTGAAGCGGTGCTCATTCCGAACAACGTATCCGACGGTGGCGTGACGGGTCTAAGCATCGTGGGCTCGGAGCTGATCGGTCTGCCGCTGGGTCTGTTGATCGCGGTTTTGAATATCCCGTTTATTTTTCTCGGCTACAAGCAGATCGGTAAAAGCTTCGCGATCAACTCCGTGCTCGGCATTGCGTCGCTCGCCATCGGCACGATCACGATGCATCACATCAAGCCTATTCTTGAAGGCGATACGCTGTTAGTAACCGTCGTCGGCGGCATCATCATCGGCTTCGGCATGGGTCTGGCCCTGCGGAACGGCGGCGCGCTCGACGGAATCGACATGCTGGCCGTCCTGCTGTCCCGCAAGCTGCCGTTCGGGACAAGCGATCTGATCCTGTTCCTGAATGCGTTCGTCTTCATCGTCGTCTCGACCGTATTCGGCCTGCAAGGCGCGATCATGTCGGGCATCGCCTACTATATCGCCTCCAAGGTGATCCATATCGTCGAAGAAGGCTTAAGCGGCGCCAAGACGTTCAAGATCATTTCCAAATATCCCGAGACCATGGTCGAGACGATTCGCGACCGCCTCGGGCGCGGCGCCACCTACAACGTCGTTGAGGGCGGGTACTCGAACGAGCAATTCAAGGAAATCACCTGCGTCATCAATCGGCTCGAAGAAAGCAAAATGAAAGAAATCATCTACGAAATCGACCCGAGCGCCTTCGTCATGGTGTACGACGTAGCCGAGGTTAAGGGAGGCAACTTCAAGAAGCACGATATTCACTAAGATCCGATGCTCCATTCGCGCCGAACAGCCATCGATGGCTCATCCGGCAGCCATGCACATGAGTCCGCCGACAGCCATGCACATGAGTCGGCCGACAGCCAAGCCGGTGGCACGGCCGATCTTCGCCCGCGCCGTCCCCTTGCTATATAATTCCTGCAAATATACATCTATTTTCGCCGGAATCGGCCATTCGGGCCAAGAAAGATGCAAAAATGCAGGTATTTTCCTCCATTAACCCGATTTCGGGCTCGTGCTTTTAATTTACCTGCATATTTGCATCTTTTCCATCGCGTGTCGTTGGTACGAAGAAAATACCTGTACAAATGCAGGCTTTTCGGCCCGTAACCCATCTGAATTGCTACTATTGATTGCAGCGGCGATATACCGGCGCTATACCTCCGCGAAGCTCCGATCCCCGAAGGAACGCTCGTACGCTTACCATCCTACATACCCCCGCCGCCACAGGTAAAAGAGGGACGAAGCAGCCAACGCTGCTTCATCCCTCTTTGCTTCCGTATCTTTCCGTATCTTATGACGCGCTCCGATACTTAGGTGCTGGTGCCGGTGGAGCTGCTGCTCGTCGAGTTGGTCGTGCCGCTTCCGCTGGTGCCGTTCGAGCTATTCGTGCCGCCAGCCGAACCGCTCGTGCCGCTCGTACCGCTCGCACCATTCGTGCCACTCGCACCATTCGTCCCGCTCGCACCGTTCGTGCCTTGGCCGCCCATGCCCCGGCCGCCGCCGAAGCCGCCGCGACCGCCGCCCATGCCGCCCATCTCTCCGCCGCCGGTCGTGATGCCGGACTCGTTGACATAAGTCGTCTTCTCGCCGAGCTCGAAGGTTACGACCTTGGTCGTGCCGGCCGTGCCGCCGCCGGTGTAGAGACCGTCCTTCGGCGTACCGCCCGACGTGCCGCCCGTGGAGATCGTGTAGCTCTCGCCGGACTTCAGATCTGACGAGGAGTAGACAAGCGTCTGGAACGTCTTGGCCGGCGCGAAGGTCGCGACCGCGTTGCCCGCGCTGTCGGTCAGCGTGACCACCGTGCCCGCATCAAGCGTGCTCGGGAAGGTCATCAGCAGCGAGACCTGCGTCGAATCCTCGGACGGCGCTTGCGCCATGCCCGCTGCGCCGGCCGCGATCAGCGTGCCGCCGGATTGCTCGAACGTGCCGTCATAGTCGAGCGCGCCGTTGCCGGCGTTGGTCGGGCCGTTGACGACAGCCGTACCGCCGGTCATGACGACCGAGCCGTTGGAATCGAGACCGTCGCCGTCGGCATCCACATAGATGTAGCCGCCGGAGATCGTGAGCAGCGCCTGCTCGGTGCCCGCCGACGCATTGACGCCGTCGTCGTTGGACTTGACGTGCGTCTCGCCGCCTGCGATCGTAATGCTCGCGCTCTCGATGCCTTCGTAGCTCTTCGTAATGTCGATCGTGCCGCCGGAGATCGTGAGCGACGTATCGCCGTGAATGCCGTCGTCGCCGGTCGACAAGCTGAATGTGCCGCCCGAGATGCCGATGTTGGCATTGCTGTGAATCGCGTCATCCCCCGCATCGATGGCGAACGTGCCGCCTGCGATCGCCAGATCGCCGCCTGCCTTCAATCCCTTGGCGCTGACGGATTCCGTCTCTTCCGTACCCGTTGCGGTCGTCTCGTCCGCGTCGTTGCCGCTCGTATCGGTCGATCCGGATCCCGAAGCCGAGCCCGTAGAGCCCGTATCGCCCGAACCCGTAGCCGTCGCGCCGTCAGCCGGCGGCGTTTGCGCCGGATCGGTCACGCCGCTGGAGCCCGGTCCTTGTCCGTCCGTCGGCCATGCGGGAGGCTGCTGCCCGTCCGTCGGCATCTGGCCGTCCGCAGGCGGCTGCGGCATCTGACCGTCCCCGCCCTGCCAGTTGCCAGGATCGCCGCCAAACCCGCCGCCGCCGAACCCGCCCGGACCCTCCTCCGCATGCGTCTTCGTGGAATTCGCCGCGCCGCCGCCCGACACGATGTCGAACTTGCCGTCCGCCACCAGCAGCGCCGTCTCCGCCTGAATGCCGTCGTTAGCGGCCGTAATCTTGAACGTGCCGTTCGCGATGGCGACAAAGCCCTTGTCCGCATCCTTGTCATTGGTCGACTTGATGCCGTCGCCTGCCGCGTCGATCGTAATGTCGCCGTCCTTAATCGCAACCGCGTCCTTGCCGATCAGGCCGTCGTCCGCCGACTTGACCGCGATCGTGCCGCTTACAATCTTCAGATCGTCGTTGGACTTCACGGCATCGTTGAAGTTGCCGGTTACGGTCAGCTTGCCGGTGCCGTTAAACGTCAGGTCGTCCTTGCTGTAAATCGCCGCCGTCGGCGCTTCTTCGGAAGTATCCGCATAGGTCGTGCCGTCGGTCACCGCATTCTCCGTACCTTCCGCAAGCGTCACGACCGTCTTGTCGGCCGACTTCACGTAGATGGCCGTGCCGTTCTTGTTCGTGATGTCCGCGCCGTTCAACACCAGGCGCACCACGTCGCTGTCGCCCGCTTCGATGACGATCTGGCCGTCATCCAACGTGCCGCTCAGCACGTAAGTGCCCGCCGCCGTGATCTTCACCGCGCCGCCCTGGGCGGTCGCACCCGATCCGGTCACGGTCGCCGCGCCGCCGTCCAGCGCGATCGTCGTCGCGCCGTCCGCCGTCCACGTCGCCGTCGTGTCCGTCTCGTCGAACGTCACCTTGTCGTCCAGGTTCACGCTGGCCAGCGTGATTCCCGTCCCCGACGACGCGGACGAGGCGGCTGCCGTCTGGACCGTACCGGCGGATGCGGCGCTGGCCGCGTCCGACGATTTGGCGCTGCAGCCTGCCGCCAGCATGGCGGCGAGCAGCGCGATGGCGATTGCTTTTGCTTTATGCGAATGCTTCATAAGATTCCCTCTTCTCGGTTATGATGATGATGCGTATCGTCTTGCGCCTCAATCGAACCAATCAATACTCCTGCACGACCGGGTTCATCGTAAGCGTGATATCCAGATTGCCGTTGCGGGTGCGAACCGCGTCGAGCAATTCCTTCTGACTCGTCTGCGGCCCGATCTGGACCGCATACACGAGCTCATACAGACTGCCGAGCTCCGTCGTACGTACCTTTTTTAACTCGTAGCCCACGCCATACTTCCGGAAAATTTCATCGAACGCCTCTTCATAGCCCAGATTCTCGGGAATCGTAACTTTCAGCAGCTTGGTCTGCGCCTTGTTCGCGCCGAATTTGATCGCTTTGAGCACGAACATCAGGATGCACAGGCACACCGTGAACAGCGCCGCGTAGCCGTAAGCGCCGACGCCGCAGGCGAGGCCCGCCGCCATCGAGAACAGCACGTAGGAGATATCCTTCGAGTCGCCCGGCGCGCTTCGGAACCGGATGATCGAGAAGGCGCCCGCCAGGCTGAACGCCCGGGCGATGTTGCTGCCGATCAGGAGGATGATGATGGCAACGATCGTCGGCAGGACCATCATCGTGAGCGTGAAGCTCGGGGAGTAAGCGACCTGCGTTTTCATATAAGTAAGGCTGATGATGCCGCCCAGCAGGATGGCGATCCCGAAGGTGAGCAGCGCATGGGTGACGGTCAGCTCCGCGTCCGCGGCTACCGTGCTGAATATCGATTCGATCATAGCAAGATTCTCTCCCTTTCCAATTGCGTCCGTTCCACTGCGTCCGCATCGATCCCGCCGGCGCCTGCTGCGTACAGCTCGGGTACCTTGCCTGCGTAGCGGATCGACTTCTTGTATTCGTTGCCGTACTTGCTAAAGCCCGTCCGGTACATCGACAACTCCGACAGCAGCCTCGACAGCCATACCGGCACCGTCTTCTCCGCCTTCACTTCCATCAGCCACTGGCCCTTCTCCATCAGCTGCTCGCCGTAATCGCCGGCCTCCAGCGCCAGATCGTGCCGCCGCGACCGGATGTTCGTATCGAACGTAATCCGCAGATCCCGGCCGTCCTTCGCGAACATCGCGATCCGGTCGTAGGCCAGATACGTCATCGGCACCAGCTCGTACCGCGACAGGAAGTACTCGATCTCCGCAATGACCTGCTTGTTCATCCCTTCTCGGAAGGCCGGCGGCTGGCCCGTCCTCACGAATTCGTACGCTTCGCCGAGCTTCAGCGACGTCCGCCGCTTGTTCACGAGGCCGAACACTTTCTTTTTCAGCTCCAGGTACACCTTCGCGTCCGGCTCCGGCACGCCGTAAGCCCGGATCCGCAGCTTTTCCCGATACTTGGGCTTCGAGAGGCTCGTTCGGATCAACGAGTGCTGCGGGGTATCGTAGTACAGGTTGCTGATCGAGTAGAACTTGTCGCCCTTGTTGTACGCGTCGAGATCCATGTATTCGGTCAGGCGGTTGTAGATGCCGTAGAAAGCCTTCGTGTCCATCAGATATTTGTTCTCGTAGCGGTTGAAAACTTCGATTGCCATGTTCAAGCGCCCCTTTCGTCTTCGGCGACTGTCTCGCCCTTCCATGACTCAAGCTTAGCGGGGGAACCTTTAACGAATCTTAAATTGTTATCGCAGTGTAAAAACTTTTTGTCCGCCGCGCTGCAGTGGTACCATTAAGGTTGATTAAAGGTTCTCTCCCTACAATAAAGGGCAAGACGACAGGCAAAGGGGTTTGGACAACCATGAGAATACTCATCGTAGAGGACGAGGTGCATCTGGCGGAGGCGCTCTCGCAAATACTTCGAAAAAACCACTACTCCGTAGACACCGTGCACGACGGGCAATCGGGGCTCGACAACGCGCTGAGCGGCATCTACGACCTGCTGCTGCTCGATATCATGCTGCCGGAGATGGACGGCATTCAGGTGCTGCGGACGCTCCGCGAACAGGGCGTGCAGACGCCGGTCATCATGCTCACCGCCAAAGGCGAGACGGACGACAAGATCGCGGGGCTCGATTACGGGGCGGACGACTATATCGCCAAGCCCTTCGTCACGGGCGAGCTGCTGGCGAGGATCCGGGCGGCGCTGCGGCGCAAGGGCGAGGCGGTTATCCCGGACGACGGACTGCGGTTCGGCGACCTCGAGCTCAATACGTCGACGCTCAAGCTGTCGTGCAAGGGCAAGGAGCTCAAGCTGATTCTGAAGGAAAGCGAGCTGCTGGAGCTGCTGATCGCGCGCCGGCAGGCGGTCACGAGCAAGGAGCAGATTATCGAGAAGCTGTGGGGCTTCGATTCGGACGCGGAGCACAACAACGTGGAGGTGTACATTTCATTTCTGCGGAAAAAACTGACCTTCCTGAACGCGGGAGCGCGAATAAGCACGATACGGGGCGTCGGGTACGTACTGGAGGCGGCGGATTGATGTTCAACCGGCTGCGCAATCGGTTTCTTCTTATGAACATGGTCATCATCACGATCATCATGCTCGTCGCCTTCTCTTCCATCTACGTCATCACGTACCAGAACACCAAGCGGGACATCGACATGGAGCTGCTCCGCGTGGCTGATTTCTACCACAAAGGCGCTATCATGAACGGCGGCAAGCAGCGGCAGGGACAGGACGGCAACCGCCCTCCGCAGCAGAAGGACGACGGCATGGGTCCGTTCGCGGAGCGCTCCGTGTCGTTCGGCCTTCAGACGGATGCCCAGTGGAACCTGGTGTCCACGGACTCCCGATACGATATGGACGACGAATTTTACGCCGCGGTGCTCAAAAAGGCGGAGGCGAAGCCGTCGAACAGCGGCCGCTTCACGCTCAGCGACACGCGATGGGCGTACAGCGTTCAGCTCGGTCCGTCCGGCTACACGGTCTCCTATATGGACGTGACCGCCCAGCAGAAAATTCTCACGAATCTCGTGTACACCTTTTCCGCGGTCGCGGTCGTCATGCTGGCCGTCATCTATGCCACGAGCCGATACTTCGCGGGACGTTCGATCGCGCCCGTCCGCGACGCCTTCGACAAGCAGAAGCGATTCATCGCAGACGCCTCCCACGAGCTGAAGACGCCGCTCGCCGTCATCAATACCAACGCCGACGTGCTGCTGGCCAACGAGGGCGATACGATCGCCTCGCAGGCCAAGTGGCTGCACCGCATCAAGTCGGAGACCGAGCGCATGAAGACGCTGACCAACGATCTGTTGTACCTGACCGAGATGGAGGATGCCCGCGCGCGGACGATCTTCGTCCCGTTCGACGTCAGCGACGCCGTGGAAGGCGTGCTCCTGACGATGGAGGCCGTCATCTTCGAGCAAGATCTCTCGCTCGCCTATGACGTCGAGCCCGGCCTGACCTCCGTCGGCAGCGCAGAGCAGATCAAGCAAGTCGTCATGATCCTGCTGGACAACGCGGTCAAGTACAACGAGCCTAAGGGCGAGATCTCCCTGACGCTCAAGAAGCAGCATCATCAGATCCAGCTCGCGGTCTCGAACACCGGCGCGGGCATTCCGGCGGAGCACGTGGATCGCATTTTCGACCGCTTCTACCGCGCCGATGCCTCGCGTTCGCGCAAGCAGGGCGGATACGGCCTCGGCCTCGCCATCGCCAAGTCGATCGTCGAGCAGCATCGCGGGCGGATCTCCGCCAAAAGCGTGCCCGGCGAGCGGACGACGTTTACGGTGACGCTCCCGCTGGAAACAAAAAAATAAGCCCGCCGCTAGGAGATTCGCGGGGCTTTGTCGAATTTTGCACGTTATGACACGAAAACCGTTATCCAATCGCCAATATATCGCCGTCGCCGCGCTTTTCTTCGCCGTCCTGCTGGGTCTCAGATGGTCCTGGACCCATCTCTTTTTCCCGATCGAGCATCCCGTCATCGAAGACGGCGTGCTCGATCTGCGCGGCGTCGATCTGGAAGCCTCTCACCCGTTCGCGCTGGACGGCGAGTGGCGGTTCTATCCTTCCCGCTTCCTCTCCGAGGAAGAAGCCCGGGCGGAGACGTACGCGTCCCGCCCTGTTCAAGTGCCCGGAGACTGGCGGAGCGCGCTGGACGCCCATGAGGGAGCGCCCTCCTACGGCTACGGCACTTACAGGCTGCGCATCCTGACCGATCCGCTCCAGAAGCCGGTCACGGCCTGGCTCAACCGCGTCCAATCAGCGACCGTCGTGTCGATGAACGGTTTTTCGGAGGGGACGATCGGCCGGGTAGGCACGGCCAAGGAGAGCTACGAGCCTTCGAGCATCTCCTTCACGTCGACCTACGACGGGGACGGCGCGACGGAGATCGACCTGCTCGTGCAGGTGTCCAACTTCGACCAGCCCTTCCAGGGAGGCTTCACCCGCTCCGTGCTGTTCGGCGCGCAGTCGTCGATCGACTTCACCAGGTGGTATTCGATCGGCTTCCAGATGATTACCTTCGTCGTCCTGATGCTCCATGGCTTCTACGCCTTCACGCTTTACATGCTCAACCGGCGCAACCGGACGTTCCTGCTCTTCAGCCTGCTCACGCTTGCCGCCGGCCTGACCGTGACCTCGGATCACGATAACCTGCTGCTGCTCTGGCTGCCGATCGACTTCGCCTGGGGACTGAAGATTCGGCTGCTCTCCTACATGTGGCTATCCTATCTGATCCTCCTGCTATACAGGCGGTTCCTGCCGGACCCGCCCTGGAAAGCCGGCTCCCGTATCTTCGCCGTCGCGCTGTACGCCTATACGGCGTTCGTCATGATCGCGCCGTCTGCCTGGGTATACGCTTCGCGCCATTATCTCGTGTTCAGCGTCTTCTACCTGCTGCCGTTCGTCAGGCTGGCCTGGCTTATCGTCCGGATGTTCATTCGCAAGCGCAGCGACGAAGGCTCCGTGTTCTTGATGGTCGCAGGCGCGGCCGTACTGTCAAGCGTGTCCTGGGGCGTATTCAACGCGGAGGTCGGCTTCACGCCGATGTACTATCCGATCGACGTCGTCGCGGCGATCATCGGCTTCTCGGCTTACTGGTTCCAGGTCTACTTCCGCAACGCCCGCGAGAACGCGATGCTGAACGAGCGGCTGCTGCTGGCCGACAAGCTGAAGGACGAGTTCCTCGCCAACACGTCGCACGAGCTGCGCACGCCGCTGCACGGCATCATGAACATCGCGGAAACCGTGATGGCCAAGGAGCGCAGCCGTCTCAGCGAGGGCGCGCTGAAAGATATGGACCTGCTTGTCGGCGTCAGCCGGCGCATGTCGCATCTGCTGAACGACCTGCTCGACGTCGCCCGGCTGCAGGACGGCGGCGTCCAGCTGCGGATGGCGCCGATGCGGATCCAGTCGGTGGCGCCGGGCGTGCTGGACATGCTGGGCTTCCTCGCGCAGAGCAAGACCGTCCGGCTGCGGTCGGACATCCCCGAGACGCTGCCGGCCGTCCTCGCGGACGAGCAGCGCGTGGTGCAGATCCTGTACAACCTGCTGCACAATGCGGTGAAGTTCACGGACGAAGGCGCCGTCTCAGTGTCCGCGGAAGTGCGGGACGGACGCGTATTCGTCTCGGTGTCCGATACGGGGAGCGGCATGGACGAGCAGACGCAGGCGCGCGTTTTCCGGCGCTACGAGCAGGGCGGCGGCGACCACAGCGACGGCATCGGGCTCGGCCTCAGCATCTCCAGGCAGCTTGCGGAGCTGCATGGCGGCACGCTGACGGTGCGCTCCGCGCCGGGGGAGGGCTCGGTGTTTCTGTTTGATCTGCCGGCGGCAGGCGCAGAGTCGGAGCTGGAAGCTGGGGGTGAGCTGGCGGATGCTGCGGGAGCTGGGGGTGAGCCGGCCGGTGCTTCGGATGCTACGCAACGACGCTGCCATGCTCAGCCGGGCGAAGCCTTGGATCCGAACGCACCCGAAGCGTTGGCCGGCAGCCGGCCCGGGCCGCAGTCGCGCGGCTCCACCGCCGAAGCAATGGCCGAAACCGCTGCCGCGCTGCTTGAGGCCCCGGAGGAGCGCGCGCGCATTCTCGCCGTCGACGACGACCCGGTGAACCTGAACGTGCTCGCCGGCATCCTCTCGAGCGAGCCGTACGACGTCTCGTACGCGCGCTCGGCGCAGGAGGCCCTTGCCTTGCTTGGCGATCGGCGGTGGGACCTGCTCATCGCGGACGTGATGATGCCGCGAATGTCCGGCTATGAGCTCACGCGAACGGTCAGAACGCGCTACGACGCCTCGGAGCTGCCGATCCTGCTTCTGACCGCGCGCAGCCAGCCTGCGGACATTTACGCAGGTTTCCAGGCCGGCGCCAGCGACTACGTCGCCAAGCCGGTGGACGCCCCGGAGCTGCGCTACCGCATTCGCGCGCTCGTCGCGCTCAAGCGGTCGGCGAGCGAGCGCCTGCGCATGGAGGCCGCGTACCTGCAGGCCCAGATTCAGCCGCATTTCGTCGTCAACACGCTCAATTCGATCGTCGCCCTCGGCGAGACCGATCCCGACCGCATGCGCGGGCTGGGCCATGCCTTCGCCTCGTTCCTCCGCATGAGCTTCGACTCGCTCAATACCGAGGAGCTAGTCGTGCTGTCCCACGAGATCGGGCTGACCGAGGCTTATCTGTTCATCGAGCGCGAGCGTTTCCCCGACAGGCTGCAGGTTGTCTGGGAAACGGAGCCCGGCATCGAGCCGTTCGTCCCGCCGCTGTCGATCCAGCCGCTCGTCGAGAACGCGGTCAAGCACGGCGTGCTCCGGCAGAGCGAAGGCGGCACGGTGCGCATCCGCGTCCTTCGCGCCGACGGCCGGGTCCGGATCGAGGTCTGCGACGACGGCGTCGGCATGACCGAAGAGCAGGCCAGGCTGGCGCTGACGCAGCCCGCCTCGGGTCGCCGAGGCGTCGGCCTGTACAACACGAATCGGCGCCTCAAGCGGCTGTACGGCGAAGGACTTCGCATCGTCAGCCAGCCTGGTCAGGGCACGATCGTCTCCTTCGAGGTGCCGGAACGCGCGTCCCGCGGGTAGCGGTGTTCTCCATTGCAATAGGCGCCTCAGTGGGACAATGGTTAAAAGGCAGTTATTTTGTGTGACGACAGGCCTTCTGGCCAAATTAGATGTCAAAGAGCAGTTATTTTCGTCCCGGAAGCCGCAATCGCGCGATACTGGAGGAATTAACTGCTCTTTGACACTTATCAGCTGCGCGCAGGTAAGCACAAGCAGGATTAGTTGCCTTTTAACACTTATCCGATACCTCTAACCGGACTTCACCACGCGCACGTTCGCACTATTATTTTTCTGGACAACTTGGCACTTCCGGACGGCACCATCTCACGCCCAGACACGACAGCACCTCGCTCCCCTCTGCCGCCCAGCACGCCCAGACACGACAGCATCTCGCTCTCCTCTGCCGCCCAGCACGCCCAGACACGACAGCACCTCGCTCCCCTCTGCCGCCCAGCACGCTCAGACACGACAGCATCTCGCTCCCCTTTACCGCCCGGCACACCCCGACATGACAGCACCTCTCCCCCCATCGCGGATTTCCCCAATATCAAAAGGCCCGCGCCATCGGCGCGGGCCTCCATCCTATCTTACACCTTGCATACTCACTTTCTTCTCATAGCCTCAAACGCAAGCTGCAGCGCTCCTAGTCCCGGCTCCGAATCTTCGCCAGCAGCCGGACGATCTCGAGGTACAGCCATACCAGCGTCACCAGCAGACCGAACGCGCCGTACCACTCCATGTACTTGGGCGCGCCCTGTTGGGCCCCGTTCTCGATGAAGTCGAAGTCCAGCACAAGGTTCAGCGCCGCAATGATGACGATGAAGACAGAGATGCCGATGCCGATCGGCGTGCTCTCGTGCAGGTAAGGCACCGTCACGCCGAACATGCCGAGCACCCAGCTAAGCACGTAGACGAGCATGATGCCCGCCGTTGCCGCGAATATCCCGAGCTTGAAGTTCTCGGTCGCCTTGATCAGCCTCGTCTTGTAAGCGAGCAGCAGCGCGATGAAGATCCCCATCGTGAGCAGCGCGGCCTGGAGCGTGATCCCGTCGTAATACGATTCGTAGCGCGCCGATATTGCGCCCAGGAAGACGCCTTCCGCAATCGCGTATACAGGCGCGAGATACGGCGCCGTCTTCGGCGTGAAGCTGATGATCAGCGCCAGTACGAATCCGAGGATCGCCCCGCCCGCCGCGAACGGAATGATGTCGCCGCCGGCGAAGTAGTTGTTCCAGGCGACGAACGCGCCCGCCATCAGCAGGACGAGCATGATGAACGCCTTGTTCACCGTGCCGTCGATCGTCATCGTATCCCGACCGTAACCGTGACCCTGCCTTTCAAAAGCCTTGTCGTTCAAAGTTGGATTGCCGCTCCGCATCAAGTGCGATCCCTCCGCTTCTATTTGCGAAGATTATAGCATGGCTCGCCTCTTACTACCATTAAATTCCATGTTATTTCCACGTGGAACATCATGTGCCCGCTTCGACGCCCGCGGCGACCCGCACCGCGTCCCGGCCGCCATTCTTGGCCGCGTACAAGGCAAGGTCCGCCTGCTTCAGCAGCCGCTTCAGCTTCAAGTCCGCCGGCGAATCGGCCGGCGAGCCTCCATCCGCTTCCTCGGCCGCCGCTGCCTCCGCCTCCGCGGCCGCAACCTCCGCCCACGCCCGGTCCGCGCCCCCAGCCGTCGACGCGATGCCGAAGCTCGCCGTCATCCGCAGCTGGCCGCCCGGCACCTCCAGGGCTTGCGCCGACAGCTCCCGCCGGATGCGGTGCGCCGCGGACTCGGCTCTCGCCGCGGTCAGGCCGGGCATCGCGATCGCGAACTCCTCCCCGCCATAGCGGGCGAACAGATCGTCCGTCCGCAGCGCGCGGCGGCAGATGTCCGCGATATGGAGCAGCGCCTGGTCGCCGACGTCGTGCCCGTACGTATCGTTGATGCGCTTGAAATGGTCGATGTCGAACAGCACGATCGACAAAGGCTCGCCAGCCTCGTCCGCTTCCTCCAGCATCGCGGTGCAGAGGCTCATGAAGCGCGCGCGGTTGTAGACGCCGGTCAGATTGTCGTAATAGGCCATCTGCCGCAGCTGCTCCTGCAGCTGGACCCGCTGCGTGATGTCGAGCAGGACGATCAGCTTGCCGGCGATCTGTCCGCCCGGATTGCGCACGACCGACGTACGCACCTGATAGTGGTATGCGCGATCTTCGACCGTCCACGGGATCTCCCGGATGTCGGACCCGTCCGACACTCTCGCCTTCCCTTCCCTGCCCGCATCGGAGGCGAGCAAGCCGGCGTTCGTATGCAGCGCCAGGAGCCGGTCCAGCCGGTTCCCGATCTCCGTGGCGGTCAGCTCCGGCATGATGGCCGCCGCCGCCGCGTTGTAGTCGACCAGGCGGTCCTCCATATCGAGCACGAGGACGCCGTCGCGCATGCTCTCGAACAGATTGTCGCGGGCGATCGGCACGACGTGGAACAAACCGCGGGAAGCGAGCGCCCACATGTAGAATGCGGACGTGAGCGTCATGATGACGGGGATCGGGTCTATGCCGCCCGGCGTAAGGCCGCCGAGATAGAAGAAGTCGCCGATGAGCGGGAGCAGCAGGCCGATCAGCAGCGTCACGAGCTGGAATCGGTAAGTCCGCTTGCGGCGCCACTGGACGATCAGCAGCGCCACGCCGCCGATCATGCAGCCGAAGGTGTAGGCGCCCGCGATGAGATACCAGGGGCCCGCGACGAGGTCCGCCTTGGGCGTGAGCGTGTCGGGACGAAGCACGATGTCCCGGTAATACAAATGATGCAGCTCGTTGGTCATGACGAGCGCCAGAGTAATGACGGGGATAATGAAGAAGCCGATGCGCAGCGGCCGTTTCAAAAACTTGTCCATGCCCAGGAAATACATGACCATAAGCAGGTTGAGCGGCGCCAGGAACGGCAGCCCGAGATACTGGACCTTGATCCATAGCACGATTTCTTCGAGCGAGCCGGCGGACAGCTCCAGCGCGGAGCCGAACGTGTAGACGGCCGACAGCATGCTGAAGGCCACGAACGTCTTGACCATCGATACCTTCGAGCGGCCGGACAGCGCGTAAATGCCCATAAGCAAGTTGATGACGCCTGCCGTAATAATTAACGTTAAGATAGCCGAATAGGGAGTTCCCATAGGTGATTGTCTCCGTTAGCTCGTGTTCGCCCGCCCAGCAAGGACAACCGCGGTGCGCAAGATAGAATATATTTGATCGTATCATAAATACGATCGATCTTGCGACGAAGTTCGACGCTTTGTGGGCATGGCTCCTCTTTTTTGATACAATAGACAGAACATTTACACGGATAAGGGGATCGAGATGGAATATATCAGCACTCGGGGCCAGGTGGCTCCCCTCGGCTTTATCGACGCGATTCTGATGGGACTGGCGGACGACGGCGGTCTGCTGGTGCCCAAGGCTGTGCCGCAAGTGGACGCCGCGACGCTGCAGGCATGGGGCAAGCTCTCCTACGCGGAGCTGGCGCTCGAGATCTTCACGCTGTATATCGGCGACGAGATTCCCCGCGGCGAGCTGCAGCAGCTGGTCGAGGACAGCTACGGCACGTTCCGCGACCCGGACGTGACGCCGCTGCGGCGCATCAACAACGGGCTGTACGTGCTCGAGCTTTTCCACGGGCCGACCTTCGCCTTCAAGGATATCGCCCTGCAATTCCTGGGCAATCTGTACGCCTATGTATCGAAGCAGACGAATTCGATCATCCACATCCTCGGCGCGACCTCCGGCGACACCGGCGCGTCCGCGATCGAGGGCGTGCGCGGCAAAGAAGGCATTCGCATCTGCATTTTGCACCCGTCGGGCAAGGTGAGCAAGGTGCAGGAGCTGCAGATGACGACCGTGGACGACGCCAACGTGCTGAACCTGGCCGTGGACGGCACGTTCGACGACTGCCAGCGGATCATCAAGGAGCTGTTCGCAGACGTTGCGTTCAAGCACAAGTACCATCTGCGCGCTATCAACTCGATCAACATCGCGCGCATCCTGGCGCAGACCGTCTATTACTTTTACGCTTATCTCCAGCTCGCGCAGCAAGGGCAGTCCGAGCGGATGAACTTCAGCGTGCCGACGGGCAACTTCGGCGACATCTTCGCGGGTTACCTGGCCAAGCGCATGGGCCTGCCGATCGGCAAGCTCATCCTCGCGACCAACGAGAACAACATTCTCGAACGCTTCGTGAACGAAGGCGTGTACGAGCCCGGCGAGTTCCGCGGGACGCACAGCCCTTCGATGGACATCCAGGTGGCGAGCAACTTCGAGCGCTATCTGTACTATCTGTACGGAGAGGATTCCGTCGAAGTGTCCCGTCTCATGGGGCAGTTCACGACCGAGGGCAGCATCATTATTCCATCCGACCGGATCGGCCAAGTGCAAGCCGACTTCGCCGCCTACGGGGTCAAGAACGACGAGTGCCTCGATACGATCGGCGACTACTTCGCCAAGTACGACTATCTCCTCGATCCGCATACGGCCTGCGGCGTCGCGGCGAGCGATCGCCTGACCGAGGACGGCGAGGCGACGGTCGCGCTGTCGACGGCGCATCCGGCCAAGTTCGACGAGTCGATCCGCCTGCGCGGCATCGAGCAGACGTATCCGGAGCAGATCGGCGCGCTCTTCGGCAAGGCACAGCACCAGAAGCAAGTCGGCGGCTCGAACGCGGCGATCAAGGCCGAGCTGGAGCAGTTTTTCTAATAACCGTATCGGAATCTCGACCTGCAATACACGGCAAAATGGACCCTGCATCGCTTCGGCGAAGCGGCAGGGTTCATTTTTTATTCTCAGGAAGCGTTCAGCGAGGGTTCACGGGAGATTCAGACAAGCGGGCTATGATGTTTATAAGAACGACAATAACATCAATCTTAGGAGGATCTACCATGATGAATCCGAAGAAGCATAAGAAGCTCGCCATCACCTCGCTTGCCCTCGCCGTCGCCGTATTCGGCAGCGCCGTCTCCGTGGGCAGCGCGTTCGCCGCCACGACCAAGACGACCGGCTCGACATCGCAGACCCAAGCGGCGGACTCGACCGCTGCGCCGACCAAGGGAGACGGCCAGCACAGAGGCGGCGGCTTCCGGGCCAGCTGGAACAACGCCGAGGTGGCCGCGATGCTGAACCTGACCGAAGACGAGCTGAAGACGCAGCTCCAGGCCGGCAAGACGCTGTCTGACATCGCCGCCGCACAGGGCGTCGACGCGCAGAAGGTACAGGACCTGATCGTGTCGACGATGACCAAGCAGCTGGACAGCCGACTGGCGGACGGCAAGATCACGCAGGCGCAGTATGACGAGCAGAAGGCTACGCTCGCAGAGCGGGCCACCGAAGCGCTGGCCAACGCCTTCCCCGGCAAGGGCGGCGGCAAAGGCGGCCCTGGTGGACATGGCGGCGGACGCGGCGGCTTCGGCGGCATCGACCTGAAGGACAACGCCGATATCGCCTCCCTGCTCGGGCTGACTACGGACGAGCTGTCCACGCAGCTCCAGGCCGGCAAGTCGCTCTCGGATCTGGCCGCGGATAAAGGCGTTGCCGTCGACACCGTCACGGCCAAAGTCGTCTCGCTGCTCACGACGGCGCTCGACCAGCGCCTAGCGGACGGCAAGATCACGCAGACGGAATACGACGCGCAAAAGGCCAAGCTCGCCGATCAAGCCGATCATATTGTGAGCCGTGCGTTCACCGGCCACGACGGCGGGCACGGCAAGGGCGGCAAAGCCCGGACCGACGCCGACGCATCAGGCTCAGATTCCGACGCCTCGTCCTCCGCATCTGCTGCGACCGAAGGCTGACTTATCTTCGTTTACAACAGCGCTCGCACATAGAGAAAGCCGCTCTCCCCGACAGCCGTCGGGAGGGCGGCTTTAACTTTTTTTAAGCATCGATCCTTTCGCCTAAGCCTTACTTGACGGAGCCTTCATCGGCGAATGAGACGCTGACGCGGACCTGCACGTCCGCCTGGCCGAATGCCTCGCCCCAGTTCTCCTTGACCTGCTTGAATTGCTTGTATTGATGCGCTCTCGCGTAGATTCCGAAGCCGACGGGATCGACCTTTTTTTGCTGCAGCTTGGCGATCAGCGCCTCGAATTTGTCGCGCAGCTCCTTCGCGCAGGCGAGCTCGGCTTCCTGCTGATGATCGTCCAGATCCAGCGAGGACAGCTTCTCCACGACGCTTGCCGAGACATGTACGTGCACGGAAAACTTGAAACGTCCTCCCGCATACGCGGAATGGATTTTCACCTTGACCCGTTCCGTCGCGATGCTGATCCAATCGGACACCGACGCGGGCGACCCGGTCAGACCGGGCGGGAGCCGCAGAGAGAAGCCGACGGACTGTCCGGCGTTCTTTTGCAGCACGCGCAGCAAGGTTGTCTCCGGCATGCTCAACATGTCCACGTACTTGCCCTTATGATCCAACAGCGACGTCCCGTCAATCATGGCATCCTGCTTGACCGACATCTGTGTCATAAAAGGCGTCTGGCCCTCTTCGTTCATCTGCCTGTGCAGCTCCTGCAGCGTCGTTGCGACCGATTCCGCACGGTTGGAAGAGGAATTAATCATGCCCATCAACATCAGAGGAAGAATGGGCTGATTGGGCGAATGATAATAGTAAAGCTGGTCGAGCGGGCCGTCGAACACGATTACCCTTGGCGTAATCGGATTTCTGCCGTCCCTAAAATAAATGTCCATGTAACGGAACCAGTCGGGAACCTCCTGTACGAAGCGTTTCGATAGGGCGATGATCTTGATTTTCCTGCCGTTGAAGGAGCCTACCGTGAAGGCGTCCAGCTTACCCCGCCCTTGACGCAGCGTATTGGTGACGACCTTCAACTCCTGGCTTTTTTTACTCTCGGTTTTGCTGAAAACCGGTATGGAAGTATAGTTAAGCATACGGTGGTCTTCCGTTATGTCTACGCCCGCGACGAGCGACAACGAGGCATCCTCCAGGTCGATCCGGTCATAGCAGCCCGTCAACGGCCCTAATGTCAGTATTAAAAGCAGAAGGCGCGCGATTGTTCTCACGACGGCCTCCGCTTGCCGCGAATCGCGCCGTATAGCAGCAGATACCCCAAGAGAAGCACAGGCGCGGCATACTCGACCGCCATGCCTATTTTTCCGAGCCAGTCTCCCATTTCATAGGAAACATTAAAGCCGGGAACATAAAAGAAGGAGAATACCGCCGTCCCCGCTAACAAGATCCGCAGAAACATCCGGTGATCTGCGCGCCCGGCCAGCCAGCCCAGGCAGAAGGCGGACAGCTGAAAGGGCGGAATCCAGGACAGGGAAAAGATAAACAGATAGAGCACGATAAACAAGCCCTCCACCTGCTCCAGAAAAGGGAGTTCGACGGCTTTGAGCATATAAATGGACAGCTGATTGATCTTCGGAAGCTCGCCCGGGCTGAAGAAAGCGAAGCTGAGCAGCGTAATGAACAAGTAGGCGAACAGCGTGATGAGCTGTGCGCAGCATACGCCGAGCACCGCTTTTTCTTTGTTTTTCAGAAAAGGGTAGAGAAAAGCGGTCGCGCCGAAGCCGAGAAAGTAGAAAAACGTGCTTGGCAAGGCAGTGAGCACCGGCCGCCATCCGTCCGCCAGTACGGGCAGCAGATAAAGCCAGTGCGTATGTCCCCACACCAGGATAAAAACGAACGGTATCCAGAGGGACAGCCCCATCGACACCTCGGCATACCGTCCGACGATGCGGATGCCCCCGCGCGCGACGATATACGTGGGGATGAGCAGCATGAGCAGCGTCATATAGGCCGGCGTTTCTTGCAGGATGCGAGCCTTGATGACGCGCGTCGAGTAGACGATTCCGGTGTAGGCGAAGTAAAGGTAATAGGCTGACAAGAGAATTGCGGCCGCCCAGCCGGCCCACTTGCCGGCGTATTTGGCGATCAGGTCGAGAATGGTGCCGTCGGGCCATTTCTTCATGACCTGCACGATAACCAGATTCGCAGCCGTGGTCACCAGAGACCCCAGAATCAAGGTGATCCATCCGCTGTTGCCCGCGCCTTTGTACAGGACTTGGGGAATCTCGATGAATCCGTAGCTGATGGCGATGCCGCTTATGATAAAAATAAACTGCATCGTCGTAATCTCGTTGAAGGCGTACTTCTTCATCATCCGTCTCCTTTCGGACGATTGTCCCCCTGCCTCCGCGTCTGGACCGGATGCGCGCCGAGCGGCCGGCGCGTCAACTTCCAGAGCGGGCTGCGCACGACGGTATCCCGCCAGTCGGAGAACCGCATCGGCGCGAACGGCGTGCTGAACGGCGTGCCAAGGGTCTCGAGGGAGATCATATGGCTGACGAGAATCATCAAGCCGACCAACAGTCCGAATATGCCGAACATCGAAGCGGCCAGCATGAGAGAAAAGCGAATGATGCGAACCGCTGCCACCATGTCCAGATTCGGCAGGATGAACGAAGAGATCGCGGTGAACGCGACGACGATTACCATAATATTGCTGATCAGCCCGGCCTGCACGATCGCCTGTCCGATGACGATACCGCCGACGATGCCGACGGTCTGGCCGATCGGCGCCGGCAGCCGGACGCCCGCTTCGCGGATCATCTCGAGCGTCAGCTCCATGAAGGCGGCTTCGATAAAGGGGGCGAACGGGACCGTGCCGCGAAATGTGCCGATCGTCAGCAAAAGCTTGATCGGAATTAACTCGAAGTTAAAAGACGAAATCGCGATATAAAACGCCGGCAAGCTGATCGAGATAAAAAACGCAAGAAAGCGGAGCATGCGGATAAAGGTCGCGATGGACCAGCGCGT
This sequence comes from Cohnella sp. GCM10012308, assembly GCF_042649185.1. Taxonomy (NCBI): domain Bacteria; kingdom Bacillati; phylum Bacillota; class Bacilli; order Caryophanales; family Paenibacillaceae; genus Cohnella; species Cohnella sp. GCM10012308. The sequence continues at coordinate 66,169 of NZ_JBHRYU010000019.1, forward strand.
GCTGTAATCGTCGATATTTTGAAAAAACGTGACAAAAGAGGACGGCCCGATCAGCACGGTCGGGGAACGGTCCACGAGCACCGCAAACCGCCCCTGCGCGATCTGCGAGACGGCCGCGTCTGGCCGCTCGGTGACCATCAGTTGGGGAAAAGGCGAATACGGGTTATCCTCGATCAGTTCGGCCAGCTCTCCGGTGTTGATGACAAGATCGATATCGAGCCTTCCGATCCGATCCTCGAGCTCCTTAAGAATATCCGGATTGGCGACGTCCTCCAGATAAGCGATCGACACTTGCGTACTTCCCCTACGCCCGACAATGAAGTTTTTAAACTTCAATTCCCGGCTCGGCAGATAGCGTCGTATCATCGCGACATTCTGTTCGATCGTCTCGACGAAGCCCATCTGCGCGCCCCGCAGCGAGGTCTCCATCTTCGGGTCGGTCGGATCCCGCTGGGGCCAGCCGCCCGTGCGCATGACGATCGCCTCGTCCGAGCCCTCGACCAAGAGCACGCTGCTTCCCTTGAGCACCGCGACGATCAGATCGTTCCAGCCATAGATGCGAACCATGCGCCCGATCTCGATCGGCATTTCTCCGCCCGTTCCCGCCTGCATCAGAAGCGGCCTTATAATGCTGGTGTTAATATCGACCTTGTCGGTCAGCCCGTCTATAAAGAGCAACGCAGCGTCCTGGCCAGTCGCCCGGATGTTGAGCCGGCGTACGTTCAGATCCATCGTGTCGGGGAAAAGCTCGCTCAGCTTGTCCAGGTTCAATCGCAGATCGGTTGCGAACGGCTCGTCCGGAAGCGCTTGGCCCCTGGGGTTTCCGCTTGTCCGCTTTTGGTTACGCTTGCTTTTGCCGCCGAACAGGGACAGCAGCCCCATCGCGCTCACCTCCGCCGAAGATTCGATCCGCCGCCGCTTTTGTCCGCGGTCTTCTAACAGGATAGGATATCCAGAAACAAGGAAAGTAGTCGGAACCGCCAAGCAATGGATATGCGCTGAAAAACCTGCGGGCATGCCAAAAACCGCCGGATGCGCAATACGCGCGCTCCGGCGGCAGGTAGACCGCTCGCTATTCGCTAGCCGTCAAGATATCGGGATCAGAATCGTGAACGCCGGATGCGGATCGTGCGAATCCTGATCCATCGGATACAGCTCGATATGCTTGAATTGCCCGCTGGCTGCCTGATAGCCTTGCTTCTCGATCCACGCATAGACATGACTGTAGGACATGCCGATCGACTGGCCTTTCTTGTGCTCGAATTTGGCGCAGGTCAGCGCGGGCACCTCGATGCGGACCATGTCGCCCGGCACGGCGGCATCTTCCGTCACCTCCACTGCGGCGTAGTGCAGGAAGCCTTCCTTAAGCACATGGGACGAAAGACCAAACAAAATATCGGGCTGCGCCAGCTTCGGGATCTCGTCCAGCCGTCCTTTCAACGCGTCCTGCAGATCCCGGATCTCACCGGCCTCCGCACCCGCGAACGTCCCCTCCCACTTCAACCCGACGGCCTCGAAGGCCGGCAGTTCGTAGAGAACGACATCCCCCCAGGACACCTCCGTGTCAGCCGCGCGACCGGGTTCCTCCAAATCCAGATTCAGGTCCATCTGCTCGTGCTGCGACATGGAAACAGCTCCTTTGCGTTTATGATGAGCATGCGCGCCTTGTCTCGGCCTGGAGCGCCGAATAGGCTGCGAAGACGCGCGACAGCTATCGTTCGTCTATTCCCTTAACCTGTAATCTGTAATCCCTTACCTGCAAATCGCGGTTTTGAACCCAGATGGTCCGCGGGCTGGGAAAGCCCCGGCTGGCTGCTGGCTCGGTGAAATGGTTGCCGCATGGGAGAAAAGCAACGATACAACTCTGCATGCCGATTCTAAGCATGGAAAAGCAAGGCTGCAGCGTGCTCATTGCGACGGCGGGCAGTTGCAAGCGAGAAAAACACCGCTACAACGCTGCCTGCCCTCTCTAAGCGCGTAAAGCACCGCTGCAGCGCGGTCTTTGCGGCGGCTGGCTGTTGCAAGCGAGAAAAGCACCGCTACAGCGTTGCCTGCCCTCTCTAGGCGCGGACAGCACCGTTGCAGCGCGGTCTTTGCGGCGGCGGACAGTTGCAAGCGAGAAAAGCACCGCTACAATGCTGCCTGCCCTCTCTAAGCGCAGAAAGCACCGTTGCAGCGTGCTCATTGCGACGGCGGGCCGCTGCAAGCGAAAAACACCGCTACAACGCTGCCTGCCCTCTCTAAGCGCGTAAAGCACCGCTGCAGCGTACTCATTGCGACGACGGGCAGTTGCAAGCGAGAAAAGCAACGTTGCAGCATTCTCCTCCACCTTCCTGTCCGAAGGGGATATCGTTCAAACAAGCCAGAAACGCCGCTTCCTGTGCGAAGGGGATACCGTTCAAACGTCTCACACCCCCACAGCCGGCTCACTCTGCCTCCCAACTACCGCCAAGCCAGATCGGCCAAAACAACATAAAAAACGCAACCGGCGACCGGTTGCGTTTTTTCTACCTGCCAGCTATCAAGTTAGCCGAGAAAATGCTGCTTGAAAAACTCCAGCTGGTATTCCATGCTGAGCGGATCGTTGAAGTAGAATGTCTTGGCATCGGCCTCGAACACATGCTGATTTTGCACGGCCTTCGTGTTTTTGTAAGTCTCCGTATTTTGGAAAGAGCTGTCCTCGTCGGCATTTTTGCTGAAGATCACATAATCGCCGAAGTAATCGTCCAGCACTTCAGTGGACAGCGCGAGGAAGCCGTCCGCCTTCGTCCCTTCCTGGACCTTCTCGGGCATTTTGAGCCCGAATTGGTTGTAGAGGAGCTCCGTTCCGCGACCGAAGTTGTAGCCGTAGACATAGAGCTGCTTGTTAAAGGTTTCGATAACCGATACCGTTGCATCCGCGCCGATCTTCGCCTTGATTTCTTCACCCGCCTGCTTGGTACGGGCGTCGAAGTCGTCCGCCCACGCTTGGGCCTCTTTTTCCTTGTTCAGAAGCTTGCCGATCTCGACCTGCTGCTTGAAGAAATCAAGCTTGCCGTAGGTGAAGATGACCGTGGGCGCGATTTGCTTGAACTTGTCGATGTTCTTGTTGTCAGCTTCGCCAATGATCAGGTCGGGATTGAGCTCGATGATTTTCTCGACATTCTCGTCGCTGATCGTCTCGGCGCCGGACAGCTTGTCTTTAAAGTTCGGATTTTCCTTGGACATCTCGTCCACGCCTACGAGCGGTACGCCCAGCGCCATGACATTGCCGGTCAAAAAGCGGGTGAGCACGACGACGCGCTGCGGATTCGCCGGCACTTCGACGGGGCCGCTCTCGGATTGATAAGTGAGGGTGCCGGCGTCCGAAGCCGTAGTAGGCGACGGAGACGCGGCGTCCGAGGATGATGATGCAGAGGAAGACGCGGAAGCTGTGGGACTTCCGGCTGCGCTATCGATGTTGGAATTGCCTCCGCATGCGCTTAGAAGCAGCACGAGGATGAGGACGAACGGAACCGCAAGCTTTTTCATGTAATGACTCTCTCCCTTTTCTATGTCTGAGCTGATTTGATTATGAAAATCATTCTCATCGTCATAGCCTCATTATAGGGAGCGCTCCAGCGCCGAGCCATGCCTTTTTGTTGGGAAATGAGCTTGTACTATTGGTCGTCCGCAAACAATGCAAGCGCGCGCCGAAGCTGCAGGCGAATAGACACCGGATTATAGGGAATCCACTCGCTGTGATCGAGCTCATGGACGCGACCCGCTTGGACTGCGGCTAGCCCTTGCCATTCTACAGACCGGAATACCGCTTCAGAGTGCGCGGTGGAACCCCGTACATCGGGGAATACGATCGCGAGAACTCGATCGCCTGCATAATCCGCAAGCTCCGATGTCCGGATCGGAACGGAGTGGAACTGATCGCCGAGTCTCCCGATCTCGCGTGCGATCCTGGCAGGCGGCCGAAGTCCGAGCGATTGATAGATGACGTATCCCGCGTTGCGCGCCCCGTAGACGAACAGATGCTCAGGCTTGATGACCACGATCGTGATGACCTCATTCGCTGCCGCGCTCCGGCTTACGATTGCGCGAGCCGCCTGCTCTTCCTTTTCGAAATCGGCCAGCCATTGCTCCGCCCGCTCGTTCCGCTGGACGAATCGGGAGATGAGGCGCAAGTGCGCCTGCCAGCCGAACTCCATCCACGGAATCTCCGCGATCGGCGCTACGACGCGCAGATGATCGGGCGATAGCCCGCACTGGTGCAGATGCAAATTCGCCGCGATGACCAGCTCGACGCGGTTAGCCAGCAATACTGCTTTGAACTCCTCGGCAGGTGCGGCGGCGTCGACGATCGTCATCGTCCTGCGCTCCAGCGGATCGGAGGCGCTCAGGTATTCGCCGCTGTCCGAGACGAGGACGGCCGGGTCCAGTCCCAATGTCTGCAAATGTACCGCATACGGCGTGAGCCAGACGGCTACGCGCCCGAATGATTCTCGTCCATAATCCGAAGGTGGCGCGCCAGTCTGCTGCTTGAAGCGGCGGCTCAGGTAAAATTCATCCTTGTAGCCGACCTTCAGCGCGATCTCCCTAAGCGTGCCAGTCCCCCCGAGCAACAGCTCCTTGGCTCTGTGCACGCGCAGGCGCGATAGATAATCGCTGAGCGAGAATCCCGTTCGCTGCTTGAACAGCATCGAATAGTGGGAGGCGCTCACCCCCGCGATCTCGGCAAGAGATTCACGCGTTATTTTGTCGCTATAATGCATCTCCAGATAAGCAATGCTGCGCGACATGGAGGGCTGATCGCCAGCCGCGTGCGCGGCTTCTTGACGCTCCAGCAGCCGGAGGATGATCTCGTGAAGCAGGATCTGGTTGCGGACATGCCGGATCTCGCTTCCCGGCGATCGATGGACGTAGAGCGCTTCCGCCAGCGCCACGATGTCGGGCTCGTACGGGAGATATTGAACGGTCGCCCCGGAGACGGCTTCGCTCCTCCTCATCGCCGCGCCTGCGCGCGCCGCCCCCGCCGGTTCGCGGGTACCGATCGCCAGCTTGTACGCATGCAGCGGATATGCAGGATCGGCATCAAGCTCGGCCGCCGCGTTCGCAGGCAGCAGGACGACGCTGCCCTCGGCAAGCTCGTAGCTGCCGTCTACCGTCCGTAGAACGCCTCTGCCTCCGGCGGTTGCGATCAGCACGGGCAGGCGTTCGTTCATTTTGTAAGCCGGCGTATTCGAGGTACTGTACAACGAATGTATAGTGTCGACTGTATATAAAAGAAAGCGGGATTCCTCCCACTCCGAGCCAACGACGTGATCCACGACCGGTCCTCCGTTACGCATCAGAATGACATTTATGCCTCTATTATAGTCTACCGAAGAACGGAGCTATCAATTTTACGCATAATAAAAACACCGCATGGGGTCCATGCGACGCCATTGTCGGCCTTTACTTCGCTTCTACGAAAAAGTCGGCCCATTGTATAGAGACGAGCCCGCCGCTCCCTGGAAAAGGAATTTTGGCGGGGCTATTGATCGCAATCCAGTAGGACCCCGCTTCCTTGAGCGTAATTGTGCCGTTAAAGGCGCCGTCCTTGATAGCGATGTCCTGCTTGCCCACCTTTTCGTACACCTGATGAGCAAATCCCGAGCCTTGCGGCGAATATTTCTGAATGACGAACGTCACCTTGTCAAAGCCGAGATTGTGCGGATCTCTGACTTTACCGGCTACGGCGATCGGCGTCCCCGCCTTCGTCTCCACGAAGCCCGACGCCGGCGCCTCGACCGTCAGGTAGCTCTGCGCTTCCTCCGTGAGGTTAACCGGTACGGCGCTTGGATCGTCGACGTGCCGGACGACCTTGAATTCCGCGCCGCTGGAACCGGCAGGAGCAGCTTGCAAAATGTTGATGCCCGGATGCAGCTGCACGGTGAAGCGGATGCGGTTGTACAGATTGCCGTCGATCTCGATATCCTTGGCAATGACCTGGCTGCCGTCCGTTCCGCCCGACCAGGACCCTGCGCCAGTCGATGCCATCAGCTGCGGAGCGTATAGCTCCTTGCGATACAGCACGGTGAACGTCGTCTCTGCTTCGTTCGTATCCCATGATTCCCGCATTACCTGCGCAAGCTTCTCGCTCCAGTTCCACACAACCTGGCCGTCCGCCGTCGCTGCCGATAGGCCGAGCCAGGTCAGCGCCTTGACGGGCACATAGGCGACGCCGTTGGCAATAAACGGCTTGGGTGCAGTGTAGTAATCGGGCAGCATATTCCCTTCGCCGTCGTACAAGCGGTCCGAACCCATGCGAAAGTTTAGCTCCGTCAGGCCCGGATTAATCTTGGCGTTCGCCGTCACATGCACCTGCTTCTTCTTGGGATCCCAGGAGATCGCCGAGACCGCGCCGGACTGGCTGAGCGTGCGCAGCGCCACGTAGACGCGGCCATCCTTCAGGATCGGCTTGGCTGTCGCGACCGCCTTGCCGTCGAGCGCCGCGCCCGAGCCGTCCAGACGAATCTTCATCTCGTGCCGTACCAGGTCGAGTCTGGCGACATCCGGTGCAGGGTCGACGATCAGGACCGGCGTGTCTTCACTCGCAGCCTGCGCGTTCGCATCCGTTGCCGCTGCCGTCGGGATCGCACTCGCCGTTAATGCAGCGAATGCAGCCGTTAACGCCAGCCAACTTCCTTTTTCGAAAATGGTCATGATCGCTCCTCCTCATACGGTAATCTCCTATGCACTCGCGCACTTTTAAACCTCTAATGCGTGCCGGAACCGGCAAAATATATCCGCGCCTCTATCACGTCTCTACCACTCGCTCTTGACTATAAGGACGCGATAAATTGGATAAAGTTGCAATGTATACTGCTCGGAGAGGCCAAGGGCTGGTTGGCGGCGAAGAGGCTGATTGGTGACGAGGGAAGGGTGGGTGGCAGCGACCGAACGGCGGAGTGTTCTGCCATTGCTGCATGGACGAACCATGTTCTGCTTTCATTGTAATGCCTGCAAATATACATCTTTTTCCGCCGATGCCGGCCCTTTTAAGCAGGATAGCTGCCAATGTGCAGGTATTTTCCTTCATCTGTTCCCTTTTCGGATTTTATTTTGAATTTGCCTGCATATTCGCATGTATTTTATCAAAGGCCGTCGATAGACAGAAAATACATGTACAAGCGCAGTTTTTTCGAACCGTAGCCAGTCGAAAGCTCCTGCATGCCGAGAATACGCCTGCTTGTAACAGATCGCCGCCAACTTCATACTTGCTGATCAAGTAAAAAAAGAGCGGCCGCGGGGCATATATCCCCCGAGACCGCTCCTTATTTCGCCTAGTTCATCCTACCGCCGCGATCTCCGGCATCTTCTTGCCGCCCCACTTCTCGCTGCTCTCGAGCCGCTTCAGCAGGTTGGCATAGATGTCCGGCCTCCAATCCGGCACGCCCGTGATCGGGTTGTCGTTGTACAGCGTCAGCAGCTTGCGCGCTTTGTCCGAGATCGACAGGTCGATCGTAGCCAGCAGCAGCGCTTCGTCATTCTCTACCGGCTCCGCATAGTACGTCGACCCGATGCCCGCCACCTTCGGTCCAGCCACCAGGCTGCCGCCAGGGAACAGCATGTCTTTGTCCGGTCCCGCCAGGTTGGAGCTGACGAGGAACTGCCCGTTCTCGATCGCCCGCGCCTTAAGCAGCGTGTAGTAAAAGTCCTGCCAGCCGTCGATGTTGTGCACGGCCGTCGGGTTAAGGTATAAGCGGGAGCCCAGCGCCGCGTAGTAACGGAACAGCTCAGGGAAGCTGTACGTGTCGTAGCAGATGCCCACGCCGACCGGCCCCCAAGGCGTATCGAACATGAGCGGCTCGCTGCCCTTCTTGGCCCAGAGCGACTCCTTGCCGGCCGGATGGATCTTGCGGTAGCAGCCGACGATGCCCTCGGGACCGACGACGAGCGCCGAGTTGTAGAGGATGGACGACTTGGCGTCGCACTCTGGCAGGCCGACGATCGCGTAGACGCCGTACAGCTTGGCGATCTCGGCGAGCGACTCGGAGGACGGGCCAGGCACGGTCTCGGCGTCCCGCTGCTGCATCGCGATGCCGTCGTTGTCTACGTTGTAGCCGGTCAGCGCCATCTCGGGGAACAAAATGATCTTCGCCCCGCGCTCCGAGGCCGCCTTGATGTATTCCTTGATGCGGGCCAGGTTGCCCGTCTTGTTGCCCCACTCCGCGTTGAAGTTCACAGTCGCTACCGTCACGATGTTTTCGTATGCCATTTCAGATCTCTCCCTCTCTTTTTTAAAATTAAACGGTTAAAACCGGCGCGACCGTCGTATCCCCATCGAGCAGGAAGCACGCCGCCGTATGCCCCGGCGCCAGCTCCCGCAGCGCCGGCGCCTCCTCGGCGCAGCGCGCCATCGCATGCGGGCACCGCGTGCGGAAGCGGCAGCCCGACGGCGGATTGAGCGGGCTTGGCAGATCGCCCTTGAGCATCGCCTCGGCTTGGCCGTCAGCCGTCGCCCGTTCCGCGATGTCGACCGACGGCGCGGAGGCGAGCAGCGCCTTCGTGTACGGATGCGCCGCCGCGCCGAAGATGCGCGCGGTCGGCCCCTTTTCCACCACCCGGCCCAGGTACATAACCATTACTTCGTCGCTCATGTACTCCACCACGTGCAGGTCGTGGGAGATGAAGATGAGCGACAGCGTCAGCTCGCGCTTCAGGTCCTGGAACAGGTTGAGCACCTGCGCCTGCACGGACTTGTCGAGCGCCGAGACGGCCTCGTCGGCGATGACGATCTCAGGCTCGAGGATGAGCGCCCGGGCGATCGCGACCCGCTGCCGCTGGCCGCCGCTGAGGCTGCCGGGCAGACGGTCCGCATGCGTGCGGGACAGTCCGACCGCCTCGAGATAATGATGCGCGCGCTCCCGCGCCTTCGCCTTGGTCGCGCCGTTGGCCAGCAGCGGGAAGGCCACGTTATCCAGCACGGACATCTGCGGATCGAGCGACGAATACGGATTTTGGAACACCATTTGCATCTTGGTGCGGGCCTGCTTCATCGCTTTGCCTTTTAGCGAGAGCACGTTCGTGCCTTCATAGTTGACCTCGCCGCGGTCCGGCTCGATAAGCCGCATGAGCAGCCGCGCCAGCGTGGACTTGCCGCAGCCGGATTCGCCCACGATGCCGAGCGTCCCCTGCTTAGGCAGCGTAAACGAGACGCCGTCGACGGCGGACACGCCGCCCTTGCGCCGGCCCAGCATGTCGCGGATGGGAAAGGTTTTGCCGATGCCGTTCACCTGCAGGATGTCTGCCTGGCCGAAGGCGCTCTGAAGTGTCGTCCGAAGCGCCGTGACGGCGTTCGCTTGTTGGATCGCCATGCCGGATGCCTCCTATCGTTTGAGTTCGAGCGCGTCGCTCAAGGCGTCGGACACCAGGTTCAGCGACAGCGAGGTCAGGAAGATGAACGCGCCGGGTACGATGGTGACGGCCGGATTGATGAAGATGAGCTGCTTGAGGTTGTTGAGCATGAAGCCCCATTCGGGCGTCGGCGGGGATACGCCGAGGCCGAGGAAGCTGAGGCCCGAGGCGACCATAAGGCACACGCCGATGAGCGAGGTGGCGAAGACGAACACTTTGGCGAAAATGTTGCGCAGGATGTGCGCCCGGATGATCAGCCCAGCGCTTGCGCCGCTGGAGCGGGCCGCTTCAATGAACTCTTCCTTGCGCACTTCCTTGACCGCGCTCTCCGCGATGCGGGCGATCGGCGGGATGAAGACGACGGTCGCCGAGATGATGATGTTCGTGATGCCCGGCCCGAGGGCGGCCGAGATGCCGATCGCGAGCAGGATGGCCGGAAATGAGAACACGATGTCCAGCGCACGCATGATGATCGTGTTGGTCCAGCCGCCGAAGTAGCCAGCGGCGACGCCCAGGCCGCCGCCGAGGACGCTGGCGAGCAGCACGGGCAGCACGCCGGACAGCAGGCTCAGGCGTCCGCCGTACAGGACGCGGGACAGAATGTCGCGGCCCTGTTCGTCCGTGCCGAGGAGATGGCCCGGCGCGCCGAGCTTCTGCAGGCGGTCGGTGACCTCGCCGGCGCTAGGGTCGTAGGGCGCAACCCAAGGCGCGAGCAGGCAGGCGAAGACGATGACGAGCAGGACGATCAGCGCGGCCAGCGCGATCTTGCGTCTCGCGAAGGCTGCGAAGACGATGGCGGCCCGGGAGGGCTCGCGGCTCGCTGCGGATGCTGCGAGGGCTGTGGGGTCCGCGGCCGCGGTGGCTTGAAGCGACATGGGCGCTCCTCCTTTGGGGAGATGATGTTAGGGCATCGGCCAGGAAAGGCTGCGGCAGGTAACGGACGGCTTGGTTGCCCGAGGGCGTGCCCGGGATCCAGGCCGATCGTTAAGCCTGCCGCACCCGCGGATCCATCGCCGCATGCACGGCGTCGACGATCAGATTCAGCAGCACGAAGGCGACGGCAATGAACAGGACGCCGGCCTGTACGACGGGGAAGTCACGCTGCCCGATTGCCTGGTAAATGACCTGCCCGACACCTGGCCAGGAGAACACCGTCTCCACAAGTACGGAGCTCGCGAGCAGTGCGCCGAACTGGAGACCGGTCACGTTCAGGATCGTCGGCATGCCGCCGCGCAGCACGTGACGCAGAATGGTGAACGGCCGGACGCCCTTGGCCTTGAGGGCGAAGATGTAATCCTGCTGCAGCACGCCGGATACGGTCGAGCGGACCATGCGCGTCAGCACGCCGACGCTGGCGAGCGCCGTGGCGGCGGCCGGGAGGATCAGGTGGTTAATCGTATCGCCGAACCCTCCGCCGCCGACCTTGGACATGCCCGAGGACGGCAGCCAGCCGAGCGTAACGGAGAAGACGCCGATCAGGATGAGCGCAGCCCAGAAGTTTGGAAGGCCGATGCTCGCGAGGCTGAGACCGTTGAACAGCGAGGCGAGCCTTGACTTCGGACGGTACGCGCTGTAGACGCCGACGATCAGCGCGATGATGAAGGAGGCCAGCGCGGCGGCAGCCGTTAACAGCAGCGTGTTTTTAAATGCAGGCAGCAGCATGTCGGTGACGGGCAGCCGGCGCGCGACCGAGTCGCCGAGGTCGCCCTGCATGACATTGCCAAGCCAATACACGTACTGGACGGCCATCGGCTTGTCGAGGCCCAGCTGCGCCCGCACGAGGGCGCGCTCCGACTCGGAGGCGTCCGGCGGCACGATCGCGTTGACCGGATCGCCCGGCACGATCTTCAGCATCAGGAACACAATGATCGATACGCCGAGCAGCGTCGGAATCATGAGCAGGATTCGTTTCCAGACGAATGAGGCCATAGATGCAGCTCCTTCCGTTAATTACTTGGCGTCCTTCGCCTTATTCGATCGAGATCGTCGTCAGGTCCGCGAACCAGGACTGCGGCTGCACGAAGCCTTTTACCTTAGGCGCCAAAGCGCGGAGGTTGAGGTCGTGTACGACGTAGAGCCACGGCGCGTCGTCGGCCAGAATTTTCGAAGCTTGCTTGAGATATTCGTCTTGCTTGGACTTGTCGAACTCGGCCATTGCCTTGTCGAGCAGCGCGTCGTAGTCCGGATTCGAATAGCCGCCGATGTTAATGCCGTTCGGGAAAATGGCAGAAGTGGCGAAGAAGGTGGCGTAGAAAGAAGGCGAGATCGTCGGCAGCGAGATGTTGTAGGCGCCCACTTCCTTGTCCTTCGGGAAGCCTTGAATGTACGAGGTCAACAGCGACTGCCATTCGATCGATTCGATTTTTACGTCGATGCCGACGGCTTTAAGATTTTTCTGCACGTATTCGTTCATTTGGATCGGCCACATGTTGCCCGAGCCGCTCGTCGGGACGATAAACGTCGTCTGGAAACCGTTCGGGTAGCCCGCTTCGGCGAGCAGCTGCTTCGCTTTCTCAGGATCGTAGCTGTACGGCTCCGCCGCGTCGTTGTACCAGGCATGGCCCTCATACATCGGCTGGGTCGCAGGCTTGGCCGCGCCGCCGAGCAGCGCCGTGCTCATGCCTTCGCGGTCGATTGCGTAGTTGGCGGCCTGGCGCACGCGGACATCTTTCCACGGACCGTCCTGCACGTTCAGCACATAAGGCCAGATATGCGGATAAGGATTGGTGAGAATCTGATAGCCGGCCGATTTCAGCAGCTCGATCGACTCGGTCGGCGGCACCTCGGCCCAGTCCACTTCGCCGGACTGGATCGCCGCAAGACGCGCGGACGGATCGCTGATCGGGCGCAGAACGATCTTGTCGAGCTTCGGCGCGCCGCCCCAGTAGCTCTCGTTTTTGGCGAGCACCATCTCCTGGCCCTGCTTCATGCTCACGAACTTGAACGGACCCGTGCCGACCGGCTGGGTGGAGAAGCTCTTGCCGCTGGTCTTGATCGCGTCCGGACTGCCGATTAGGATGTTCGTCAGGTCGTACGGAAGGAAGCTGTAAGGAACGGTCGTCTTGATCGTAATCGTATTGTCGTCGACCTTGGCGTACGAGGCGACGTAGCGCAAGCCGCTGGCGCTGTTGCCCGCGAGCTGGGCATCGTAGAATTCGCTGTCCTTGTTGTGGATTCGGTCCAGGGCGAAGATGACGGCGTCGGCGTTAAATGGCGTGCCGTCGGTGAAGGTGACGCCTTGGCGCAGGCGGAACGTCCACATCGTGTCGTCGCTGTCCGACGTCTCCCACGATTCGGCGAGCCCCGGCTTCAGCGCCGCAGGCGCGTCGCCCTTGGACAGATCCCAGTTGACCAGCGCGTCGTAGATCTGGAAGCCGACGAAGCGGAAGCCCTCGTAGCCTTCGGTCGGGTAGGTATCCGGCACCGGCAGGTTCGCGGCCGACATCCCGATGATAAGCGTCTGCTCCTTGGCGGAGCCCCCGCTGCCGCTCGAGGCGGCCCCTCCGGATGCGGCATTGTTGTTGCCTCCACAGGCGGCGAGCAGGAGAAGAATGGCGGCGGTCATGGCGGCGAACAGCGGCTTCCACAGCTTGCGGGTCAGGACGTTCGGCTTGTGCATGGTTCTCATCGTACCCCTCCGGTTGGCGACGTTGCGCCTCTTTTTATCTGATTATTCTGTCTTTTTAATCTGGAAAATGAGACTTGCATAGCGTTATGCCGCTTGCCTTATAAGCTACCGTCGGTCCCTCGTAAAGTTCAACTTACTGCGCCATCGGCTGTGCGCCCTGCAGCAGGTGACAAGCGGCGCCGTGCGATTCGCCGTACGTCGTGAACGACGGCTGCGACTCGCGGCAAGATTCCTGCGCGTGACGGCAGCGGTCGGCGAACGCGCATCCGGCCGGCATCGCCGTGATCAGCGGCGGCTGGCCCGGGATCGCCGGGAGCTTGCCGCGCTGGCCCCGCTTCGGCGTCGCCTCGATCAGTCCTACCGTATAAGGATGCGACGGTGCGGACAGAATCTGGCGCGCCCGGCCGTACTCGACGATCTTGCCCGCGTACATGACCGCGATGTCGTCCGCCATCTCCGCCGCGACGCCGATGTCGTGCGTGACGAGCACGATCGACATGCCGAGGTCCCGCTGGAGATCCTTGAAGAGCCGGAGGATCTGCGCCTGGATCGTCACGTCCAGCGCCGTGGTCGGCTCGTCGGCCAGCAGCAGATCCGGATCGCAGGCCAGCGCCATCGCGATGACCGCCCGCTGCCGCATGCCGCCGCTCATCTCGTGCGGGAAAGCGCGCATCCGCTCCTCCGGCGCCGGAATGCCGACTTTGCCGAGCAGCTCGATCGTCCGCTTCCGCGCCTCCTCCTTGCTTACCTTGCGGTGCGCCCGGATCGTCTCGACGATCTGGTCGCCCACCCGGTAGAGCGGGTCGAGCGCCGACAGCGCGTCCTGGAATATCATTGAGATCTTGTTGCCGCGAACCTTCGCCATCTCCTTATCGGATAGCGGGAGCAGGTTCTCGCCTTCGAGCCGGATCGCGCCGCCGAGCTTCGCGCCTGCCGGCTTGAGGTTCAATATAGAGCGAAGCATGACGCTCTTGCCGGACCCGGACTCGCCCAGTACGACCAGCGTCCGTCCCTTGCGCACCTGCAACGATACCTCTCTTACGGCCGGTACCATCTTGCCTCCGATCTTGAACTCCGTCACCAGACGATCGATCTGCAGCAGTTCTGTCATGTTGTCAACCTCCTCGTTCGGATTGGGGGAAGCCTTTGTGTCACCAATACTAACACACAATTCCGCTAATCAGGCTATTGAAACATTCTATACCCTCCAAAACCGTCTTTTGGGCATTTATTGTGTTATATTACCTCACAAATAAGCCGGCGGTGCTTCGAACGTTCGGATTTAGCGCTTGCAGACATCCGTCGCCGCCGGTTTATTATCCGATCCCACCAAGGAGGCAACCGCATTGAAAACGATCAACCCCCAGCTGTCCTACGCCCCTATCCATGAACTGGCGCAGCAGATCGAAGCCCGCCAGATCTCGCCGGTGGAGCTCGCCGAAGCGTCGATCGAGCGCGCGGCCAGCTTGAATCCGAAGCTGAACGCCTTCGTCACGATGACCGTCGAGCTGGCGCTCGCAGAGGCGCGTCAAGCGGAGGACGAGATCATGCGTGGCGCTTATCGCGGACCGCTGCACGGCATCCCGATCGTGCACAAGGATCTCTATTACACCAAGGGCATCCGCACGACCTGCAGCTCGAAGATTCTGGCCGACTTCGTCCCCGACCACGACGCCACGACCGTCGCCAAGCTCCATGCGGCCGGCTCCGTGCTTCTCGGCAAAGTGCAGACGCATGAATTCGCCTGCGGGGCGTCGACGAACAGCCCGCACTTCGGCCCTTGCCTCAACCCTTGGAATACGGATCACGTCCCGGGCGGCTCGAGCGGCGGCTCCGGCGCGGCGGTAGCCGCCGGCATCGCCTATATGGGCACCGGCTCCGACACCGGCGGCTCGATCCGCATCCCTGCCGCCTGCTGCGGCGTCGTCGGCATCAAGCCCACCTATGGCCGGGTCAGCAAGCACGGCGTTTTCCCGATGGTGTGGTCGCTCGATCACGCCGGTCCCCTCACCCGCAGCGTGAAGGACGCCTCGATCTGCCTCGACATCATGTCCGGCTTCGACGCCAAGGACGAATCGACCGTCGATCTGCCTGCTCCGGGCATGCGTGAATATAACGGCAGCCTGAAGGGCGTGAAGCTCGGCATACCGGCCGATTTCTACTACGAGAATATCAGCGCCGACGTCGAAGCCGCCCTGCACGCGGCGATGGCGAAGTTCAAGGAGCTCGGCGCGGAGATCGTCGAGGTCAAGCTGCCGATGATCCATCGGGCGCAGGGCATTGCCATGGCGATCTGCCTGGGCGAGCTGTCCGCCATCCACGAGGAATGGATCGCGACGCGCCCGCAGGACTACGGCCCGGACGTCCGCCTCATGCTCGAGAGCGGCAAAGACTTGCCCGCCTCGGCCTACCTGCAGGCGCAGCGCGCCAGGCATCTCGTCGTGCAGGATTATCTGGACGCCTTGTCCGGCATCGACGCGCTGCTCACGCCGACCACGCCGACCACGGCGCCGCGCTCGGGCGACTTCGACGCATCGCTGCAGCTCGCGCGGCTCACGATGCCGACCAATCTGACCGGTCTGCCGAGTCTGTCGATGCCTTGCGGATTTTCTCCGGCAGGTCTTCCGGTCAATATGCAGCTGATCGGACGTCCCTTCGAGGAGGCGACGATACTCGGTATCGGCAACGTTTACGAGCAAAACACCGATTGGCATACCCGCCATCCATCGATTTAATTTCACAGTCGATTCATTTCACGACGGTATTTATCCGAATAAAAGGAGCGAGTTCCATGGGAGATTACGAGGATCAGAAAAACGAGGCCGTTGCCGCAAACGCTGTAGAGAGCGGCACGGAAATGACAGAACAGTCAAAGCAAGCCTTCGCCCGGTTCGCCTCTGCGATCGACAGCCTTAAGGGACTGGATCTGACGGGCATCGAACCGATCCTGCCGCCGACTTACAAGGCATCGCGCTATCGGACATCATAAACTAAGGCTGTCGCCGATTATTCAAGCTTGTAGGCCGGATCGATCTGCTCCAAGTATGTCTGAAGCGCGGACAGCATGATCGGCGCGAGCTGCGCAACCGGCAGCGGCGAAGCCGGAGACGCCGGACAACTGAGCAAAATAGGCAGGCTGAGGTATTCCTCCGGCATGAGCAACGCGTGAAAGGGCAGCGGTCCCCCAAGCAGCTGATAGATCGACGTGACCGGCACGAACGTATACCCGAACCCGCTAGCCACGATATCCAGGGCCGCTTCGATATCCTGAACGATATGGAAGCGGTCGGGAATATCGCCGAACAGCTTGAGGAACGCCTGGCTCGTCACCCGGGGAAACGACAGCAGCGGCGCGCTCTCGAACAGCACGAACCGCTCGTCCTTAAGCAGGCGCGCATTGCTCATATCGGGCAGGATGTCCGGATAGCCCGTCTTCGGGTAGAGCAGCACGAGCCGGTCGTTCGCGAGCCGGCGGGAACCAAGGTTCGGCCGCGGGCCCGTCTCGTAGTGAAGACACAGGTCAAGACTGTCGCAATCCGTCAGATTGAGCAGCAGGTCCGACGTTTTGGTGACGAACTTGCACTCGGTATCCGGCGCGGCGGCTTGAATGCCTTGAATGATCGGGCCGACGAACGCGGGAAAAAAGAACGACTCTACCCCCACGCGCAGCCGGAGCGCGTTGGTGATGGCGTCGATCGGTCCCTCCGGCTCGCGCGCCTCGCGTCTGCGCAGCAGCGTCGCGGCCTCCTCCAGCTCCTCGAACATGCCGATGGAGTACGTCAGGAAGAATCGTCCGTGCTTGGTAAGCCGAATGCCGTCCCAGCTCCGTTCCAGCAGACTGACGCCGAGATCGCGCTCCAGCTTCTTGAGCCGGGCGCTTAGCGTCGGCTGCGTGACGTGCAGCGCCTGCGCGGCGCGTGAGATGCTCTTCTCCCGCGCGACGGCGACGAAGGAATGCAGACCTTCCATATCCATAACCGCTTCAGTCTCCTTTCCGTCTGTAGCCGTATGCCTGCTTGCCTTGGAACGCAGCGTCGATGGCGTCCTTCAACCGTCCGGTGACCGCCCTTGCGATCTCTTCGATCGGATGACGCGAGGAAGGATTCTGCGAGTAGGTGATGAAGACGGGAGAGATCAGGAACTCCGCGTCCATCTCGATCGCGTGGAAGGGCAGCGAAGCATCCATCATATGGAGCAGGCTCGAGCGGGGCATGAACGTGTAGCCGAATCCGCGGCGCAGCATATCGGCCATCACGGTTACGTCGTTGACGATGTGAAAACGTTCCGGCACCCGGCCGAGCAAGTAGTGGAACACCCGCTCCGTCACCTCGCTGTATTGGCGCAGCGGCGAATTGTCGAAGAGAATGAACGGCCGGTCCGCAATCAGCGGCGCATTCGAGAGATCGGTCCGGATGTCCGGGTAACCTTCCTTCGGATACAACAGCACCGCTTTATCGTAATGCACGAGCCGCGAGCAAGGATGCAGGTCGCCGACGTAGTTGAAGTTCAGGCAAAGGTCCAGACCCTCGCAGTCCACCATGCCAGTCAAGAGATCGGACGTCTTGTTTACGAACCGGCATTCCGCATCGGGGACGACGGCTCGGATCCCTTCGATTACGGAAGGCAGGAAAGCCGGGTAATAGAACGACTCGATGCCGATCCGCAGCCGCTTCTCGTTAGCGACCGCCTCCAGCGGGCGCTCGAGAATACCTCCGCCGCCGTCCTGGCTCAGAATGGCCCCAGCTTCCTCGATCTGCTGGAACAGATCGACGGAGTAGGACAGGAAGAACCGGCCCTCCTTGGTCAGTCGAATGCCGTCCCATCCGCGCTCGAGCAGCTTCACGCCGAGACTCTCTTCCAGCTTGCGGAGACGGGCGCTGAGCGTCGGCTGCGTCACGTGCAGAGCCTGTGCGGCTTTGGAGATGCTCTTGTCTTTGGCAACAGCGATAAAAGAGTGCAACCCGTCCATGTCCAACATGCCCGCCTCCCGGCTGCAACTTATTATGTAATATTCTATAACATACATTTAACTGATAGTAGCCTCAATTGATACCATAATCAATACAACGATAAAAACCTAACATATCGGAGGAATATACAATGACTGCTTATCTTAATCCGCAAGATACCGCCCTTGTCATTATCGATATGCAAAACGACTTCTGTCACGATGTCGGCGCCTCAGCCAAGCGCGGGCTCGCCGACATCCCCGCCTTCCAGGCCTGCGTGCCCAAGATCGACGGTTTGATCACTCATGCACGGGCAGCCGGCGTCCCTGTCGTGTTCGTCTACATGACGCTGGACGACACGACCAAGTCGGAGGCCTGGACCAACAAGCACGGGACCGAGATCTCGATCGTGGCCAAAGACAGCTGGGGTGCCGACTACTACAAGCTGTACCCGCAGCCGGGCGACGCCGTCGTCGAGAAGCACCGTTACAGCGGCTTTATCGGCACCAACCTGGATCTCATCCTTCGATCAATGGGCTGCAAGTCGATCGTCCTCACCGGCGTGCTCACCAACGTGTGCGTAGAATCCACGGCGCGGGACGGCTTCATGCTCGATTACAACGTCACGCTCGTGTCCGATGCCTGCGCAGGCTCAAGCCCCGAAGCGCATGCCGGCACCCTCGCCAACATCGCGAATGTCTTCGGCACCGTGCTCGACACCGAACAGGTCGGCGCAGTCTGGCGCGCAGCAGCGGCGCCGATCGAGGCATCGGCCTGATACGTCAAAGGACCGCATGGCATCATTCGCCGACGCAGTCCTTTTTTTGCATCACCTGTAAAACCGTCTTCAGCACATTTTAACGGTATCCCCTTCAATCAGGAATCAGCCTCCTGAACGAAGGGGATATCCTTCAAATGCGCCTAATCAGCGTCCCTGAGCAAAGGGGATACCCTTCAAACGCGCGAAGCAGTCCTCTACCCTTACTCGCCTTCGCTCAGAATCGTCTGCACTCTGCCGACCTGGCCATCCTGCAGCCTCACCTTGATACCGTGCGGGTGCGTGGCCGAGTTCGTCAACAGATCCTTCACGATACCCCGAGTCAGCTTGCCCGTACGCTGATCTTGCTTCAACACGATATCTACCGTCAGCCCGGGCTTGACGTCGCTGCGGTTCCGCCCGCTGCCTGCCATATACGCTCATTCCTTCCTGTACACGCGAATCCACTGTTGCCTACCTGCGCCTTGTGCGGCGCTTCCATCATACCAAGCCTGAGCGTCCGGTGCATCTTCGCGGACATGCAGTAGCTTGCACGCGCTCAAAATGATACAATATGTATCTAAAGGAGGGCGCTCTGTATGATGCTGACTGCCCGCGACAGCGAGCGAAACCGGTATCTGCTGTTGATTCTGTCCGTATTCGATGCGCTGGCGACGGATTGCGGCATTCGGCTGCAGTTGATTCAGGAAGCGAATCCAGTCGCCAAGGCGTTGTACGAATCCAACGTCGTCCTTTTCTACGGCTACAAGACCCTTCTGCCGCTTCTCCTGCTGTTCCTGCTCCGTCATGCCCCCGATCGCCAGATCGTTCGCCTCGGAACCGCACTCGCCACAGCTCTGTACGCCATCGTCGCGATCTATCACGTCGTCTGGATTGGGGTCGCTGCGGTGACTCCCTGACCTTGATTCATGCGATGCAATGCCTTATCTTGCGGCCGCGGCGTTCAAGCGATACGATACGTGTAGAGACACTGGAGGCGATATCGCGGTGCAAGAGCAGCCCATAAAAGTGTATAACACCGCCGTCGAAGCGACGCTTGAAGTCATCGGCGGCAAGTGGAAGCCGGTCATTCTCTTCTATCTCACCTTCGGCAAGCGGCGCAACGGCGAATTAATGCGGCTTATTCCTTCGATTACGCAAAAGGTGCTTTCGCAGCAGCTATCCGAATTGGTCGATGACGGCATCGTCTCGCGCATCGTCTACAACCAGGTGCCGCCGAAGGTCGAATACGAGTTGACGCCTTACGGCCGGAGCTTGAGAGATTTGCTTCATCTCATGTGCAAATGGGGCGACGCGCATATCGAGCGATCCTACGGCGACCGCGGACGCGTGCTGTTCGAGCCGCCGCAGGACGCCGATTGAACGAACGAAGCCGGCCCTGCCAATAACGGCGGAGCCGGCTTTGTCTTGCGCCTCGATCAGGGGATGACCTTGCGCAGGCGCAGGTCCTCGAAGATCCCCATGAACATCTCTTCGGTGTCTATGAACTCATGGAATCCGAAGCGGCGCGCCTTGGTGCCGTCCGCAAAGAAATCGTAATTCCACGAAAAAACAAAATCTCCGAATCCCCAGGAAGAGACATCGTCGTAGCTATTCGGCGCAAGACCGTATTTCTCGACCATTGCGTCCCAGAGCGGCGCCTTGTCTGCCATTACGGTCTCGAGAGACATCTGAAGCGGAGGCGCGGTCTCAAGCCCGAAGTTCGCCGCGATCTTCGGCCATAGCTCGTTCCAGCGGAAAAGGTCGCCGTTCGTGATGTTGAAGGCCTGGTTCGCGCAGCGCGGATCGGTCGCCGCCCATACCGTCGCCCGGGCCAGCAGACCGGCGTCGGTCATCTCCAGCAGGCTGTCATAGGCGCCCGGCTTGCCCGGGAAGCGCAGCGGCAGCCCCAGTTCCTTGGATATCGTGGCATAGACCGCGATGACCATCGCGAGGTTCATCGGGTTGCCGGTCGCATAGCCGGCCACGACGGACGGTCGCAGCGCGGACCACGTCCACGTAGATCCAGGTTGCCTCCGCTCAAGGAACTGCTGCTGATCGACATTAAACTCCGGCGGCATATGACCGGCATCGTTCTCGCGGGCGGGCGTCTTGAACGGACCGAGGTGGGCGCCGTAGACCTTATAGCCCTGCATCAGGCTGATATGCGCAAGACCCGGCGCGATCGGCTCGACCGCGTCGACCGTATGGACGAGCATCGCCAGATTCGGCTGGACGAGCTCGGCCCAGGTTGGGCGATCCTGATAAGCCGCGTAGAAAATATGCGTGATCCCGGTCAACGCGCCCAGTTTGTCGCGGGTATCCGCTTCGTCCAACAAGTCTGCGGCTACGTATCGGATGCGCCCGGTATTTTCGCCTCCGCGCCTCGATACGCCAACGATGTCCCATTCGGGCAGCGTCGCCAGATATTCAATCAGGTTCCGTCCGATCACGCCGTTCGCTCCGATTACCAGCGCCGTTTTGCGGACTTCCTTAATCGTTTGACTCATGCTCATCTTCCTCCTCGCTTCTTATGACCCCATTGTGAAGCAGAGGAGGGGAGGTGAACAGTACGCACCTTGAAGTCATCTAGTTACTTCAAAGTAATAAATGCACCGCGGCGGCGTCTAAAGCGCTACTCTGCCGCACCTACGTCATGCTGTCCGATAATCAGCGTAATCGGTTCCAAATACGCGCGCAGCGCATTCTTCTCGCCCGTCGTATCGACTTCGATATCGACGACTTTGCTGCTGACCGTGCGTTCTTCCCGGCGGTCGTATACAACCTCGAATTCTCTCAGGCCGAGCGGGTACGTGACGACCGACCAGCCGATCGCGAGCGATCCCGGCACATCCACCGCATGGGAGAAGTCGACGCGCGTCAACAATTCCTCGTTCATATCTACGATCGTCACCTGCTGCAAAATTTCCGTTTTCATCTTGTTATCCCCTTTTGCGAAAAATAGAAAAATATATGCACAGCGCCCGCGGCGCGGACAAAAAGCGTCCTATGGCTTATATCGGCGATTGCCTGGTATATTTGTGAGTATTTCAACCGTTCGATAGGAACGGCAGGATTCAACTGAAGATTGGCAAAGAAAAAACGCCTCACGCACTCTTGGGCGCAAGGCGTATTGCTGTTGTTCAAGCTTTATTTGCGGCCTTTCGGCGAGCGCGAAGGCGCTTTGCCTCTGCCCGCGCCGCCGCCCGGAGCGCCGCCGAAGCCGCCCCGTCCGCCGGAAGAAGGCTTGCGTCCGCCGTCGCGGGAACCGCCGGCCTGCGGCCTGCCGCCGCTGCGCCCGCCGGATGGCCGCTCGCTGCCGCGAGCGAAGCCGCCGGCTCCGCCGCCCGTGCCGGCGCCAAAGCTCCGCTCGCCGCGGCGGCCCGCCGATGCGCGGTCGCCGCCGCGCTTAGGCCGCTCGGCCGGCGCGCCGTACGACTTGGCGCCGCGCTCGGCCCTGCCGCCCAGCGCAGATGCGCCGGCGTAGCGGCCCTCGCCCGCGCTGCCGCCGCTGCGGGGCCCGCGCCCCGCTCCCGCCTGCGGCCTGCCGGCGCCGGCTTCGCGGCGGCCGTTGCCCGGGCCGCCCGCGCCCGGCCTGCGGCGCTGACCCTGCGGCTCCGCCGCGCGCTCTTCGGGAGGCGGGGCGAAGTATTCGCCCTGCTCCCACCACTTGGCTGCGCGCTCCTCGCCTGCGCCGCCACCGGCACCTGCCTCGCGTCCGCCGCGCGCAGGCACGCCCTTGCCGCGGCCCGCGCCCGCATTCGCCGCGCCGCCGCGCAAGCCCCGCTCCGCGCCGCGCCCGCCGGGCGCTGCTGCGCCATCTCCGCGTGCGCCGCGCACGACGCCGCCGCGTACCGCGGCGCGGCCTTCACCCCGCGCGCCGCGATCGTCTCCGCGGCTCTCGCCGCGCCGCCCGCCTCCGGCACCGCGCGTCGCGCCGCTGCGCGCTCCGGTGCCCGCAGCACCCGCGCGCTTGCCAAATGCGCCTGGCGTCCGCGCCTTCACCGTCGCGGCGCCTTCGGCCGCCACGCTGCCGCCGGCCGCGCCGATTTTGCGCCGCTCGATGAACATCCCGATGCCGTCCTCGATTACGCCGAGGTCGCCGCGGTCCTTGGGC
Source organism: Cohnella sp. GCM10012308 (assembly GCF_042649185.1). Taxonomy (NCBI): domain Bacteria; kingdom Bacillati; phylum Bacillota; class Bacilli; order Caryophanales; family Paenibacillaceae; genus Cohnella; species Cohnella sp. GCM10012308. The sequence continues at coordinate 88,989 of NZ_JBHRYU010000019.1, forward strand.
GCGACGAACGTAATCGCCATGCCCGACTCGCCCGCACGGCCTGTCCGTCCGATGCGGTGAATGTAGCTCTCCGCATCCTGCGGCACGTCGTAGTTGTACACGTGCGTCACGCCTTCCACATCAAGCCCGCGCGCTGCGATATCCGTCGCGACCAGCAGCTGCAGCTTCGCATCCCGAAACTTTCGCATAACCTGCTCCCGCTTCGCCTGCGACAAGTCGCCGTGCAGCTCGTCGCTGCTGTACCCCAGCGCCTGCAGCGCCTCGTTCAGCGTGCTCGCGCGCCGCTTGGTGCGGCAGAAGACCATGCCCAGATACGGCTGCGTCTCCTTAATCATCGCCACCAGCGCCTCTTGCTTGGCCCGGTCGGTCGTCTCGATGACAAGCTGCGCAGTATCCTTGACCGTCACTTGCTTCGCCTTGACCGTCACTTCCTGCGGGTCCCGCAGATAACGACCGGCCAGGTTCCGGATCTTATCCGGCATCGTCGCCGAGAAGAGCATCGTCTGCCTGTCCTTGGGCGTCTTGGACATGATCTCCTCGACCTCGCCGAGGAAGCCCATGTGCAGCATCTGGTCGGCTTCGTCGAGCACCATCATGCGCACGTTGGACAGCCTGACCGTCTCGCGCCGCATATGATCGAGCAGCCGGCCCGGCGTCGCCACGATCATATGCATGTTGCCTTCCAGCTTGTGCAGCTGCGCCTCGACGTCCTGCCCGCCGTAGACCGCCAGCACGCGCACGCCTTCGTAGGCGGGCAGCAGCTTCTTGATCTCCGCCGTAATCTGGATCGCGAGCTCGCGCGTCGGCGTCACGATCAAGCCTTGCAAATACGGCACCTCCGGCTTGATCCGCTCGAGCATCGGCAGCACGAACGCAAGCGTTTTGCCCGTACCCGTCTGCGCCTGGCTGATGACGTCCTTGCCCGTCAGAGCAACCGGGATCGTCTGCGCCTGTACCGGCGTCGGCTGCTTGATGCCCAAGCTATACAATAATTCGGATGCGCGTGCCGCCACACCCAATGGTCCAAACTCTGCCACAATAGCACCTCATTTATATTCGCGGACCGCTGCCGCGCATTCGTACTCCTATCCTACCACATTACGTGCCCTTTTCCGCATTTCGGCTAAGCCTTAATTTTAGTGGCGCCCTGTCCTTATTTTACCCGTTTGAGCGGTATCCCCTTCGATCAGGACGCATCTTTTTCCCTGACTTAAGGGGATATTGTTCAAACTTCCCGCATGACTATGGCTCCTGACTTAAGGGGATACCGTTCAAACGTCCGGGCATTAAAAAACGACTGCGCCGGACGTTGCCCGGGCAGCCGTATTCCAGTAGTTACAGCCAGAGCACCAGCGCCAGCACGACAGCCAGCACGATGCGATAGATAGCGAACGGCACGAGCTTGATCCGGTTGATCAGGTTCAGGAAGAACCGGATGGCCACCAGCGCGACCAAGAACGCGGCGATAAAGCCTGCGATGTAAAAAGGCAGCATGTCGGTCGTTATGTACTGATAGTTCTTGAGCAGCGTGATGAGACTCGCGCCTGCCATAATAGGCACGGCCATGATAAAGGTGAAGTCCGCCGCCGCACGGTGGCTGAGACCGAGCAAGACGCCGCCCGAGATCGTCGAGCCGGACCGCGAGAAGCCTGGCCACAGCGAGAAGCACTGGATCAAGCCGATCGTAAACGCCTGCTTGTAGGTAATCTGGTCCACCGTGTTCACCTTCGGCTGCTTCGGCCCCAGACGGTCTGCACCGATCATGAGGATGGCGCCCAACACGAGGCCGACAAGCACCGTCTCCGTGGAAAAAAGGTGTTTCTCGATCATATCGTCAAACAGGAAGCCAAGAATACCGGCCGGGATGAGTCCCACGATGACTTGCATCAGCTTGAGCCGTCCTGTGCCGGAACCGCTCCATTCTCCCGTGCCTTCGTGTTCCGCTTCGATGCGGGCGTCTTTGCCTTTGAGTTTTCTAAGACCGAGCAGGTCCATGAACCGCCGCCAGAACAATACGACGACCGCCAGGATCGAGCCGAGCTGGATAACAACCTTGAATGCGACTGCCGCATCCGAGCCGAGGAAGTTCTCGGTCTTGAGCCACAGGTCGTCCACGATGATCATGTGACCCGTAGAAGAGACGGGCGCAAACTCCGTGACGCCTTCGACGATGCCGATGATGATGCCTTTTAGAATTTCCAGGAATGACATATGTACGCTCTACTCCCTTTCCCGATTCCGATTTCCTATGGTCTAGTTTATAGGGAACGCAGGGTCCTTGTCTAATGGACTGGGGCCCAGGCTTCCGCTACTATAGTACCCTTCGGGGAAGGATTCGAGCGCGTCGGCGCGAGATAAGCGTCTTTTTCTAGGCAAGCACTAGGCGAAAAACGTCTGGGGATACTTCAGCTCCCCGTACTTCTCCTTGCGCGTCTCCCTGAGGCGGGCCAGCTCTCCCTCCGCCAGCTCGAGCACCATGAACACGTCGTCCGGCACGTCGAACTGCATCAGGACGAGCCCGCTATCCACGGCAGGCTTGAAGCCGAATCGCGGATAGTAGGACGGATGGCCGATGAGAAAAATCAGCTTGTAGCCCAGCTGCCCCGCCCTGCGGATGCCCTCCTTGATCAGCTCGCTCCCGATTCCGCGGCCCTGCGCGTCGGGCAGCACGCCGATCGGCGCCAGCACGAGCGTGTCCTCTAGTTCTTGACCGTCCACGAGCTCCGCTTTACTGATCAGCATATGCCCTTCGACTCGGCCGGAAGTCTCCGCTACGAGCGACAGCTCCGGCACGAAGCCGGCGGACTCGCGGATGCGGTCCGCGAGCCGGCTCTCGTCCTCCCGTCCGCCGAAGGCGGCCAGATGAACCTGCCTGACCGCTTCGATATCTTCATTCGTTTCCTTGCGAATTGTCGTCATCTTGTCTCTCTCCTTGCTTCATTTCGCCGCCGCTTCCGTTTCCTCGGCGCCGGTAAGTTCCATCGCGGCGCCGCCCTGCAGCTGGTACATCGCATAGTATTTACCCTGCAGCCGCATCAGACGCTCATGATCGCCGCGCTCGACGATGACGCCGTGGTCCAGCACGAGAATCTGATCGGCCTGACGGATTGTGGACAGCCGGTGGGCGATGACGAACGTCGTCCGCCCTTTCTTAAGCACGTCCAGCGCCGCTTGGATGATAGCCTCGGTCTCGGTGTCGATGCTGGCCGTCGCCTCGTCCAGGATGAGAATCGCCGGGTCGTAGGCCAGCGCCCGGGCGAAGGAGATCAGCTGCCGCTGTCCCGCGGACAGCGTCGCGCCCTTCTCGATGACGGGCTCGTCGAGTCCGCCCGGCAGACTCATGAACATGTCGTAGGCGCCGACGTCGCGAAGCGCCTGCTCGACGCGCTCCCGCGTGATCGCCGGGTTGCCAAGACTTACGTTCGATGCGATCGTCCCCGTGAACAGGAACGGATCCTGCAGCACGATGCCCATGTGCGTACGCAGCTGCTGCTTCGGAATATCGCGAACGTCTACGCCGTCTACCTTGATGCTGCCCTCTTCAATATCGTAGAAGCGGAACAGCAGGTTTAGAATCGAACTTTTACCGGAGCCCGTGTGACCGACGAGCGCGACCGTCTCGCCCTGGCGGGCGTGGAAATTGACGTCCTTCAATACGTTCTCGCCCTTTTTGTAAGCGAAGGTCACGTGCTCGAAGCGCACGTCTCCGCCGCTGCGAGGCGCGGCGCCCGGCTCGACCGGAATGCCCGGCTGATCCAGCAGCTCGAATACGCGGGACGCGGATACCCGCGCGGTCTCCAGATTGGACAGCTGATTGACGATGCCGACGATCGGCTGGAACATGCGGTTCATGTAATCGATGAACGCATACAACACGCCGACCGTGACGGCGCTGCTTAAAGATCCGCCCCAGAACATCCAGAGAACGGCCAGGAAGATCAGATTGCGCACGACGTTTACGAGATTGTGGGAAGTAATCGAGTTCAGGCTGACCAGCTTCGTCTGGTGATTGAAGTAATCCTCGTTGAGCTCGTCAAACTCCTTGGCCATCTTTTTCTGCCTGCCGAACGCTTGAATGATCGTCATCCCTTGGATGGACTCGTTGATCATGCCGTTGATATCGCTCAGCTTCGCGCGAATTACATTGTTAAGCTTGCCTGCGTACTTGCGGTACAGGACGATCCAGATCGCGAGCATCGGAATGAGCGGCAGGGCGATAAGCGCAAGGCTCGTATCGAGCAGGAACAGCGCCCCCAGAATCGCGGTCATATAGACGATGCCGGAGAAGAAGTTGGCCAGTACCGCCACGAACAACTCGCGTACGGCTTCGGTGTCGTTGGTAATGCGCGAGACGACCTTGCCTGCGGGCAGGTTGTCGAAGTACTGCACCGGCAGGCGATGCGTGTGCGCGAATACGTCCTCGCGCATGCGCTGCACGATTCGGTTTGCCGACGTCTGCAGCAGCAGCTTCTGCCCGTAAGTGAAAGCCGCGGCTAGCAGCAGCAGTCCGAAATAGGCGGCGGCCAGCTGCAGCAGCATCGGCACCTCCGGCTTGTAGAACGCATACAATTCGCCCTTCGTCAGCTTTGTGGCCGCATATTGTGCGCTGCGCCCGTCCTTGGCGGTCACGGTCATCGTGCCGTCCGAGACCGACCGGGCGCCGTCGAATGCCAAGTCGCTGTCGATCCAGTAGTAGCTGCGCTTCTCCTGGAGTACGCGTCTGGCCGATTCAGGGCTGCGGTCCGCGCCGGCCGGCAGATGGTCGCTTCTCACATACCAGTTGCCCTGGTAGGAGATCGCGTCGCTCTGCTTGGCCTGGACCTGGTACCAGGTTTTTTCGATGCCCAGAATGTTCTGGTCGATCATCCGCTTGGCCAGCAGCGGTCCGAGCAGCTCGGCGCACACCGCCAGCGCCAGCATCACCAACGCCCAGACGATCGTTTTCTTATATAGCAGTGCGTAGCGGAATAAACGCTTGCCTGTCATGATTGGTCACCTTCATTTCTTTCTCTTCTCTTCGCTTTGTAGGGCGTCCTTAGTGTCCTGCGTCGAGTCGCGTCCGCGAGTTACGTCGCTTAACCTTCGACGATCGCCTCGAGCTGCTGCCGATCGTACTGCTCTTTATACCAGCCGCCGTGCGCCAGCAGCTCCTCGTGCGTGCCCCGCTCGACGACGTAACCTTCGTCCAGCACGAGGATGAGGTCCGCGTGTTGAACCGCGGACAGCCGATGCGTCGCGATAAGCGTCGTCTTGCCGGCTCGCTCCGTACGGATGCCCTCGATGATCTCGGCCTCTGTCCTCGCGTCGACGGCGGACAGCGCGTCATCCAGCATGAGGATCTCCGGATCCGCGATCATCGCGCGGGCGATGCTCACCCGCTGCTTCTGCCCGCCGGAGAGCGCCACGCCCTTCTCGCCGACCAGCGTCTCGAGCCCGTCGGGCAGGAATACGATGTCCTTGGCGAACGAGGCCCGGACGAGCGCATGCTGCAGCGTCTCCGGCGTGGCCTCCTCCTGACCGAACAAGATGTTCTCGCGGATCGTGCGGGAGAACAATATCGGGTTCTGCGGTACATAACCGACCCATGAGAGCAGACGGTCGATGCCGATGTCCTGGATCGGCACGCCTGAGATCGACACTTCACCGCTGCCTGCGGGATATTCCCGCAGCAGCTGCTTGAGCAGGGTCGTCTTGCCGCTGCCGGTGCGTCCGACGATGCCGAGCGTCTGGCCGCGTTTCAGCTCGAAGCCGACGTCGATCAGATTGTCTACCGCCGACGACGGATAGCGGAAGGTCAAAGCCTTGAACGCGAGCGTGTCGGGTGCCTTCACTTCGGTGAGCCGCTGCGGGTCCTGGACGTCCGGCACGTAGCCGAGCGTCTCGTTGACACGGTCGAGCGATGCGTTGCCGCGCTGCATGATGTTGATCAACTCGCCGATGGCGAACATCGGCCAGATCAGCATGCCGAGGAAGATGTTGAAGGAGACGAGCTCTCCGAGCGTGATCTCGCTCCGGAAAACCAGATAGCCGCCGTAGCAAACGCCGATAATATAGCTCAGTCCGATCAGAACCTTATTCGTCGGCTCGAACAGCGCGTCGATGCGAGCGACCGCGATATTGCGTTCCAGCACTTCGTTCGTCTTCGCGTGAAACCGCTCCTCGTCCGCCTTTTCCTGTACGTAGGCGCGAATGACGCGAACGCCCGTCACCGATTCGAGCACCTGGTCGTTCAGCTCTCCGAACGAATCCTGCGCCTTCATGAAGCGGTCGTGGATCTTGCCGCCGAAATGCTTCATCGCCAGCGCGATAAGCGGCAGGGGCAGCATGGCCGCGAGCGTCAGCTTCCAGCTGATGAGTCCCGCCATGATGATTAACAGCGTCACCATGAAGATGGACGAATCGATCAGCGTTAAAATGCCGAAGCCGGCCGTATTCGAGATGGCCCACAGATCGTTCGTCGCGCGCGCCATCAGGTCGCCCGTCCGGTTGCGCTCGTAGAACGTCGGCGTCATCCGCAGCAAATGACGGATCAGCTTCGTACGGAGCAGCCGCTCGAGCATCATCGAGCCCCCGAACAGCTGGTACATCCAGACGTAGTTGATGCCGTAGCCGACGATTGTCACCCCGAGCCACAGCACGACGATCTGATAGAACTCCGCCTGCGACATTGTCCCTTGCTGAATGCCGTCGATCGTGTTGCCAAGCAGCTTGGGGGGCAAGATGTCGATGATGCCCGCGATCGCGAGCAGGACGACCGCGATCGTATACCGCTTCCAATGCGCTCTGAAAAACCACTTTAACTTGATAAGTACGCTAAGCATTTTTTTCCCTCTCTTCTGTTCCCGCTTGCATCCAAGCATGCAAAAAAGGCGCACCGCCCGTAAGCGATACGCCTATTCTATGCATTCGTTCCCGGTTTTCGAACGTTCGTTCGTTCCGGGGCGAATAAGAAAGGGCGCGCGATTACGGATACGTAACCGCGCGCCCTTGGTATCCATCGTTGGATTAAACGGGCTTTAACGGATTACGTTCGCTTACAAAGGCAGCAACGACAGCGGCTGGAACAATCATGAATGTACGCATCGAACGCAATCCTCCCTTCAATTGTGAAATGTATTTGACATTTGACACTTTACCATCGGTCCACGGAAACTGTCAATGGGTTGCTTGGAAAATCACGGATACCGCCTGTCCCTACGCTTGAAGCAGCCGGTGCTAAGGGTATAACAGAAGTATAGTTACCGCAGCTCCTTTGCGGATCTGAGCGAAAGGCGGCGCCCTTATGGGGTTTATACTCGTCTACATACTGATCGTATTTCTCGTCGTCGAAATCTCCGCCATCCTCATGCGAGCGACGGGATTAGAGCATCCTATCGCGCGCTTTCAGGTCGTCTCGCTCCTGACCGGCACCGGCTTCACGACCAAGGAGTCCGAGCTGATCCTCGGACATCCCGTACGCAGACGGATCGGCATCTTTTTGATTCTGTTCGGCGCCTTCTCGCTAGCGGTCATGATCTCCTGCGTGAGCGCTATCCTGGCTCCCGACTTTCACCTTTTTCCGCTGTCCATCGCTTCCGGCGTGCTGTTCATCGCTTATGTCTTGCTGCGCATGCCTGCGGTCGGCAAGCTGCTGGAGAAGCGTATGAGCGGCGCCTTCCGCCAAACCTTCGCGATCCACGAGCTGGCGATTCAAGAGGTGCTATACTTGGAGAAAGAAGATGCCTTCATCGATATTCCGATCGGCGAGGCGTCGCCGGCCATCGGCCGTACGATCAAGGAGCTGTGCGACCGGTTGCCGGACGTGAATATTCTCCTGATCAAGCGCGGCACCGTCGCGATCCGCGACAGTCGCATGGAGACGCCGCTGGAGGCGGGAGACGTGTTGTACGTATACGGAAGCATGAGACAGATAAAGCGCACCTTCGGCAAAGAGCTTGAAGCGAAGAAGGCTATGGAACGTGACGAAAGGCAGGCGGTCTCCCCTTTATGAAAAACGAGCGCACGGGCGCTGTACAACCGTTTCATCACGGGGACGCGACGGATCAGCCGATCCGAGAGGCGAATTTTCAATTTCTATTTCCTTTCTCCCTGACGACAGATTGCCACAAGGACGTTAAAAACACGCTGGAGCGGGAAGGCTTCACCGCCTTCCGGCTAAGCGCGCTGGAGCTGGAAAATGCGTTCTACGGCCCGAAGCATCGCGTGTCGCATCGGGATATGGAGCGTTATTACCTGCCGTTCACGAACCATGTGCTGTTCCCGTCGGAGGACAACGAGGTGAGCTTCCAGCGCATGAGCAAGGCGATGGGGACGACAGCCGTGCTGCAGACGCGGTATTTCGATGCGCCTTTTGTCCTGCACGCCGTTGACGTCGTGCTCTGTCCGTTCGACACCGGCTTCATCACGCTTCGTGTCCAACTGGCCAAGGAGAATATCACCTTGACCGAAGCCATCGAATTCGCCGATCGTCTTCGCGCGCTGCAAGACGCCCATAGCGAGGACCGCGCCGCGAACGTCGTGTACGAGGGAGCGTGCTACAAAGAGGTTCAAGATTTTATATTTCAGGCCATCGTGCCGCACATGGTCGAGCACCTCGACCGCACGCCGATGGACGGCGCTTACTTCGAGGAGCTGCCTTATCTGATCGACGAGCGCATGTACGTCATGGCGAGCTATGCTTTTCCCGAGCATACGGACATCTCACTACTAGACCGCTACCGCGCTTCGAGGCTCGACGGCCTCGACGACAATGGGGACCCGTATATCAGCGCTTACTACATGCCTTACATCGAGGATTATTGCCGGGACACCGGCCTCGAGCGATGGGCGCCGTACGCCTACTATCAGACCGACGAGAGCTGCTTCTGCTGCCTGAGCAGCCTGCCCGAGCGCAAAGCGGACGCCATCGTCAACAAAATGTACGGCGAATACTATTACGGACTGCTGCTGAACCTTTTTCACCGCATCGTTCTGCTCAAGCTGTCGAATGCGTATTCCCGCGTCCAGATGGAGCGCGACTCGGAGAAGACGGAGTTGCTCATCCGCGACATTACCACCTTCTCCGCCAAATACAACTTTCTTGAAGTCGTCTCGCAGTCCCAGGGGCGGGAGATTTTTCTCCAGCTGCGCAGGATGTACGGCAACGACGAGCTATTCGAAGACGTCAAACAGACGCTCAACGACTTGTTCAAGTACCAGGAGAACGCCAACTCGCGCCGCTCCAGTTATTTGCTGAACATCCTCACCATCTATACCGTCATCAGCGGCATTTACGGCATGAACCAGGTCATCGAGGATCTCAAAAATCCGATCAAGTGGAGCAAAATGTCCAGCTACTCGCCTTTCGAGTGGCTCGCGCTGGTCGTCACCTGCAGCGGTCTGCTCGTCGCATTCCTTCTGTCGGGCAATATTCTGTGGAAATGGGGCCGTGAACTGCTCAAGCGGTTCAGAAGCTGATCCTCGCTAATGCCGCCTGCGCGAGCGGATGCATGCGTCAACGTCCGCTGTTGCATCGGCAAGAAGAGGGCATGTGCCGGGGGGCTATAGGCCCCTTTTCACCCGTTTTAACGATATCCCCTTCGCTCAGGAAATGGGCTGCAAAAAGCGGAAGCCTCTTCTGTGATCTTACCTGGGCTTGCAGGCAGAGTAATAGCAGATCACGCACACCTGTACACTTGCACACTTAGGCGTTCTTGAACTTATGATGCAACCACTCGACGGGATTCTGCGCGTTTAGAACGCCACTCAATCGGATGCACCCCGAACCCTTTTCCAACCAGATCTCGATAGATGATCGTAGCCGTCGTGCCGCACAAGCCCATCAATTCAACCATCGACCCGCTGCGAAGCATGCGACGAAAACAAAACTCATCCAAATACGCCTGCAGATGCTTTGGTCCGATCCCTCCGAATGTCCGGGCCAGCCACCTGACGGCTTCCGTCCATAATACATGGAGTCCCGAACGCTCTTTGCGATTGCGGCGATCAAAGATCTTTACTTCGCTGGAATCATTGGCATGATGCTGCAAAAACCGCCCGATAACGCCCCCAGCGTCCTGGCCGGCTCTCGTGCATTCCACGCGCTTGATCTTCAATTGCTTGACCATATCCGTCTGTTCATTGACCGAAGCGCCAACGACTACAGACTGCGACTTATCCACTTGCGCCGCGCCATTGCCGCTATAATGACGGTGGAATTCATATCCGTAAAACTCGCCAAGTAACTGTAGACTCCCTTCTAAAGGGAGCCCGGCATCCCGCTGCTCGATAGCGTAGCGAAGCTTGTGGTTCATTAGCCATGCGGTCTTATAGGTCACCTGAATGAGCTCGGACAGCAGCTTGGCGCTGATGCCGATCTGCATCAGATACATCGCCTGAAACCACTTGCACAACGGCGTGCGTGTGCCTTCGAGTATCGTCCCTGCCGTCAGCGAGGTCTGATGCCTGCAGGAGACGCACTCAAACAGCCCGCGCCCCCTTGAGGAAACGCGATAATAATGTGGATACGAACAGCGAGGGCACCTGTAGCCTTCAGGCCACTTCGCTATAAAGAGGGCGCCCTCGCAATCTTCCTCGCTATAAGTCGGTATCCCGTCTCCGATCGAATATCGGCTTCCGCTCATCGCAGCTCACTCCACAGAGAACATTTGTTCTTATTTTAGCAAAATGAGGATTGAGTGTCTACTGATTTTTTGTGCTTTTGGCGGGGGAAAAAGCTTCGCAAATCCGTACGTGTCCCCCCTCTCCTGAGCAAAGGGGATATTGTTAAAACGTATCGCGCTAGCTATACGACTGCCCCTGATTGAAGGGGATATCGTTAAAATGCGGCGACGGGCACGGCTCTGTCACATAAAAAAGAGAACGCCGAAACGCCCTCTACAGGGCGTCTTGCGTTCTCTAGACGGTGGAGCCCCGGCGGTTCAGACAATTAGAAAATGAACCGACTCCTTGCAATATTCGCAGTGCTGCGGCGGATCCCAGGCGGAGAACTTGGTCTCCTTCAAATTGACGAGATCGGGCGCGTCCTCGTATTCGTCGACGAAGGTGTCGATCGCGAGCTCTACGTGTTCTTTACATACGCAATACATGATGAGATATCCTTCCTCTTGCCGGAGATCGGCTCATGTGGTTAGCCGTCGTTCTCGGTCTTTTCGACGAGCTTCACGCTGAGCTCGCCCTTCTTGCCGTCCCGATAGTAGGTAATATCTAGCGTATCCCCGATTTTGGTCTTCGTATACAAATACTTGCGCAAATCGAGGGTGCTGCTGATCGGATGGCCGTCGAGCGATACGATAATGTCGTTAAAGGCAAGACCTGCCGCTTTAGCCGGGCCGACGGCTTCGAGAACGACCACGCCATCGGTAACGCCGTCCGGTATGACGAGCTCATCGCCCGCCGGAACATCGTCGTCGTCGCCGTTCGAATCCGGCGTAGCCTCGGCGTCTCCGTCGTCGGACGGCGCTTCGTCTTCCGATCCTGCCTTATTGTCCAGGTAGATGGACAGATCCATCGAGTAGACGCCCAGATACGGACGCTTTATTTTGCCGTGCTCCATCAATTGGTCCACAATCGGCATGGCGTCGTCGATCGGAATCGAAAATCCGATGCCCTCTACGCTCGTATCCGCGACCTTCATGCTGTTAATCCCGACGACTTGACCATTCAGGTTGACGAGCGCGCCGCCGCTGTTGCCCGGATTGATCGGTGCCGAGATCTGGATGACCTCTTCCTCCCAATCGTAGACACCGTCTTGGTTGAGCGAGATCGGCACCGTCGTCTTCAAGTTGGAGACGATGCCGTTAGACAGCGAGTCGCTGAATCCAAGCGGATTGCCGACCGCAATCACCGTCTCGCCTTTGCGCAGCTTGCCCGAGTCTCCGATGTCGGCGATTTGATTGATCCCCTTGTCGTCCGTCTCAAGAACGGCCAGGTCAGTAATCGTATCCTTGCCCACGACAGTCGCGGTCTTCTTGGTCCCGTTCGACAGGACGACCTGGAGCTTTACGCTATCCGCAATAACGTGAGCGTTCGTAATCATATAAGCCTTCCCTTTTTGCTTAAGGAAGATTACGCCGGAGCCCAGACTGGTGCCTTCTTGGATCGCCGCCTCGTTGTTCGAGGATCCGCCTTGCGTCTGATTGATGACGCTCACGACGACGGGACCCACCTTGGCGGCAGCGGAGATGATCGCCTCGTTCGTATCGTACCCGCCCGAGACGCTTGACGATATAGCCGGCGCAGCGGATCCGCTTTTGGGGCGGTCGACGGTCAGATAGAAAAGGGACGCAACCAGCACGGAGCTGGCCAGCGAAGAGACGAGCGCTATTTTCAAAGCGGAATTCTGGCGGCCCCAACGGCTCGGCCGATTCCAGGAGCCGGATGTCTCCCGACTGCTTCGCTTAACTTTGGTAGAGTAAAAATCGTCTTTGAAAAAGCCCATGAGACGCCTCCCTCGCTGACCGATTAAAAGCAAAGAAAATTGGAATGTATGGTGAGCGATTTGACTAAAATAGTAATAGATTCACAGATCCATAGCAAGCAAACCGACGACAAATCAAAATGGTAATGCAAGGAGGACAAGCGCTTGAAACCCACGTCTCCCCATTGGTCGTTCGTAGACTTCGCGGCGCAGCTCGCCGACCTGAAGGACGACCGCTATCGTCAACTGCTGGCGCTCACCACGCTGATCGAAGTGCTGGTCGACAAAGGCATCGTCACCGCAGAAGAGCTAAGGCTAAAGTCGGAAGAGATGGAAGAAGAGCTGGAGCGCCATCTGTTCTGACACACTACGCCTTCACCAGATCCCAAGGCGTCGGCCGGTCCGCGTACGTATCGCAAAGCGCAAACTCGTGCTTTTGATAGAAAACGCCGTTATCTTCTAATACGGTATTCACCGTGAGCTTCGCTAAATCCATCAAATTGTGCTCCTGGCTCAAGTGGGCGAGGTACACGCGCTTGGTGCGGCCTTCGGATACGAGCCGGCATAGCGTATCGCCAGCCGCTTCGTTCGATAGATGGCCCATATCGCCAAGAATGCGGCGCTTGATGTTCCAAGGATATCGGCCCATCCGGAGCATGTTGATATCGTGGTTAGCCTCCAGCACGAGTACGTCCGACTCCAGCAGTTGACTCATGACTTTGTCGCTGACGTACCCAAGATCGGTCGCCAGCGTCAGCTTCGTGCCGTCCGACCTGAAGCAATAGCCTACCGGCTCCTCCGCGTCGTGCGAGATTGCATACGACTCGATCCGCAGGTCGAACAGCTCCATGACGCCACCGGTCGGCAGCACCTTGCGCTGTTCGTCCGGCAGCTCGCCGACATGCTTGTTCATGGCGCCCCACGTCTTCTCATTGGCGTAGACGGGGAGGCTGTATTTGCGGGCAAAAGCGCCCAAACCTTTAATATGGTCAGAATGCTCGTGCGTCACGAAGATGGCGTCCAGCTCGCTGCCCGACACCTCTCGTTCTTGCATCAGCGATTCGATTTTTTTGCCGCTTAGACCGGCATCGATGAGCACTGTCGCCGCGCTCGAGGACACGACGGTCGCATTGCCCGTCGATCCGCTGGACAGCACCGTGAAGCGAAGTCCCATAAGCTTTGTTTCCCTTCTCTCTTCTCTCCGGCAAGGCTATATGTCTCTCTAAGGATCTTTATAGTCGCGCACTCTATTTTATTCTATCAGATTAGAGCCCCTCAGCGTTAATTACTTCGGGCGCGCTGCGAGCCTTAAGGTTCCGATAACGGCTCGAGAGAGGTCTCCTTGTCCGTGGAAACCTCGCCGCTGGCCGCATTGACGTAGAACACGCCTCCGTCTTCAAGCAGAACGCGCCAGGAGGGCGCGGCCACCTGCGTATCGGAGTTAAAAATGCCCTGGCCGTGGTAGCCGAGCTGCACTTCCTTGACGGCCGCCCCTGTCGGCAAGTATTTTTTCAGGATCAGGCTCGTAAGCGCCTGGGTTGCGGGCAGCACCTTCTGGTCCGGACCGCCCTCGGACGGCAGCGTCTCGATCAAATCCTGGCTGTATTCCTGAATTTTCTGCTCGCTGTAATAGAGAATCAGTTTGGCGTCGAAGAGAGGCAAGCCCTCAACCTTGCGATTGAACGCATATTCGCCTTCGCTCGCGCTGCCGTAATAATCGAATTGATATCTCGACAGCTCGGGAATGACGTCGCCCAGCGCCTGCAACAGCTCTTTATTATTAAATACGATACGCGTCTCTCGGGACGGCTCGATTGCAATTCGTTTGCTGCCTGCCGCTCCGGCCGGCACCTGCTGCTTGTACGTAATATCGCGCAGGCTTGGCGTATCGGTCGGGATCTTGGCTTCGATCCGAATATTCTTCTCCTGCATGATCTGCCTAGCCTCGGCGGGCAAGGAGGTCCAGTCGACCGTCGAGTCGATTCGCTCCCGCCACTCCAGCCATAGCTGATATCCGAGCACGATATTTAGCGCTAAAAAAGCGACGATGAGCACCGTCTTCGCTCTTCCCCAGTCCACCTTGCTCCCCCCTTCCGAAGAAAACGCCTATTTTCGGCCGGCTCATCCGGCGAAGCGAACTTCGCCGCTTGACGTGCGTATCGCCCATACCGGCTCCAGCACCAGCTTATCCTGCGCCAATGTCGTGCGGTAGGCCGGGAAAAGCGATGCGACCTGCTGGCCGCCTGCCGTCTGGCGAATTTTCACCAGCAGTTGATTGCCTGAAATCAGGTTGTACGGTTGCGCAGTTCCGACCTTGTCTCCCAGTACGAGCAGCGACCGCTCATAGGAGCTGACTACGCCCTGCTGCACGGTGAGCTGCATGTAGCCGAAACTGAACTCGCCGGCGGAGAGAAGCGGCACGTCGCCGTAGTATTGCTGGAACCGGATCGACGAGTCGGAATCGTCTGCCTGGGCAGAGCCCGGTGCCTGTGCCAGGCGAAACTTGCCGTTCCAGCCGCCGTGCAGATTAACGAACTGAACGGCCGAGGTGATGTTCTCGGCGGGATCGTCCCGTCCCTCGGCCCGCGCGACGGGGTCTTTGAAGGACAGCCAGCCACCGCCTTGCTCCACCTTGAGTCCTCGCTTCGTGTCCGCATAGATCTGAGCGCCGTCCTGACTATCCTGGATCATTTTTGTCGTTGTCGGGTCGTTGAAGAGGTTGCGCTGCATCTGGTCGGCCGTATACTTGGTGAAGCCCACCTCGACGCGGCTCAGCGCAAGCGATTGATCCGGCACGTAGACGCCGTTGGCCCAATAGCTGAACGGCTTCCAATACTGGCCGAAGCCGACGCTCTGCTCGACGTCCTGCGCGGTCAGGTCGACTTGAGCGGCCTCATACACCTCGGTGCCGTCGGCGTTCAGGAAGAAGCTGCGCACTTCTCCGCTGTCGGGACGGGCGAATATCCAGATTCGGTCGACCGATCCCTCGGCGAGGATCGCCTCGCCGTCGATGCCTTTGAATGCGCGCTGCAGCATCGAAAAGGGGATATTGCGCCCGAAGCGGATCTCGATGCCCTCGTCCTGCCGACGCACCTGCTCCCAATCGATCGCTCTCGCTTCGGCTCGCTGGAAGCCTTTGAACTCCCGGCTCGACAGCTTATCCAGTACCATTCTGTAAAAAGTGTCTTGCGGGTAGAAAACGGTATGCTTGTCCTGCCCCATGTGAATGACGAGCGATTCCGGGAAAAGCAGATTTTCAACCTTCTCTTCCGGCCCCAGTTCTTCGGTTTTGACGTAATCCTGCTCGGTCTTCACCTGGGTCTCCAGGTTCGGCATGCTGTAGGCCAGGAAATAGCTCTGCACGAGACTAAGGACGACGAGCAGCGCGAGCGCGACGGATTTGGCTTTATCGATCAAGCGTACTCACTTCCTTCCTGCACCATCGGAAGCATGACCGTCACGGTCGTACCGACTCCCTGCTCGGAATCGAGGAGTATGCTGCCGCCGTTGACGCGGACGATTTCCCGGGCAATCGACAGGCCGAGCCCCGTGCCGCCCATATTGCGCGAGCGCGCCTTGTCCACGCGATAGAAGCGGTCGAAAATATGCGCCAGATCCTTCTTCGGAATCCCGATGCCCGTATCGCGCACGGACACCGAGAGCTGTCCAGACTCGGTCGGTCCCGCGGTCAGGCGAACCGAACCGCCGTCGAGGGTGTACTTGATCGCATTGGACACGATGTTGTCGAGCACCTGATCGATGCCGTCGCGATCGATCCATACCTTGGACAGGTTCGGATCGACCTCGACCTTGACCGTGATCGCCTTCTGCCGCAGCTGCAGCGAAAAGCGGTCGACGACGTCCTCCATCATCTCGCCGACGTCGGTCATCTGGCGCCGGAGCTGCGCCTGCTTGGAGTCGAAGCGCGACAGATGGAGCAAGTCGTTGACGAGCCGGATCATGCGCTCCGTCTCGCTGCGGATGACGCCGACGAAGCGCTCCGCAAGCGGCGGCTCGGCGAGCGCGCCGTCGTCGAGCGCCTCGGTGTAGCTCTTGATCGTCGTAAGCGGCGTACGCAGCTCGTGCGAAACGTTCGCGACGAACTCGCGACGCGAATTGTCGAGCTTCTCGGCCTCCGTCACGTCGTGAAGCACGGCGATGACACCGACTACGCCCTTGTCTCTGCGGCGGATCGGCGTGAGCGACGCACGGAAGACAAGCTCTTCCTCGCTGACGGGCTGCATGCGGGAGATCAGGCGCGTCGATTCCTTGCCTTCGAGCGTGCCGGCTATGGCGGCCTTGTCGATGGCCAGGCATTCGGACAGGGTCATCCCTTCGATCGTCTCCTGCCCGAGCATCGCCCGGGCGCGGCGATTGGCGACGATGACGCGCCCGATCTCGTCCGTGGCGAGCACGCCGTCGTTCATGTTGGAGAGGATGGACGAGAGCTTCTCGTTCTCCTCCTCGTTAATGGACAGCGCCTCGCTGAGCCGCTCGGTCATCTCGTTGAAGGCCGCGCTGAGCTGGCCGATCTCGTCGTTCCCGAGGATCGGCACCCGCTCGTCGAAGCGGCCTTCGGCAACGGCCGTGACCTGCAGCGTGAGCGCCTTGATCGGAGAGGTGATCGTTCCCGACAAAAGGATGCCGAGCACTGCCGTTAATCCTAGCGCGAGCAGCATGCCGGAGACGAAGATGCGATTGATTCGTTCCACCGTATTGTAGAGCTCGGACATGGAGGCGACGACATAGACCGCGCCGATCACTCTGTCGCCGCTTAGGATCGGCTTGGCAATGACCTTCTTGCGGCTGCGGTCCTCGTCAATCAGCTCGCCCGTATTGTCGCTGATGCCCTGGAGCGCGCGGCTGACGAGAAGCGACGTATTTTTGCGGCCGATGTAGCTCTGATGAGACTCGAGCGAGGTGGAGAGCACGCGCCCGCTGGCGTCGAGCACCTGGGTCTCCGTGCCGTTCTGGCTAAAGAGGCTGCCGACGAGTTGCTTGAGCGACTCGATGGCTTCGTCGGAGCGGTTGCCCTCGCCGTCCTGCTTGGCGAATTCCCCCGAGCCAAGCAGGACGGCGAGCAGTTGCGCTTGCGTATTGATATTCGAAGTGAAGTTGTCGATAAGCGACTTCTTCATCGTGCTGATAAAGTAGACGCCGATCAGCTGCACCGCGATGAGGATGAGCAGGAGCACCATCATGATCAGCTTCGCCTGAATCGTGCGCAGCGGCGCGAACAGCTTCATCCCCCGTACCCGCCCGCCATCTTCGGACTCCGCATCAGATAGCCGAGGCCTCTGCGGGTCATAATCAGCTCAGGCTTGCTCGGATCGTCCTCCAGCTTCTCTCTGAGCCGCCGGATCGTCACGTCCACCGTCCGTACGTCGCCGAAGTACTCGAAGCCCCACACGGCCTGCAGCAGATGCTCGCGCGTCATGACCTTGCCGCTGTTGCGCGCGAGGTAGTGTACGAGCTCGAATTCGCGATGCGTCAGATCCAGCGGCTGGCCATTCTTGTAGACGACGTACATATCCGTATCGATAAAAAGATTAAACAGCTTGAGGCCCTGCCGCTCCGGCTCAGCCTCCTGCTCGGCTCCCTCGCGGGGCTCGTCCAGCTTGCGCTGGCGGCGGAGATGCGCCTTGACGCGAGCTAGCAGCTCCCGCGTGCCGAACGGCTTGGTGACATAGTCGTCCGCGCCGAGCTCGAGACCCAGCACCTTGTCCAGCTCCGTATCCTTGGCCGTCAGCATAATGATCGGCGTCGACAGCCGGCTGCGAACCTCGCGGCAGACATCCATGCCGTCCTTGACCGGCAGCATCAAGTCAAGGAGGATCAAGTCCGGATCGTGCTCGAACGCGAGCTGCACGGCCTCTCCGCCGTCAAAGGCGCAGATGACCTCGTAGCCCTCTTTTTCCAGGTTAAACTTCAATATATCGGCGATCGGCCGCTCGTCGTCCACGACCAGAATTTTGCCCGGCATGCGCTGGCCTCCGTATCCCTGTCCCGCTTCCTCGGATCTCAATCGTCCGGCGGCTATGATTAGCCTTATTTTAACATACCCTAGGTTTCTGCCCAACAGAGAACGCCCTCCGAAAGCGCGTTTCGAAGGGCGTTTGTATGGGTAAATGTTTACAAATAATCCGCGGGGTTCTTAAGCTTGCCGTTCAAGTAGATTTCGAAGTGCAGATGCGTGCCGAAGGAGTGGCCCGTGTTGCCCATCACGCCGATGGCTTCGCCTTGCTCCACGACTTGGCCGACCTTGACGTTTATCTTGCTCAGGTGACCGTACAGGGTTTTGTATCCGTTGTTATGATTGATAATAATGGCGTTGCCGTAGCCGCTCATGCTGTCGTCCGCGAGCTCGACGACGCCGTTGTCGGCGGCCGTGACGCTGCTGCTGCCGACCAGGTCGAGACCCTTGTGGAGTCGGCCCCACCGCTTGCCGTAATAGCTGGTAATCTTGTGCCCGGATACAGGCCAAATGAAGTTGCCCGAGCCTTCGCTCGGCGTCACCTTCGTGCCCTTCAGCATGACGGTGGAGAGCGCCGGCGTTACGACTTGTGTCGATACCTGCTCTTCTTCGATGACGAGTCCGTTGCGCCTTAGCAGCTTGTAGGTAACGATGCGCTTGCCGTCCGAACCAGGCCTGACGATCTTGGATATGCCCGCTTTGAGCTCATCCGTCTTGCGAATCTCGAGCTGCGATTCGATCGTCTCCGTTTGCGTCACCGTCTCCTCGGACCGGACGTTAAGCAGGGGCTCCTGAACGGTCAGGTTCAACTGGTCGCCGATCTTGATCTTGTCTTCTTCGATCCAAGGATTGTTCTGATAAATGAGGTCCTCTGACACTCGTTGCTCGTCCGCGATGCAGCCGATGCAATCGCCGGCCTTCACCGTATAGGCGCGCTGCACGGTATGTCCCGCGATCAGCCGCTTGACGAGCGCCGCGTCGTCCTCGATCTTGCTGGCATCTACCTCGGTCGGCTCCGCGATCGCCACCGTCTCCTCGAAGGTCGCGCTGTCGTCGGCCTCAGGCGCCTGTGCCGCTTCCTTGCCCGACGCCGCGGCTTGTCCGTCGCCGGCAGCCGGTAGCTCGTCGCCGGTCTTCGAAGCTTGCGCGCTGAAGGACAGCGACTGTACTTCCTTGGCGGCCGGCTTCTTCGCATTCTTTGCGGCCGCCTCTGCAGGTGCCGGCGCGTAATGCGCCTTGATCTGCTCCAACACTCGCTCCGCGGTCTCTTTGTCCCGTACGACCGCAATGGCTTTGCCGTCGACCATCAGCTTGACGCCGGTCGGATGCGTCTTAAGCACGCCGCCAACCAGGGCCGCAACAGCCGCGTCGTCCAGCTTTTTGCCATAGGCTGCGGCATCCTTGTAAGTGACCTGCCCATCATCCAGCTCATACAAGACCTCGCCGCCCGCTTGAGCCAACTGGGCTGCCTTCACGGCGACGCTCCGATCGATGACGCTTCGGTCGCCGACGTCTCCGACATGCTCGCCGCCGATCCACACTTCCGAATAAGACAACGTATGAGCCTCTATATGTTGCTTGACGAGTACCGTGCCTCCGCCTGCCGCGACGACTGCCGCGCATAAGGCGATCGCCGTCTTGCGTCCCGCCCGGCGTTTGATCCAGACGGCCGCCCCCTTGACGGCTCCCGCAATTCGCTTGCTTCTGCTGCCGTTATTCATGGATAACTCCTCGATCGCTATGTAAGATAGATTGCCGCCGCAAAAAGCGACATCTTCAACACTGTAGCATAGCGTCTATCGGGCTATCAATGAAACGGGGCTTAGAATTCTCTCATCTAAAAGTCTACTGCGCCTCTGGAACCTTCAGCGCCTCCAGCATCGTGGCGTATTCTTTGTCGCTCAATATGGGCTTCAGCAATGCCTCCAACTGGGGTACCTCCTCTGCGCTCAAGCCGTTGCGAATCAGCCCTGTCAGCTGAGACAACTGATCGCTTGTCAGCTTGCTGACGACGACCGAGTAGATCTGCTGCTTCTCCTCGTCCGTGAGTCCGGAGACCGCCGACGAGCCGTTTTCTCCGTTCCACACAGGTACCGCTCCGTCGCCTTGCAAGCCATCATCGTCCGTAGTGTCCGGCGAAGCTGCGGCTTCCCCATTCGTCACCGAACCGCTTGGTTCCGGTCCCGGCTCCGGCGATGGCACGCTACCCGCGTTGGCGTCCGGCGTAGCTGCGTCGTCCCCGGAAGCCGCATCCGTATCAGGCGTGCCCATGCTGGATGCATCCGGTTCCCCTTGGCTCGATTCCGCACCGGCATCGGGCGTCGCAGTCGCATTCGGCTCGGAAGTACCTGCTGCCTCGCGGTTCCCGTCGTCTCCTTCCAGAGATTCCGCTTCCCCTTGCGCCGCTTTCTTTTCGCCATCCGCTCCCCACAGCTTGCCCCACACGCCGCTCATCGCGAATGGCTGCTCATCGAGCGCAATGCCGTAATCCGCCAACGCTGTCTGCACGTAGCTCGTCACGATATAACCCGTCGTCCAGATACTCAAGAAGCTGACAAGCAGCGTCGCTCCGATTAATTGTCCCGCCCAGCGGATCCATTTCCACATGATGCGTGCCCTCCGAATCTATGAAGTTTCATAGCATCAGTATGGGCAACCAGCAGGAGCGGCATTCCGTCCGGGACAAATAATGATGGCGATTCGCTGCGTTTGAACGGTATCCCTCTCAATCAGGAACGAGCTTTAGCGCAGCGTTTTAACCATATCCCCCTCGTTCAGGAACATGACTCTGCTGCACGTTTTAACGATATCCCCTTCGAACAGGAACCCATGCAACTCCTCTCTGTAAATACAAAATGGTCGCCAAAAGCCAGATACGAAAATAGCCCCTCCATCAGTAACGGAGATCCGTTCCCTGACCGAAGGGGATATCCTTAAAACGGCGTAAACAGGCTATATAGCCACCACATGCACCAGCCTAATATTTGAATCTCATGCGCAGCAGCTTGCGTATGCCCCATGCGCTAAGCGCGCATCCGAGCACAAAGCCGATATCGTAGCCCAGTTGATCGCCTGCGTTGAGCCTGAATAGCTCCGTACCCAGCATGCCCGCCACCATGGACGCGCAGAGAACGAAGCCGTAACGCAGCACAGTCTCCGCACTTTTGAATATCATCAGCTTGCCGTTGTTCTCCGTCGGATTGCGGCTGTACGCGAACTGGCCCAGGGCTAAGCTAGCGAGCGACAGCACGAGCAGGAATAACGCTTTTCCCCACTTGATGTCCAGATACTGCATGGAGGAATAATTAAAAAAGTTGAACCACGAACGGACGCGGTCTCCCCACATGATCGGCGAGTAGGAATCGTATCCCCCGCGACGCGACATTTGGATGCCATGCGCCTGCAGCGAGGAATCCAGCAGCTCGACGAACACGATCGGTAACGCGGCCAGCACCCAGGTGAGGATCGTCTGGGACGCGACGCTGCCGGTCACCGTTCCTATGAGGAGCGCGCAGGAATAGCCAGCCAGCACGACAAGCAGCGAGTAACCGAATTGGACGGCATAATAGTCTGCCCGCAAAAATTCCGAAGCTGGCGATAGCGCCAATACAGCAGCGTCAATGAGCGTATTTAGAAAAAGCGAGCCCGCGAACAATGCGGCGCCGAGCAGCCACTTGGCGAAAAAAATCCGGTTGCGCGCGTAGGGTAGCGAAAATAGCAGCTCCTGCGAGCCGTTGCGCCGCTCGACGCCGAGCTGTACGAGCGCGAGCACGAATGCCGCCAACAGCAGCCAGAATCGACCTGCTACCTCATGCGTGCCGTTATCGTACACGTATCGGTACAAATCGCCGTGCACAAAATTCATCTGAAAGCGATCGAAGTGATCCATGTTTTGACCGCTCCAGAGCCACTGATTCATGCGCGGCAGCCCCAGCGCCAGAAAGTGCACGATCGGCACTGCGAAAATGAAAAGACGCGCTTGCGCATACTCTCTGCCGAGCAGCGGCCGCATGCCGCTCCACCATGATTTAGTTCGCATACGTCTCGCCTCCAAGCTTCCAAACGTACAGATCCTCAAGCCGCACGGGCAGCGGCTCGACCAGCAACGGACTCATCGCCTCCAGCTCGGCGGCGGCCGCGCTTCCGGAAGCCACGTTCAGCAGCAGCGTGTACACGCGGCCGATATGATCCAGCACCCGGACGTCGGGAGAGCGCAGCCAAGCTTCGGGCGCTTCGCCTTGGAATACGACCTGCAGCTTCGATACGATGCCTTCGGCAGCGCCCTCCGAGGCATGCGTCTCGACGGTGCCCGAGCGCAGGATCCATATCGCGTCGGTCATCCGCTCCAGCTCCTCCAGCAGGTGCGAGGAAACGACAAGCGACATGCCGTCCGCAGCGGCTTCCATGAGTAAAGTCAGCACCTGCTTTTTGGCGATCGGATCGATTCCGTTGGTCGGTTCGTCCAGAAGCACGAGCCTAGCGCGCGTAGCCAAGCCTAGCGCCGTGCTGAACATCATCCGCATGCCTTTGGAGAAATGACGTATGTTGCGGTCGAGCGGCAGGCCAAACCGGTGCATCGTATCTTTGAAATAGGCGGGGTCGAAGCGCGGATAGATCTGACCGAACATATAGGCGGCTCCCCAGCCCGTATAGCCGTACCAAGCCTCCGGCGTGTCCGGTAGGAACACCAGCTCCCGCTTGGTCTCAGGCTCGCGGTGGATGGAGCGGCCGTCGAACAGCACTTCGCCGCCGTCCGGGTCGAGGATGCCCGACATGATCTTAAGGAGCGTCGTCTTGCCGGCGCCGTTCCGTCCGATCAACCCGGCCACCTTACCCGCTTCCAGCTCAAAGTCAACCTCCGTCAACACGGGCTTGCCGTCAATCCTTTTGCTCAGATGACGCACCGTCAGCATCGGATTCCCTCCCCTTGCCGTATTCCTTGATTTCTTCCTGCAGCCATGCCTGCAGGCGATCGCTTCCGACGCCCAGATGATGCGCCTCGACCGCGATGCGCCGCAGCTCTGCGCGCAATCGCAGCAGCCGTTCCCGCTCCATGCCCGGCTCCTCCGCAGCCTTCGCCACGAATGCGCCTTTGCCTCTCAGCGATACGATGACACCTTGCCGTTCGAGCTCTTGATAAGACTTGGCCACCGTGTTGTGGTTGACGAGCAGCGTCGCCGACAGCTCCCGTACCGAGGGGATCCGGTCGCCTTCCGCTAACGCACCCTTCGCGATCAGCGCTTTG
The DNA here is from genome assembly GCF_042649185.1 of Cohnella sp. GCM10012308. Taxonomy (NCBI): domain Bacteria; kingdom Bacillati; phylum Bacillota; class Bacilli; order Caryophanales; family Paenibacillaceae; genus Cohnella; species Cohnella sp. GCM10012308. Next base: position 112,626 of record NZ_JBHRYU010000019.1, read on the forward strand.
AAGTTCTGCACGATCTGCTCGTAGATCGGCGTCGGACTTCTCTCATCGATGCGTATCATAGGGCAACCGAGTCAGCTCCTTTACGTGTATCATTGTTACATGCATCTTGTTACGTGTATGATTTTAATGTGTACCACTTTAACTAGTACACATTATACATTTGTGGAATGGTACTTGCAAACCTCTTTTTTAGCCATAAAAAAGCTCCCCCGCCGATCCCCGAGGGATGGCGAGAGAGCTTGAGAATATGAGGATCTATGGGATGCGCAGCTTCCGATTAAGCGTAAATCTCCGCAACCTGGTTCGTCTGCTCGCGGTTGCGGCCGACGGAGAAGATCGCGATCGGGATGCCGGTCAGCTCGGAGACGCGCTCCACGTAGCGGCGGGTGTTCTCCGGCAGATCCGCCAGCGTCTTGGCGCCGGTGATGTCTTCGCTCCAGCCCGGGAGCTCCTCGTAGATGGCTTCGCACTCGGCGAGCATCTTGAGGTTGGCCGGATAATGCTCGATGAGCTGGCCGCGGTAGTTATAGGCGGTGCAGATCTTAACCGTCTCAAGGCCGCTCAGCACGTCGAGCGAGTTGAGCGACAGGCCCGTGATGCCGCTCACGCGGCGGGCATGACGGACGACGACGCTGTCGAACCAGCCGACGCGGCGCGGACGGCCCGTGACGGTGCCGTATTCGTGGCCTTTGTCGCGGATCCAGTTGCCTAGATCGTTATGCAGCTCGGTCGGGAACGGACCGTCGCCGACGCGCGTCGTATAAGCCTTGGCCACGCCGATAACTTGCTGAATCTTGGACGGACCGACGCCGGAACCGATGCACACGCCGCCAGCGGACGGATTGGAGCTCGTCACGAACGGATACGTGCCTTGGTCGATGTCGAGCATGACGCCCTGGGCACCTTCAAACAGCACCTTCTGACCGGCGTCGATCGCGTCGTTCAGGACGACGGACGTGTCGGTAACGAGCGGGCGCAGCTCTTCGGCCAGCTTGAGGTACTCGGCGATGATCTGCTCGGCGTCCAGCTTCTCGCCGCCGTACATTTGCTCGATGACCTGGTTCTTCTCTTCCACGAGACGGCGCGTCTTGAGCGTAAACTCTTCGGCATCCATCAGGTCGGCGATGCGAATGCCGTTGCGCGCGGCTTTGTCCATGTAGCAAGGGCCGATGCCCTTGCGCGTCGTGCCGATCTTGTTGTCGGCCTTGCGGTCTTCCTCGAGTCCGTCAAGCACGAGATGGTACGGCATGATGACATGCGCACGATCGCTGATGCGCAGATTATCCGTGCTGAACCCGTTATCGCGGATATATTGGAGTTCTTCCACCAGCGCAGCCGGGTTGATAACCATGCCGTTGCCGATGACGCATACTTTGTTTTCGTTAAAAATGCCGGAAGGAATCATGGTCAGCTTATACTTTTTGTTTTGAATGAGGATCGTATGCCCGGCATTGTTGCCCCCCTGATAGCGGGCGACGACGTCTGCCTTTTCCGCCAGGAAGTCCGTAATCTTGCCTTTGCCTTCGTCTCCCCACTGCGTTCCTACAACAACTACTGTAGACAATGCAATCCCTCCATCCGGCCTCTTGGCACTTGGCCAGCCGGCATGATTAGTGCCGCCCGCACGGATGCGAGGATGCCGAGGGCTCCGACTTCAAGCGCACGCGACAACGCACCGGGAAGAGTGCTCTCCCCCGATGGACGGCAAATGGCCGCTATCGCGGCATTGTCTAGTTTAGCAAGCTAAAGCGTTCAAGTCAAATAAAAAAACCGAACGATTCGGATAGGGTATCCGTGATCGTTCGGAAATGTTCGGATTTTCGCCATCAGGAAGCGCTGCCGACCATCGCTTCCCCATGAGCCCGGTCCAGACTGACGAACTTGTTGAAGTTCTTCAGGAAGACGAGCTCTACGGTGCCGACGGGACCGTTACGCTGCTTGGCGATGATGATCTCGATAATGTTCTTTTTCTCGGTATCGTGATTGTAGTAGTCATCCCGGTACAGGAACGCGACGATGTCGGCATCCTGCTCGATCGATCCCGATTCCCGAAGGTCGGACATCATCGGACGCTTGTCCTGCCGCTGCTCGACGCCCCGCGACAGCTGCGACAGCGCGATGACCGGCACCTCGAGCTCCCGCGCGATCTGCTTGAGCGTACGCGAGATCTCGGAGACCTCCTGCTGCCGGTTCTCCCCGGCTTTGCCGCGGCCCTGGATCAGCTGCAGATAGTCGATCAGGATCATGCCAAGCCCCTTCTCTTTCTTGAGTCGGCGGCACTTGGCCCGCAGCTCCGCTACAGTAATGCCCGGCGTATCGTCGATATATACTTGCGCCTCGGACAACGAACCGATGGCCATCGACAGCTTTTCCCAGTCGTCGCCCTCGAGGAAGCCGGTCCGCATCCGTCCTGCGTCTACGTTCGATTCCGCGCAGATCATCCGCTGGACGAGCTGCGCGGCCGACATTTCAAGACTGAAGATCGCGACCGTCTCCTGCGCGCGCACCGCCACGTTCTGGGCGATGTTGAGCGCGAAGGCGGTCTTGCCGACCGAAGGACGGGCGGCAACGATGATAAGGTCGTTGCGCTGGAACCCGGACGTCATCTTGTCGAGATCGATGAAGCCGCTCGGGATGCCGGTGGTGCCGCCCTTGTGATTAAAGAGAAATTCGACCCGCTCAAATACGTCCATGAGCACGTCGCGAATGCTGATGAAGCCGTGAGCGGCCCGTCGGTTGGACAGCTCCATAATGCGCGCCTCGGCGTCGTTCAGCAGCGCGCCGACGTCGTCCTCGGAGGCGTAGCCGCTGGAGACGATCTGCGTCGCCGTGCGGATGAGCCGGCGCAGCATCGCCTTCTCCTCGACGATCTGCGCGTAGTAGTCGACGTTGGCCGCAGTCGGCACGGCGCTCGCCAGCTTGGCGAGATACGAGACGCTGCCGACCTCCTCCAGCTGGCCGCGGTCGCGCAGCGTCGCGGTGATCGTGATGAGGTCCATCGGCTGATTGTCCTCGTTCAGGTCGACCATGGCCTCGAAGATCCGCTGATGCGCGACGCTGTAGAAGTCCTCGGTGTTCAGCCGCTCCATCGCCGTGATGAGCGCCTCGGACTCGAGAAGAATCGCGCCGAGTACCGCCTGCTCCGCTTCGAGGTTCTGGGGCGGTACGCGATCGAACGTCAGTTGATCGCCCCGTTCGCTCATGCCGTCACTCCTCCGTGACCTGCACGTTCAGCATACCCTTGACGTCCGGGTACAGCTTGAGCGGCACCTGGGTGATGCCGAGCGTGCGGATCGGTTCGTCGAGCTCGATCTTGCGCTTGTCGATCGTGATCTTCTGCTTCTCCAGCGCTTCGGCGATCTGCTTGCTCGTGATGGCGCCGAACAGGCGCCCGCCCTCGCCGGCCTTCGCCTTGATAACGATCTTCATCTCGCCGAGCTTGACCGCGAGTGCCTTCGCGTCTTCCTTCTCCTGGGCCTTTTTCTTATCGACGGATGCCTGGATCTGATCGAGCGTCTTCTTGGCGCCGTCGGTCGCGATCTGCACGTAGCCCTTGGGCAGCAGGAAGTTGCGCGCGTAGCCCTCCGATACTTCTTTAACTTGGCCCTTCTTGCCTTGACCCTTCACGTCCTGCAGGAATATTACCTTCATTCGAAAAGACCCTCTTCCCCGTTAATATCGTTCAGCACTTTCTTAAGCTTCGCCGCGACCTCCTGGACAGTGCCCTGCACCTGGCAAGCCGCGTTCGTCAGATGGCCGCCGCCGCCGAGACGCTCCATGACCACCTGCACGTTCATCTGCCCGAGCGACCTGGCGCTGACGCCGATCGTGCCGTCCGGGCGCTGGGCGATGACGAACGATGCCTTGATGCCCGTCATATTGAGCAGCGTATCGGCCGATTGCGCGATCAGCAGCTGCGGTACCGGCTTCGCCGGATCGGCGACCGCGATCGCGATATAGTCGAAGTATGTCTCCGCGTTGCGGATGATCTCCGCCTTCTTGATGTATTCTTCAAGATCTTCCTTGAGCATCTTCTGAATCAACGCCGGATCTGCGCCGTTGCGCCGGAGGAAAGATGCCGCCTCGAACGTACGCGAGCCCGTGCGCATCGCGAAGCTCTTGGTATCGACCGTGATGCCGGCAAGCAGCGCCGTCGCCTCGCGCACGTCGAGCACGACGCGCTCGTGGATGTACTGGAGCAGCTCGGTCACCAGCTCGCAGGTTGAGGAAGCGTACGGCTCCATGTAGACGAGAACCGCATCCTCGATGAACTCCTCGCTGCGTCTGTGGTGGTCGACGATGACGACCCGGTCCGTCTGCTGGAGCAGCTTGGGCTCGGCGACCATCGACGCCCGGTGCGTATCGACGACGACCGCCAGCGAGCGCTTGCCCGTGAGCTGCGAAGCCTGCTCGGGCGTGATGAAGCGGCGGATTAGCTTGTCGTCTTCCTTGAGCATATGCATCATCCGCTGGATCGCGGGATTCACGCCTTCGAGCACGATAAAAGCTTCCTTGCCGACGTGCTGCGCCGCCTTGAGCACCCCGATGGCCGCGCCGATCGAGTCCATATCGGGCATCCGGTGGCCCATGATGATGATATGGTCGCTCTCCTTCATGAGATCGCGCAGCGCATGCGAGATGACGCGCGCGCGCACGCGGGTGCGCTTCTCGACGGCATTGCTCTTGCCGCCGTAGAAGCTCTGCCGCTGGCCGAATTTGACCACGGCCTGGTCGCCCCCGCGACCGAGCGCGATATCGAGGCTGCCTTGCGCCAGCTGGCCCAGCTCCGCGATGTTGTCCGCGCCCGAGGCGAAGCCGATCGACAGCGTCATCGGCAGCTTCAGGTTCATCGTGATCTCGCGCACCTCGTCGAGCAGCTCGAATCTGGATTGCTCCAGCAGCTTGAGCGCCGCCTGGTTCGCGATGACCATATACTTGTCGGACGACAGCCGGCGCAGGAACAAGCCGTACTTCTGCGCCCACTCGTTGATCTCGCCCGTCACCTTGGACAGCATGAGCGCGCGCTGCTGCTCGTCCATGCCCTGGGCGACTTCCTCGAGATTGTCCATCATCACGATGCCGATGGCGAGCTTCTCGTCCTCATAACGCTTGGAGAGCGTCCAGTGGTCCGTCACGTCCGTGACGAACAGCATGCGCTCCGTCGGGCGGAACAGGAGCTCATATACGCGGCCGTTCTGCGTCGTCTCCCACTTGCCCAGCGTCTTATCCTTTTCCTTCGCTTGCTGGATGCCGGGGAAAAGCTCCGACAGCGGCGTGCCGACGGCGGACGTTCGCTCCGCGATTTTGGATATAAAGCCGTTGTGCCATTCGACCTCGCGGTCTTCGTTATAAAGAATGATTCCGAAAGGCAGTCCGCCGACGACCTCCGTGCCGACGCCCCTGATGCGGGAGGACAGCGTCAGCACGTAGTCGTTCCATTCCTTGCGAAAGGCCCGCTCGGCGAGCAGCGAGAAGACGCCGACGGCGCCTCCCGCCACCAGCGCGATAATGCCTAGCGGCCAATAGAACCATGTAAGTGCGGCCGTGAGCAGGAAGATGAGAGCGAGCGCCCAGACATTGTGCATGCCGTGCCACCGCTGAACGAGAAATTTGGGCATTGTGGCTTCGCTCCCCTACTTCTTGTCAAAATATCGGCGCAGCGGAAACGCCGTATCCAGCAGACCGATCAAATACAACGGTTGAATGAGAAACAGCGGGATCGCGATCAGAACGGGCACGACATTGGACCACTTTTTCTGATGCGCCAGATAAAAGAAGAACGCAAGCGCCTGGATGCGGAACAAAAAGTCCAGCACGGGCACGGCATTGTCCGATGCCACCGCCCAGAAGTTGGCGCTGTTAGCCGGCATGGAGAACTGAATGATCCATACGATCACGTACAGCAGCACCGTGCTCTTGGGCAGCATCCAGCTGCGCATCGGCGTCAGCCCGGATACGACGATACCGGACCAGGCGAGCACCTTGCGCGAGATGCCGTGCGTGATGATCGCCAGCAGGAACGAGCACAGCATGAGCAGCATCGGCAACAGGCGTACGACGGCCTCGCCGAATGCCTGCGCCGTGCCCGCCCAGTCTCCTGTCAGCATGTTGCTGGCCTGGAGCTCCTGGATGCGCTCGTCCAGGAAGGATGCGAGCTGCGCAGTGAAGTCGATGTCGTACTGAATCGAGAATAGCGTAAGCTCGGTCACCAGCTGCGCGAGCAGGATGATAAAGCCCACCGTGACAACGGTTTTTGCGGCGACCCGCTTTTTGTATAAATGCCCCATGACGATCGAAGGCACGAGAAAGAAAAATCCGAATGTCAGCGCCAGCGCCCCGGAGCTGCCGAGGATGAGGAAAGCCAATACGGCGATACAGGCGATATGGACGGCAAACGAAACGGGTCGCAGCATCGTATAGAGCACGACCATCGGCGTCATCAACAGAAATATCGTTATACCGCTCAACGGGGTAGCGACGCTAAGCAGCATCAGCAGCGCCACGGCACTCCAGGCCAGCGACTTCAAGGCCGTGTTCAACGAGTTTTCACCTCTTGCGAATATGTTCTTCCAGTGCCGAGAGGTCGCGGTATTGATCCTCCAGCTGATGTCCCTCCTGCTTAAGGCGGCTAAGCTTGTCTTCGACCGCCTTGTCGAGGTCGCGGTAGGAAATGCCCAGCCGGCGGCCAAGGATGTACGCGCTCGCGATGAGTCCGGACAGACTGTCCGTGATCCGCGCAGTGCTGCCTTCCCACATGGCCTTGAACAAACGGGATACCTGGTCCAGCACCTCGCTCTTAAGCCATTCGATAGACCGGGCTCTCCCGGCGACGTCCAGATTCTGATCGATTGAAGACAACTCGTGTCCCTCCTCCGAAAAAATCCCTGTCTGACGGCTGCCGTATGCGAATATCGCGCTAAAGCTGTAACCAACATTATAGCACATAAACTCGCCGCTCCCACAATGGCATTTGCTAGTCTAACGCGGGATGCGCGCGGGTTTGGGCCGCCAATTATACCTTCCTCGCCCAGCTCTTGCCCTTTGCAAAATTCAAAAAGCCGCACCGGGTTAACCGCCGGATGCGGCTATGCCCGTTGCAGCTTCTTGATTTTCGCCCCGTCGAAGACGATCTCCCCCTGCATGGCGCTGCGCAATCAGGAGCCGACGGCGGACCAGACATGCTGTCCGCGCTCGCGCACATCCAAGCCCAGCCGCTTCAACACGGCTAGCGGCACGTAGTCCCGGCTGCCGACCGACAGCAGCTCGGCCTCCCCCTCGGGCCAAGTCAGCCGGTGCCCGCGCTCCAGCATCAATTCGCCCGGACCTGGCTCCGTCCTGCCTGCTGCCGCGGCCCTCGCGCCTTCCGCCGAGACGGCTTGACCGTCTTGCTCCGTGCCCCCGCGGCCCGGGCTCTCGCTTGCAGCCGCCTCCGCCACGAACTTATGCGAGCGTCCGTCCCAGCTCAGCGCGTAGCCTAGCGCTTCGAGCACCCGGACGTCCGCGTACGCCTCGCCGCGATAAGACACCGCCGGCACCGACGTCTGCGCCAGCTCTAGCACGCCCGCGCCTCTTTCCGGCACGCGGACGAACTCGCTTCGGATCGGCTCGCCGGCGCGCACGTTCTTGTGCAGCCCTTGGCCGTCCAGCGCGACCCGTCCTCCGATCAGCACGTACCGTATGCCCGCGGAGGGCAGCTCCGGCCGCTCGACCGTGGACCGGTCCCCGATCTTGCCGTAGTCGAAGATCACGATATCCGCATCCATCCCGCGCGCGATCCGCCCTTTTTTCCGCAGAGCCGGGGCCTGCCGTTCAAGACGTCGTGCGGGCATCAGCGACATCTTCGCTACGGCGTCCATAAGCGAGATGACGCGGTGCTCGCGCACGTACAAGCCGACGGTGCGGGCGAACGTGCCCGATGCGCGCGGATGATTGTTGTTGCCCGGCTCCAGAATGGCGTCGCTGCCGATCATGACGAAGGGCGCCGCCAGCGAGTCCTCGATATCCTGCTCCGGGATGGCGTAGGCGACGGCGAGCTTGCCTTCCTTCTTGAACGTACCGAATGTCGTCTCCGTCAGCCGCTCCGAGGTGCCGGCGATCTGCAGGTCCTTGTAAGTGATCCTGAAGCGCTCTTGCCAGCCTTCGTCAAAGCGCGCCGAGTTGAGATACGTCCCCCAATAATCGTAGGGGTAAGTGCAGGCTGTGATGTCGAGCCCCTCCGCGCGCGCCTTCGCCAGCATGTCGAGCGACTGCTTCATGGAGAACGTGCCGCCCGTGCTGTTGATGTGATCGACGTGGACGGAGGCGCCGGTCTCCCTCGCGTAGCCGATGATCTCGTTCATCGCGTCGATGTTCGTGCCCGGCTCGGTCATGTCGGAGTATCTGGCGTGAAAATAAACCGGCACATTGTACTTGTACGCGAGCCGCATGAGCGGCAGCACCTCTTCGGCGCCGATTCCCGGCACGTACTCCAGGCTGAACGAGATGCCGAGCACGCCGTCCTGCAGCGCCTGCTCCGCCTCGGCTGCAAGGCGCCGGGTTTGCGCGCCGCTCGCCGGCGTATACAGGCCGATGCCCTGCTTGTTGCGCGCCTTCGTATAGAAGAAGGAGGCGCCGTAGTGGAGCGGCGTCTCCGCGCGTTCGTAGTATGGGTACCATTTGCGCGGCGCATCCGTGCCGCCGTGCATGGCGATGTTGGCCGTGACGCCGTCGGCGATCTTGTTCCAGACGCCGAGCGGGTTCGGGTCATAGGACAGATTGTCGATAAAGCCCGGCGCGACCACGAGCCCGCGAGCGTCGATCTTCCGCCGCCCTTTGACCGGCCGGTCCGTTACCAGCGCGATACGGCCATCCTGGACGGCGACATTGATGCCCCTGCGGTCGAGCCCCGTCTCCGGATTGATCACTCTTCCGCCGACGATGACGGTGTCGTACACGCGACCCAGCTCCGCTTCGGAGGGCTCGGCAAGCACGGGGGCCGGCATGGCCCCGCTTGCTATGCTGGTGCCTACGCTTTGGACCGCCCGCGCCGCTTTTTCCGGACGACTCAAAGAAGCGGCGTCCCGCGCCGGATACCCGAACGGACTGCCGCTTCCTTTTACAGCCGCGACAGCGATCGAAGCTGCCGCCAGGGCCGCGACCGAATAACCGATCGCTTTCCATAGTTTCTTTTTATTCATGCGGGATGCCTCCAAGGTAGCTTCGAATGGCTGCCGCTGCTTGCGATGCCATCCTTTTCCACCTTTAAGCTTCCCGTTTTACCTTTTTATCATCCGTACCGTGTCCAATCAACGATCCGGCGCAATAGTCGATGATATCGCTGCGACGCACGATGCCGATGAACGCACTGGTGTCGTCCACGACCGGGACGAAGTTCTGGCCTTTGGCGAGCGAGATGAGATCTTCCATATTGGCATCGATTTGTACCGGCTTGTTAGTCGTTCGCAGAGGCACTTCTGATAATGGAATGCGAGCGGTTTGCTCAAATGATAGCCCTTCGCGATTTTTAAGATACCATAATAAATCGCCTTCCGTAACGGTCCCGACGTACTTCCCGTCATCGCCGAGCACTGGCACGGCCGTATACCGATGGCGCTCCATCCGCTCGAGCGTCTGACGCAGCGTAGCGTTCGAAGGCAGGCATACGACCTCCTGCTTCGGCAGGAGGAAAAACGCGATATTCATTTGTTCCTCTCCTCTAGCGCGTTGCGATTCGAATCCACCCCATTATACCATGCGTTTTGAAGTGTCTCCAAGGACGTAGACGCCAGTCGCGCCAGATCGATCCAGATTGCCCAAAACGCCTATCGATGGCTCATCCGACAGCCGACCCGATGGGGCGGACTATCGTAACAACGGCGCGAATATAAAAAGGGCTATGCCCTCATGGAGGACATAGCCCTGGCTTGCGTATTAACGCACGCCTATACGGTCACCCGACTCAGTCGGTGGTGTAAGGCAGCAGCGCCATTTGGCGGGAGCGCTTGATCGCAACCGTCAGCAGACGTTGGTATTTTGCCTTAGTGCCCGTCACACGGCGAGGCAGGATCTTGCCGCGCTCGGAGATGAACTTGCGGAGCAGGTCCAGGTCCTTGTAGTCGACGTGCGTGATCTTGTTAACCGTGAAGTAGCAAACTTTGCGGCGCTTGTTGCGTCCGCGACGGAACTTGCGGGGCTCGCGTTGTTCGCGGTCGCCGCCTCCGCCCGGTCCGCGGTTCTCGCGGGGCGTATATGTGCGCTCTTCACGAGCGGCTGGTGCTTGTTGTTCGCTCATTTATAGTACCGTCCTTCCCTGTCTTAGAATGGCAAATCATCGTCCGATATATCGATCGGCTTGCCGTCATCGGCGAATGGATCCGATTGGTTGTTGCCGCCTCTGGAGCCGGAGCTGCGGTTGCCGCCGGAGTTGCCTCCGCCGTACCCGCCGCCACCGCCGTATCCTCCGCCGCTATTGCCGCCACCGTTACCGTTACCGCCTCCGCTGTACTCGTCCCGTCCTTGCGATCCGCCTTCGCGGTTCGGCGATTCGAGGAAGCGTACGTTGTCTGCAATAACTTCGGTGACATAGACGCGGCGACCTTCGTTGTTCTCGTAGTTGCGCACTTGAATGCGCCCCTCGACGGCGGCCAGACGGCCCTTCCGAAGGTAGTTCGCGCACGTCTCCGCCAGTTGGCGCCAAGTGACGACCGGAATGAAGTCCGCCTCGCGTTCGCGTTCGCCCCCGCCGGAATCGCGGGAGAACGGGCGGTCTACAGCCAGCGTAAATTGGGCTACGGCCACGCCCGCAGGCGTGTAGCGAAGCTCGGGATCTTTGGTTAAGCGTCCGATCAGAATAACACGGTTCAACATCTTCGGTCCCCTCCTGCGAGTGACGACTTGAACGGCGTTAACCGCCGGGTATTGCGTGCTGTGCTGACTTAAGCGACTGCCTTAAGCGACATCGCGTACGACGATGTGACGAATGACTTCGTCCGTGATCTTCAGTACGCGTTCCAGTTCGGTGACCACAGCCGGCTCGGCCGTGAAGTGAACCAGCACATACGTCCCGTCGCGGTGCTTGTTGATCTCGTAAGCGAGGCGCTTCTTGCCTTGTACCTCGTGCTTCGTGATCTCGCCGCCGTTCGCGATGATGCCCTGGAATTTCTCCGTGACAGCTTGAACGGACTCTTGGTCCACGTCCGGACGAATGATGTACATCAACTCGTAGTTGCGCATCTTCGTTACCTCCTTTTGGTCTTTGGCCCCTCATTTATATACCTTGGAACCTGTCCATGGCAGAGGAGCAAGGAGTATGCCTTTTTATCGCATACCTGAATACTTTATCACATTCGCCCGCATACCGCAAGGTTTTTCCCGCAACACTAAGGCCGGGAGGTGATCATCAGATGGGTGAACAGACGCAGTTCGAACCGGGCGACCTCGCCCCGAACAACGGTCATTACATGGAAGTGAGCGAGGATGCTTTTCACATGAATATTGAGGACCCCAAGCATGTGACGTTAGAGAAGGGCGAGCGGTTCCCGGAGACGACGAATCACAACCGCAAGTGGAAAAAGGTGAAGCAATTTTAAAGCGGCGCGTATAACGCTCCCCGAAGGCGGACATTCTAATTACCGGCGACGAACAGAGAGGTGTTGGTTCCGTTGAACCTTTGCAGGCAACAACCCGCAGGAGGAACGTCGAAGACGGAGTAGGAAGCGAGGGGTTGTGTCGCAGACATGGTCTTGCAATACACGTTATCGCGTTAGCGAACCTTCAACGAGCCGAAGCGCCGGGATGAACCGGCAACGTCACGTACTTCAAGGAAGTCCAGCTTCAATTAACGTCGCCCGGAGGACCCCGCGAGGGGTCTTTCGTCATTTCTGCGCAGGGCCGGCGTCAGACAAGCGTTGTCGGTTTGGTTTTGATACTGACTGTTAAACTGTGCTACACTATGGTTAAGTTATTGTTAAAAGGGGGGCTGCCGATGACTAAATTGAATCCGACGCGCTCTGCCGGCGATCTGATCGCCTGGCTGCTGCTAGCCGTATTCATGATCTTTTCTACGCCCACCCCCACGCTAGAGTCAACAGCCGGCGAATCCGCTGCATCGAGCCTTCGCGGTACCGAGTTTCATACGCATGTCCAATCCCGTACGCCCGATCCCGCTACAGGCAAGCCGCGTCCGGGTGCCCCCTTGTTGGTCCTCTTGTTTGCATTAATCGTCCGCACGCCCAGATTGCCTTACCGTCTTCCCGCCCATCACCGCGCGCACATCGCCTCGGTGCATGTTCTGCTGCGCAGACGCTTGTTGCGCCCGCTTCAGTTCTCCTCCACTTACGTCTCCTAATCCGCCCATGGGGCAGCATAGCTCGCGCTTCGTATTGATTCGAGGCAGCGTGTATTTTGATCTGCCCCGCTCAAGCGATTCCCGCCCTGTTATTCGCGATCCTTCGCCTTCCTCCTCGCCTGCCGGCTCATATCGGCGGTTCTTTTACTACGGCTTATTGTGAATTCCTGCATATAGAAAGGATGTTGTCCATGGATATCAGAGAGACGGATCTGCCCGGCGTCGGCCGGAAGTACCGAATCCTCACGCGCAGCGGCGACCGGCTCGTTGTCGTCATTCACGACGACGGCCGTCGCGAGCTTTATCATTTCGAATACGAGGACCCCGAAGACAGCATCTCCATGATCACGCTCGACGACGACGAGGCTCGTTCGATCGCCGCGATCGTTGGAGGCATGACTTACAAGCCGCGCATGCTCGAATCGATAGAAATCGCGCTAAGCGATCTCATTATCGAGTGGTTCAAGCTGGAGTCCCGCAGTCCATGCGTGGGCGTCTCGATCGGCGATCTTGAGATCCGCCGGCGCACCGGCGCCACGGTCCTCGCGATCGTCGACAGAGATCATGCCAAGCATATTACGCCCGGACCCGACTTCGTGCTGACCGCCGATTCCATGCTGATCGCGGCCGGCGAACGGGAGAACCTGAAGGCGCTCAAAAGCATCCTGACCGGCGGGGAGGCTTAATATGGACCATCTCGTGCTTGAAGTCGGCTTGGCCGTGGCATTGATCGCCCTCGCGGGCCTCATCTCCGCCAAGCTGCGTTTTTCCGTCATTCCGTTTTATATCATTATCGGTATGGCCGTAGGTCCCCACTCTTTTAAACTCTGGCATCTCGACTTCCGCTTCATCGAGAGCGCTTCGCTCATCGAGTTCATGGGGAGGATCGGCGTGCTGTTTCTCCTCTTCTATCTCGGCCTGGAGTTCTCCGTCGGCCGGCTGCTCAAATCGGGCAAGTCGATCGCGTTCGGCGGTACGATCTACATCGCGATCAACTTCACGCTGGGCCTGGGCTACGGCTTCGTGACGGGCTTCCCCCTGGCTGAGACGCTGGTCATGGCGGGCATCACGACGATCTCCTCCAGCGCGATCGTGGCCAAAGTACTCGTCGATCTCAAACGCACGGCGAATGCAGAGACCGAACTCATTTTGGGCATTATTATGTTTGAGGACGTTTTCCTGGCCGTCTATATTTCCATCCTGTCCGGCCTCGTCTTGAGCGATTCCTCCTCGGTCTGGGGCGTCCTCGGTTCGGCGGGCATCGCCTTCGCCTTCATGCTCTTCATGCTGGTCGTCGGACGCAAGTGCGTGCCGCTCCTGAACAAGGCGCTGAACGTCCGCTCCAACGAGCTCTTCGGCCTGATCGTCTTCGGCGGTTTGTTCCTCGTCGCAGGCTTTTCCGAGACGATCCACGTCGCCGAAGCGATCGGCGCGCTTCTATTCGGCCTGGTACTGGCGGAGACGGAGCATATCAAGCGGATCGAGCATTTCATATTGCCCTTCCGCGATTTCTTCGGCGCGATCTTCTTCTTCAGCTTCGGCCTCACGATCGACCCGCTGACGCTCGGAGATGCCCTGTGGCTGTCCTTGGGCGCCGTGGTGGTCACGCTGATCGGCAATTATGCCGCCGGCCTTCTGGCGGGCCGCAGCGCCGGTCTATCGAGCAAGGCCTCTTCTAATGTCGGCTTGACGATCGTGGCGCGCGGGGAATTTTCGATCATTATGGCTAACATGGCGAAAGCCGGCGGGCTGCTCGTCGTGCTCCAACCTTTTGCCGCTTTATATGTGCTCATTCTGGCTATTCTAGGTCCGCTTCTGACCAAGGAATCCAAGCACATTCACAAGCTGCTCGGGAAGCTGTTCAGGTGGAACCGATCGGCGGATAACCAAGCAGCCTAGCGATATGGCCTTATCCTAACGAATCCCGATTTAAGAGCCCGCCATCTCTTCACGATCAGGAGGAAAGCTATGGATATCTCCAACAATGCTTCTCGTATCCCGCCGCTCGGTCTTTCCCTTAGCCGAATCGCTTGCGTGACCAGCTGCCGGGCAGCGGACATTCACGAGGCGATCTCGACGCAGCTCAATTTAGAACGCGTATGGGCGCACGGCGATACGCTTGGCTATCCCGTGTTCCGCATCGAAGCCGTCGCCATCTCCCGGATCGCACGCGACATCGATCCGGCTTGCTCGATCGAGGTGATTCCGCTGAGAAGAAGGTGAACGTCGCTGCATGAAAAAGAAGAGACCCGAATGGTGAACTCGGGTCTCTTCTTTATTTTCGTAACTTTTTAGAATTTGCGCTGCCGATCCTGCCGCTCCAGTAGGCCCACTTCCGCGTATCGTCGTGCTCATACCGTCGTTCTCGTATCGTAGTTGTCGTACCGTCGTGCTCGTACCGTCGTGCTCATACTTCGCTGTCGTATCTTCGTTGTCGTATCGTCGTTTTCGTACCGTCGTTGTCGTACCCGTCGTTCTCGTATCGTCATCCGTGTCGTTCTTTTTCCGCAATGCCTGCATATGTACATCTATTTCCGCCGTTATCGGCCCTTTTAAACAGGATAGATGCAAAAGCGCAGTTATTTTACGCCATCATCCGAATTTCCGGTTTGTTTTCTGAATTTACCTGCACATTTGCAGGTATTTCATCAGATATCGTCGGTCGGCAGAAAATACCTGTATAAATGCAGGTTTTCGCCACGCAGGCGACTGAAAAGTTCCGGCATGCCGCTGAATGGTCCTCCACTGCACTGAAAGGTCCGCCATGCCGCTGAATGGTCCGCCACTGCACTGAAAGGTCCGCCATGCCGCTGAATGGTCCGCCACTGCACTGGAAGGTCCGCCATGCCAATGAAAAGCGCAGGTACGCCGAATGTGCGCTTACCTGCCCACGAATCGCCGCC
Source organism: Cohnella sp. GCM10012308 (assembly GCF_042649185.1). Taxonomy (NCBI): domain Bacteria; kingdom Bacillati; phylum Bacillota; class Bacilli; order Caryophanales; family Paenibacillaceae; genus Cohnella; species Cohnella sp. GCM10012308. The sequence continues at coordinate 127,854 of NZ_JBHRYU010000019.1, forward strand.
AAAGTTACTTTCTGAAGCATCAAAAAAGCGGCTCCCGGAGGGAACCGCTTGATGTCTTAAGTATGGCGGAGAGGGTGGGATTCGAACCCACGCACGCCTTGCGACGCCTAGATGATTTCGAGTCAACCCCCTTGGACCACTTGGGTACCTCTCCGCAGCAAGGAATATCGTATCACAGATCAGGACAACTTGCAACCCTGTTTTGCGACCCGTTTGCGATCAATTATACAAGCTTATTCAGCCTCATTATCGGCAGAATCCGAATCTTCGCGCGGCGCCGCCTGCAGCAATTTTTTCATGCTTTTCTCGAACTTCGCACGAGGCAGCAGGATGCTGTGTTTGCACTTGACGCACTTGATGCGGATATCCATCCCCATCCGGATGATCTCCATCTCGTTGGCGCCGCACGGATGCTGCTTTTTCATCTGCACGATGTCCCCGAGTCCGAATTCCTTCCTCTCCATCCGTTAGCTCCCCGCCCTCTCCATGGCCTCGATCGAATAATAGCGCGGATTGCCCGCGGCTTCGAACGCTTTTTTAACTTCCGCATTCAGATGCCTGGATACGGTGGCCTGCGTATTGGGCCGGCACAGCACCGTCAGTCGCAGAATCACGTCGCTCGCAGTTACCGACTGTATGCCGAGGAATTCCGTCCTGCCTACGATATTCGTATCTTCAAACTTCGCCGCCGCGCTTTTGACGATCTCCGCCATATGATCGAGGTTCTCGGTCGCCGCTACGGATACGTCCACGACGGCCAGCGCATTGTTGACCGAATAGTTCGTAACGTCCGAGATGTTGCCGTTCGGAAGGATGTACACCTCGCCGGTCCAGCTGCGGATCCGCGTCGCGCGAAGACCGATCATCTCGACCGTTCCTTTGAACTTGCCCCCGACCTCGATGACGTCGCCGACCGAGAAGTGATCCTCGAGAATGACGAAGAATCCCGTGATCACGTCCTTCACCAAGCTCTGGGCGCCAAAGCCGATCGCCAAACCGATTACGCCCGCTCCGGCAAGCAGCGGCGCGAGATTAATATTGAATTCGTTCAGCACGAGCAGGAGGACGATGAAGTTAATAATATAGGTCGCCGCGTTTTTTAGCAGCTTACCCACAGTTTGAACTCTTCTAGTCCGGAGCTTGAGTCGCTTCGATGCTTTGGGGTTCATAAAGTTATCCACAACCCGATTGATGACGATGCGAACAATCCGGCTGATGATGAGGATAACCAGAATCCGCAGCACAACCTTCAATACGCCCATCCACATGTGGGTATCGCTTAGCGAATCCCAAATATCGCCCATAAACTGCTGCCACAGCGTGAGCTTTTCCTCGATTGTCTCTCCGTCATTTTCCAGCAAAAGCATTTGTGGATATCCGGCCATCCTCTCTTCACCTCTCTAGTCGATTCGTTCGTATCCGCTGCCGGAAGGTCTGAACAAGCCGCGAATCTCCACCTTCTCCTCGGCGATGATTTCTTTGACTTGCCCCAGGGCCTCTTGGGGAAATTCGATCGACAGCGCGCACCCTGCCGTGATCTCCTTTGGCGTCGGCCGAATATCGATCTCTACTTCCGCATATTCAAGCAGCATCTCGGCCCGAAGCGCCTGCTGCGTCGAGTCGAACGCGATCAACAATGGATCCATGGCCTCTCCCTCTTCTTGCATCGGTTGCTAGTATGCAATCCGAACAAGTATAAATTGCCCCTCTCGTCCATATACTACTACTATTCCATGGAGGAGGCGAAGCGGACGAATGAATGGCGCTTGGGATAAAAGGGCCGGCTATGCGGCGGAAGCCACCGCGCTCTCTTTGAAAATACCCTACAACGAACCTGCCGTCATGCAACGGCTGTCCGAGCGGCTCACGCGAGAGCTGCTTCACCTTCCCTCCGACCGGCAGATCGTCGTCGTCTGCGTAGGCACCGACAGGTCCACGGGCGACGCGCTCGGCCCGCTCGTAGGGACGACGCTTGCGAGACATGCCCAGGGCTTGTTCGATCTGTACGGCACCTTGGACGAACCCGTGCACGCGATGAACCTGAGCGAGACGTTGTATAAGATCATGCGCAACTCCAAGCAGCCATATGTAATTGCCATCGACGCCTGCCTCGGACAAGTTGCCAGCGTCGGCTGCATCCATCTCGCTTCAGGCCCCGTGCGTCCGGGAGCCGGCGTGAACAAGGACCTGCCGCCGGTCGGCGATATTCATATGACGGGCATCGTGAACGTAGGCGGATTTATGGAATATTTCGTTCTGCAAAATACGAGACTCAATCTGGTCGTGAAGATGGCCGACATCATCGCCGGCTGCATCTCCACCGCCATTCGCAATATTCGCGGCGTGCCTATTCCTTACGCGTTGCCTGACTGATTGCGGTCTTCTCCTCCGGCGTCAAGGGATAGCTCGACTCTCCCCTGGACAGCGGCTTCGCATACAAGAAGGTCTGCTCTCGGCTATGGATGCCCGTCAGGACGACGCCGTCCTGCTCTTCGTTGACAATCGCGACCGCAAAGCTGATCTCTCCGCCTTGATCGGAGAATGCATTGAACCGGTGAACGCCTACGCGACCCTTGAGTGCCGCTAGGCGTTTTTCTTGATTCGCCATCGTCGTTTCTTGTACGGCTTGTTTGGCCTGCACGTCCGCCATTCGATCGTGAACCTTCGTCAAAACATCTTCGAGCTGAGGTACACCGGTATCGCCTATCATGCGCCGGTGCGCCCGTGCGAGCTTGGACAACTTGACGCTTAAGATAATGACCCAGACCAACAATATGATAATCAATATGCCGGCGCCGCCTAGCGCCGCCAAGCTTGCATCTTCGTCCATCCCGTTCACGCTCGATTGCTCCTCCGCTCTCCGGATCGGATCGGTCCCGCGGCTGCTGAACCTCCGTCCGCCATTCTGCGTCCCTTATGACCGCATCGTATCTCCGATTTCTTGCACGGCTTTTACCAACGATACAATATCCGAATGCTCCGTAAAATATCCTGGGCTGGCTCTTACTGCACCCGTCTCCGTCGTTCCTGCACTCTCATGTCCGAGCGGCGTGCAGTGGAATCCGGACCGAACGGCGATGCCGTACTGACGGTCCAACAGGAATGCCATCTCGGAAGGATCGATGCCCTCCAGCGTAAAGGCGACGATCGCCGTCCGCTCTACTTCTGGTCCCGGACCGAGTATTCGCACGCCCCGAATCTCCGAAAGTCCTGCCACAAGCTCCCGAGTCATACTCAGCTCTTTGGCATGTATACGCTGCACGGTCTCGCCGAGGACGTATCGTACGCCTTCCGTAAGGCCCGCTATGCCGACCGTGTTCGGCGTACCTGCCTCATACCTGTCCGGCCTCGTAGAAGGCTGCTCAGGCGATTCTGATCGACTCCCGGTTCCGCCATGCATGAGCGGCTCCAGATCGAGTTCAGGCCGGATGTAGAGGCCTCCTGTGCCCTGCGGTCCCAAGAGTCCCTTATGCCCCGGAAATGCCAGCATATCGATATTCATGGCTTCTACATCGATCTCCAGCACGCCCGCACTTTGCGCTGCATCGACGAGCAGCGGCACGCCGGCCGCTCTCGTGACAGTACCGATGTCGCCGATAGGCGTTATCGTTCCGAGCAGATTTGAGCTATGCGTGACTGCCACGAGCTTCGTCGCCGGCGTGATCGCTTGCCTGACATCGTTAGGATTCAATATACCGTCAGCGCCGACAGGTACATAGGTTACTTGGATACCCAATTTGCGTTTCAATGCCTCAAGCGGGCGCCGTACGGAGTTGTGCTCCATCGCCGTCGTTATGACATGATCGCCGGGCTTCAGCAGACCTTGGATCGCTTGATTAAGCGCGTGCGTCGTGTTCAGCATAAAAGCAATATCGTTCGGGTTCGCAATCTTGAACAGTCGCGCCAACATCTTGCGTCCTTCAAAGAGAACTCTGCTCGCCTTCACGGCCATCTCATGACTGCCGCGACCAGGATTGGCGGCCGCCTCGCGCATCGCCCTCTCCATGGCTTCCAGCACGCCGGGAGGCTTCGGCCAAGAGGTCGCCGCATTGTCCAAATAGATCAATGGCCTTTCCTTCATCGAAGAGCCTCCTCTTCCCACCAACTGTTGTAATGATCTTAATCCCGATATTGGGGTCGCCTAGCGATTAGAACAAAAACGGCTTCGCTCTTGGCATTCCAAGTGCGAAGCCGTTTTATTCTCCGCTCCGTAACGAGTCTTCAATCGTTGCTAGCAGATCTTATGCTTTGATCGCTTGCAGGATCTCCAGCAGACGCTCCAGATCCCCTTTGCTAAAGTAGGCCAGTTCGATCCGTCCCTTTTCCTTGTTCGGCTTGATACGCACCGTCGTCTGGAACCTTTCGCGCAGCGTTTCTTCAATCTCTTCAATGTACGGGTCGCGTTTTTTAGGTTTTGACTTAATAGTTTTCCCTTTAACGACTGCGTCTATTTGTTGCACGGCGTTCTCCAGCTCGCGAACGCTCCAATTGTTAGCCAACGTCTGCTTCGCAAGATCTTTGCGCTTGGCGTCTTCCTTGATCCCCGCCAATGCCCTTGCGTGTCCCATCGACAATGTTCCACGTGAAACATGCTCTTTGATCTCATCCGGCAGCGCGAGCAACCGAAGGAAATTGGCAATGTGGGAACGGGACTTGCCGACTTTGAGCGATAGCTCCTCTTGCGTTAAAGCAAATTGATTCATGATCGATTGATACGCAATGGCGACTTCAATCGCATTCAAATCCTCACGCTGAACGTTTTCGATAAGCGCGATTTCCATCACTTGCTGATCGCTATATGCACGGACAACTGCCGGAATCGTCGGATTGCCAAGAAGCTGCGATGCTCTGAAGCGCCGTTCCCCCGCAATGATCTCAAAGCCGCGGAGTGCCGTCCGAACGATGATGGGCTGAATTACGCCATGTTCGCGAATCGATTCGGCTAGTTCTTTGATCGCTTCTTCTTCAAACGTCTTACGCGGTTGATAGGGATTCGCGCGGAGCTGCGCTAATGGAATCTCTACGATCTTGTCGTCTTCCTTGATGGATAAAGACGTGATCAGGGCATCGAGCCCTTTACCTAGCCGCTTGCTCATACGTAATCACTTCCTTCGCCAGCTCGAGATAAACCTCGGCCCCTTTGGATCTAGGATCGTATGTGATGATCGATTGCCCATGCGATGGCGCCTCGCTGAGACGAACATTGCGCGGGATAACCGTCTGATAAACTTTTTGTTGAAAATACTTTTTCACTTCTTCGATGACCTGGATGCCCAGATTCGTACGAGCATCGAACATTGTGAGCAAGACGCCTTCGATCTGAAGTGCGGTATTCAGATGCTTCTGAACCAGCCGAATCGTGTTGAGCAGTTGGCTCAACCCTTCAAGGGCATAATACTCGCACTGTATCGGAATAATGACCGAATCGGAGGCCGTCAGCGAGTTGATCGTTAAAATGCCCAATGACGGCGGGCAGTCGATCAATATATAATCGAATTCATTCCGAACCATGGCAAGGGCCTTTTTCAGGCGAACTTCCCGGGAGATGGTCGGCACCAGCTCGATCTCGGCACCCGCGAGTTGAATCGTCGCAGGAATGAGCTTCAGATTCGGCAGAGCCGTATCCACAATCGCCTGTTTGGGGTGGATCTCGTTGATTAAGATATCATAGATGCAATATTCCACATCGGCTTTGTTTATGCCGACACCGCTTGTCGTATTGCCCTGTGCGTCGATGTCCACGATGAGCACTTTACGTCCCAATGTAGACAGACAGGCGCCAAGGTTGACAGCCGTTGTCGTTTTGCCGACACCGCCCTTTTGATTGGCAATGGCAATAATTTTGGACAACCCGTTCACCTCATCGTCAGCCGCCTAACTTGCTGGATTTTCTTGAATCCCAACTAGCTTGGATTGCTGTTGTTTTTCTTCGGTATCTTAATAACAATCTCAATATGATCATCCATATCGCGTTCGCTGGACTTGATCGGGATACCAGAACCCGTGACCATATCTACGGATTGCCGTATGGTATTGATAGCGAGCCGAATGTCTTTGGAAAAGGAGACACGGCGCGATTTGGCCGGCTTGCTCGCTTCAAGTAAAAATGCGACGCGAGTTTCCGTTTGTTTCACGTTGAGTTCCTTTTCGATAATCTCTTGTAGAAGCTTGTCCTGCGCTTCTTCGTTCGGTAGCGACAGCATGGCGCGCGCATGGCGTTCCGTAATTTTGCGTTCCATCAATGCGAGCTTTACGTTCTCGCCCAGTTGGAGAAGGCGAATCTTATTGGCTATCGTCGACTGGCTTTTACCCAGACGCTGCGCCAAGCTTTCTTGCGTCAACTGATGCAGATCGATCAGTTTTTGATAAGCGACGGCTTCCTCGATCGAAGTTAAACCTTCGCGTTGAAGGTTTTCGATCAAAGCCATCGATGCAGCCTGGGAATCGTTAATTTCTCTTACGATTGCCGGGATGTGTTCCATACCCAGCTTGGTGACCGCACGCCAGCGGCGTTCTCCCGCTATTAGCTCGTATTTTCCATCTCGGACACGGACTACGATCGGCTGAATGATGCCAAGCGTCTTGATCGTCTGACATAGCTCGTCGATCCGGTCGTCATCAAAGACTGACCTGGGTTGATAAGGGCTCGGGACGATATCCACTACGGCAATCTGCCGAACTTCTTCCTGGCCGCTCCGTTCGGACAATCCGAACAAACGAGATAACGGTTCTCTCATGTCTTCCATCCCACCACGTTCATCTGTAATGAGGTTCCGGTAAACGCAAATCTGCCTTGATCCTAGCAAAAACGATCGACAGACTGATAGAGTCTAGTTCAGCCTTCAAAACGACCCTTTTATAAACAATATTCGACAGGAGCCGCCGACGGACAGGACATTCTCATGCGGGAACTAGACATTGCAAGGTGCCCGTTGCATGGAGAAAAGGCAAGGATTAAACCATGCCGGAGGTGCAGAGTGACGAAAAAAGCGCCGCCATTTCACGCCTTCGAGGCGCATATGCGGCACGACGATTTTGCAATACTATTCATATTCTCTATTGTACGCCTGAATCCTTCTCTTGAAAAGAGTTTCCTCGCTTAAGAGGCTGATTTGTTCCACGTGAAACACCTAAATATGGCGATTTTGTTTCACGTGGAACATGAAATTAGACTAGAGGCTGCTTAAGAGGAATTCCCGCTTTGCGAGGATATTCTTTTGGTGTCTTTCCCAGCTTGCCGATCACGATCAGCTGACGCTCGGATTGCTCGAGCGGAAGCTTCAGCTCGTGCGTATATCTAAGCTTTGCGTTCAGAAGACGAATGCTTCTCGCGCTCTCCTCAAGCTCAGCCGTGTGATCCGATCCCTTCATTGCAATGAAGTTTCCCTCAGCTTTGGCAAAGGGAAGGCATAGCTCGTTTAATCCCGCCAGTCGGGCGACGGCGCGAGCCGTGACAAGATCGTATCGGTCCCGATGCTCGTTTAATCGACCGATATCCTCTGCCCTTCCATGGACAAGCGTGACGTTGTCCAGTTGAAGCTCGTCAACAACCGTCTGCAAAAAACGGATGCGCTTGGCAAGCGAATCAACAATCGTTACCTCAAGCTGGGGAAACGCAATTTTAAACGGAATGGATGGGAATCCGGCGCCCGATCCGATATCCGCCATGCTGCTAGCCGACGTCGCCTCAGGCAACGCGCCCAAGGTCAGTGAATCGTAGAAGTGCTTCTCATAAACGGCGCCGCGTTCTGTAATGCCCGTCAGATTCATTTTTTCATTCCACTCGACAAGCAAGCGGTAGTATGACTCATATTGATCGAGCTGGGTGTCGCTCAGCTCGATCCCAAAGTCGACTTGAACCCGCTCGCTGAACCAACGCTGCAGTTCGTCCGCCATCAGCTGCTCCTGGCCGCCGTCACGCGGTTATAATGCTCCAGGTGCACGAGCAGAATGGACAAGTCGGCTGGCGTGACACCGGAGATTCGCGATGCTTGCCCTATGTTGAGCGGACGAATCTGATGCAGCTTCTGCTTGGCTTCCGTCGCCAATCCGTGTACCGCGCTATAGTCAATATCGTCCGGGATGCGTTTTTTCTCCATCTTAGCCAGCTTTTCCACTTGTGCAAGCTGCTTTTCGATGTAACCCGTGTATTTGACTTGAATCTCGACCTGCTCCTTCATATCCTCAGACAAGCCTACGGGTGAAGGGGAAAAACTTTCGATATGCGCATAAGTCACTTCAGGTCTACGAAGCAGCGTGATACCGTCAACCGTATTTTGAAGCGGCGCCGAATCGATGGAAACCAATAGCGCTTGTGTGGCCTCGTCCGGGCGGATTCGAATCTCCTTCAATCTCAAGAGCTCCGCCTCCACCTTATGCTTCTTTTCCTCGAACAATACAAACCGCGCGTCTGAGATCAGACCGATCTCCTTGCCCAGCGGCGTTAGACGCAGATCCGCATTATCGTGACGGAGAAGCAAACGATATTCCGCGCGGGACGTGAGCAGTCGATAAGGCTCGTTCGTTCCTTTCGTTACCAAATCATCGATCATGACGCCAATATATCCCTGAGAGCGATCGATAATGACCGGCGCCTTGTTCTGCGCCTTGCGCGCTGCGTTGATGCCGGCCATAATACCTTGTCCTGCCGCCTCTTCATAGCCGGACGTGCCGTTTATCTGTCCTGCCGTAAACAAGCCGGAGATGACCTTCGTCTCCAGAGACGGCCACAGTTGTGTCGGCACAACCGCATCGTATTCGATCGCATAACCGGTACGCATCATCTCCACTTGCTCCAAACCTGGAATTGAACGCAGGATCTGCAATTGGACTTCCTCCGGCATGCTCGTCGACAAACCTTGGACGTAATATTCCTTCGTGTTCGCACCTTCCGGCTCCAGGAAAATCTGGTGCTTGGGCTTATCGGCGAATCGAACGATCTTATCTTCGATCGAAGGGCAATAACGAGGACCTGTCCCTTCAATCGCACCGGAGAACATCGGCGCGCGGTGCAAGTTGTCGTTGATGATCTTGTGCGTATCCTCGGATGTATAGGTCAGCCAGCATGGCAGCTGTTCCCCTGCCCGTTCCGAGTATTCCGTTTCATACGAGAAATACTTGGGCTTGTCGTCACCGGGTTGAATCTCCGTCTTCGAGAAGTCGATCGTATCCTTGTGAACGCGCGGCGGCGTACCCGTTTTGAAACGCACGAGCTTCAATCCGTTCTCGCGCAGCGACTCAGACAGCTTTACCGACGGCTGCTGATTGTTAGGACCGCTCTCATACATCAGCTCGCCCATAATCACCTTGCCGCGCAAGTAAGTGCCTGTCGTGATAACAACTGTCTTAGAGCGGTATTTCGCTCCTGTCTTGGTAACGACCCCTCGGCATATTCCGTCTTCGACGATCAGCTCTTCGGCCATCCCTTGGCGAAGCGTCAGCTTCTCCTCCCGCTCGATCGTCTCCTTCATCTCATGCTGGTACAGAAACTTGTCGGCTTGCGCACGCAGCGCATGCACTGCCGGACCTTTACCCGTGTTCAGCATGCGCATTTGAATAAAAGTCTTATCGATATTGCGGCCCATCTCTCCGCCTAATGCATCGATCTCCCGAACGACGTGTCCCTTGGCCGGTCCGCCAACCGATGGATTGCAAGGCATAAATGCGATCATGTCGAGATTGATGGTTAGCAACAGCGTCTCGCAACCCATACGCGCAGCCGCAAGCGCAGCTTCAACGCCCGCATGTCCGGCACCGACGACGATAACGTCGTACTCGCCTGCTAGATATCCCACTGTGGATACACTCCTTTTGGTTTTTTAATGTAAATATTTATTTTCCTAAACAAAATTTTGAAAATATTTGATCGAGCAGCGATTCCGATGCCGTATCGCCGACAATCTCTCCCAACGATTCCCACGCTGCCGCGATGTCAATCTGGATCAGATCCACGGGCAGCCCTTGTTCCGCACCGTCGATGGCATCCTGAAGCGAACGCGCCGATGCATGGAGCAGCGATATGTGCCGAACGTTGCTAACATACGTGGCATCGGCCGACTCGATGCCTCCGCTCATAAAAAGCTTGGTAACAGAACGCTCGAGATCTTCCATTCCCAGGCCTTCCTTGGCAGACAGAGAAACGATCCGCTCGCTGGCATACAGGGCGTGCACTTCGTCTTCCTCTAACCGGAGATCCAGATCCGACTTGTTCAAAATGACGATCGTCGGACGGTCCTTCAGTTCCTCCAGCAAACGCCGCTCCTCCTCGTGTAGCGCATCGCTGCGGCTTAGTACGAGCAGGATCAGGTCGGCGTCGCCGAGTGCGCCACGCGAACGCTCAACGCCGATCCGTTCGACGACATCCTCCGTTTCCCGGATTCCAGCGGTATCGAGCAGCCGCAGCGGAATGCCCGACAGCGTGACGGACTCTTCGACGATATCCCTCGTCGTGCCCGGAATATCGGTGACGATCGCCCGATTCTCCTTCACCAGCGCGTTTAATAGGGAAGACTTGCCCGCATTCGGGCGGCCAACGATCGCCGTAACGATGCCCTCCCGTAAAATCTTTCCTTCTGCAGCCGTCTTCAGCAGCGTCTCCACCTGCCGAAGCACAGCGCCGCAGTGGTCGATGATGACGCCGGCCGTTACCTCTGCGACATCATGCTCGGGATAGTCGATATTGACCTCGACATGCGCGAGCAGCTCGATCAGCTGCTCCTTAAGCGGCACAAGGCGCTTCGACAGCGCTCCCTCCGCCTGCTTGCGCGCGACCTGAAACGCCTTCGAGGATTTAGATCGGATAAGGTCGATGACCGCCTCCGCTTGCGCCAGGTCGATCCGGCCGTTCAAGAAGGCGCGCTTCGTAAATTCGCCGGGCTCGGCCATCCGGATCCCGCTCCGCAGCAGCAGCTCCAGGACCGCCTGGACGGCGACGATACCCCCGTGCGTGCTGATCTCCACGACGTCCTCCGCCGTGAACGAGCGCGGCCCCTTCATGACGGTAACGAGCACTTCGTCCAGCACGCTGTCGTTATCCGGATCCTTGATCCATCCGTAATGCACGGTATGCGACTGTACCTCCCGCAAGTCCTCTCTCGAGTTGAAGAGCGGGGCTACCTTGCCGATCGCCTCCGCGCCGCTCACGCGGACGACCGCGATACTGCCTTCTCCGAGCGCCGTAGCTACCGCCGCTATCGTATCTTCATTCATATCGTTCCCTCATTTAGCGCTAAGCTGATATAAACCCCAATACCTGCCATAAACAAAAAACGCAATGGTCCGCTTGCATCTGCAAGCCATTGCGTTGGACATTCATTCACTTGATAGCAATGACGACGCAGCGGTTCGGTTCATCGCCTTGACTGTAGGTGCGCACGTTCGGATGGCCTTGAAGCTTGGCGTGGATGATCTTCCGTTCGGAGGCGCTCATCGGCTCGAGCACGACGTCCTTCCTGGACTTAGCGGCGCGCAGCGCCATTCGGTCGGACAGGGCTTCGAGCGTCTCTCTGCGCCTCTTCCGGAACTGCTCCGCATCGAGAACGATACGCAGGTGACGGTCCGAATGACGGTTCGCGACGATGTTCGCCAGATACTGCAGCGCGTCCAAGGTCTGACCCCGGCGTCCGATCAACATGCCCAGATTAGCGCCGGACAGGTTAATCAATACTTCGCCTGCGCTCTCGTCCCGTTCGATCTCCACGGTCGAATGCATGGCGTCGGTTACTTCCTGAAGAAAAGCAACCGCGTGATCGACGCCGTCCGGCAGAAGCTCCAATTGTACGCGGGCTTCCTTGGCGCCGATCAGTCCGAACAGCCCTTTGCTGGGCTGCTCAAGCACGGTTACTTTAACGCGGTCCTCACTTACCCCGAGAGTGACGAGGCTTTTTCTTACCGCTTCCTCCACCGACTTTCCTGTTGCTTCGACCTTTTTCATCTGCGATGGCCTCCTTGCCTTTGCCTTGCGGCTCGGCTTTGCGTCCATACATGAAATAGTTCTGCGTGATGGTGTAGATATTACTGAAAATCCAGTAAAGCGGAAGCGCCGCCGGGAACGAAAGCGCCATGACGAAGATCAACACGGGGAAGATCAGCATCAGGCCCTTCATCGCACCCATCTGCTGCGGCTGCTGGGACTGCATCATTTTCGATTGTACGAACGTGGTCAGAGCTGCGATAACCGGGAGAACGTAAAACTGGTCCGGCTTGCCGAGCTGGAGCCACAGGAATGTATGCTCATAAACGTTGGCGTTGACGGTAATGGCGCGGTAAAGCGCGATAAAAATCGGCATCTGAATGATCAGCGGGAAACAGCCTGCGAGCGGATTGACCTGATGCTCTTGATAGAGCTTCATCATCTCTTCTTGCTGCTTGCGGGTGTCGTCCTTGTACTTCTCGCGGATCTCCTTCATCTGCGGCTGCAGCTTCTGCATCGCCTTGGTGCTCTTGTACTGCTTGATCATGAGCGGAAGGATAATCGTCCGGACGATGATCACGAGCAGAAGGATTGCAAGGCCGTATTCGCCATTAAACCATTCGGCGAACTTGTCCAGCATAAGCGAGAACCAGTATACGACATTGCTGTCCCACCAGTTACCATTAGCCAGGTCCGACGTGGTCTTTCTTGTGGTCGGTGGCGTACATCCCGATAAGAAAACCATCAGGGAAACCAGAAGACCGGAGACCATCCAGAATTTGCGATTGCGCAACAACAAACCTCAAAACTCCCCTCTAAAATAACCCCACCAAGGTGGAGCCGTGACTTTGAAGCCATATCGGGACTTTGCGGGGATTCCGGAATAAGACGACTGACCGAAAACCGGTTCGCCGTACGTGCATCCGTACGAATTCGCCGTCCCGGAACCGAGGGGCAGATCCGTCTCTTTCAAAGCCCAAAACACAAGTCAACTATACCATAAGATTATTGGCAATGGAAAGCGCGCGGGGCGCCGTTCCGGGTCTTAGGCTTGCCTCCGCCGGGACCCGATCGGTATGGTTTTCTGTCCTGCGCCGGCGGCGGCGTAGAGCCCTTGGTCAGACCCGCCTTGCGGAGCACGTGAAGCACGCTGCGTTCCATCTCTATATAAGGAAGCGAGATCGCCGGCTTGCGCACGATCAGGATCATATCGGTGCCCTCGATAATGCGCGAGCCGTTAAGCCGAACGATCTCCTTGATCATCCGCCGCATCCGGTTGCGTACGACGGCGCCTCCCAGCTTGCTGCTCACCGAAATGCCTAGCCGATACAGCCCCGGATCCGGCTTGCGACGCCAGTAGACGACGAACTGCGAGTTCGCGAACGATTTTCCGCTTCTATAGATACGGCTGAAGTCTTCCTTGCTTCGCAGCCGCAATTTTCTTTCCATCCTCATCCCTCATCGCCGGATTATGGACTCAAGTCCGTTCATCAGTTATTCCCGTATACATGAAAAAAGACCACCTCACGTGGTCTTTATCCTTAAGCGGACAATACTTTGCGGCCCTTTTGACGACGAGCGGCGAGAACCTTGCGTCCGTTCTTCGAGCTCATCCGGCTGCGGAATCCGTGTACCTTCTTGCGCTTGTTTACGTTCGGCTTAAATGTCGGTCCCACTTCTTGATACCTCCTATTATAGAGTAAACGGCATTGCCGTTCGATTGAAGGGCGATGCTTCGTTTCGCGTCAAATTCGATGTCCGTCTGCACGATCCCCATACGAATCCCTCGAATTCGAAAAAGAACTCATATGTCCATTTATTAAACCATAAGAGGGTCCTGAAGTCAATGTAATGGACGTTCGGCGGCTTCGAAAGATATTCACATGTGCATAAAAAGGGAGAGAAAAAAGACTCATAAGCCATTTTGTCGAAACTCCGCACAGAATATCAACAATATCTTGTGTTGTGCACAGATTTCATCCACAAGTTATTGAAAATGTGGATAACAGGGCGAATTCCGTTGAATTAAGCGGGTTCATCTGCTATGATAAGTTCACCCATTCGACGTGGATAACGGCTGTTAAACCTCTTTTTATCAACACCCTGTGCATAAATCTGTGAACAAAATCCCTTCTTATGGACATCTCGATAAAGAATAAAGAGGAATTGTGTGGATAACTTGTTGCAAAGGACATCCTTCGACACCGCCGCCCTCCCTCTTGTCCGCTGACGGGTTAAAGGAGTGACTCCATGTGGACAGCCGTACGAACGAGATCTGGCAGCAGGTCTTGTCGGTCATCCAGACAAAATTAAGCAAACCGAGTTACGATACGTGGTTCAAAGCCACCAAAGCGAATTTCCTTAATGACGAGACAGTGGTTGTAACCGCTCCCACCACCTTTGCGGCGGAATGGCTGGAGAACAGGTACAAGAAGCTCGTCTCTTCGACGTTGTCGGACTATCTGGACCATCCGGTGGAGGTCAGGTTCGCAATCGAGGAATTCCGGTCGCCCGAGCCGCCCGCGCCGTTCCCGGCCGTGCCCGTCGTCAAGAACGCGGGACCCGAGGAACCGGTCGGACATATGCTCAATCCCAAGTACACCTTTGACACGTTCGTCATCGGCGCCGGCAACCGCTTCGCGCATGCCGCTTCCCTCGCGGTCGCGGAGGCGCCGGCCAAGGCGTACAACCCGCTATTCCTCTATGGAGGCGTGGGACTGGGCAAGACCCACTTGATGCATGCGATCGGCCATTATATTTTGGAGCACAATCCGTCTTCGAAGGTTCTCTATATCTCGTCGGAGAAGTTCACGAACGAATTCATCAACGCGATCCGGGACAACCGCGGCGAGAGCTTCCGCAACAAGTATCGCAATATCGACGTTCTGCTGATCGACGATATCCAGTTCCTCGCCGGCAAAGACGGTACGCAAGAGGAGTTTTTCCATACCTTTAACGCGCTGCACGAAGAGAGCAAGCAGATCATCATCTCCAGCGACCGCACGCCCAAGGAGATCCCGACGCTCGAGGAGCGCCTGCGCTCGCGCTTCGAGTGGGGCCTGATCACGGACATCCAGCCGCCGGACCTCGAGACGCGAATCGCGATCCTCCGCAAAAAGGCGAAGGCGGAGAATCTGGATATTCCCAACGAAGCGATGGTGTACATCGCGAACATGATCGATTCGAACATCCGGGAGCTCGAGGGCGCCCTTATTCGAATCGTGGCTTATTCGTCGCTGACAAACCAGGACGTGTCCACGCACCTGGCCGCCGAAGCGCTCAAAGACATCCTGCCGAACGGACGCAACCGTCTAATCACCATTCAGGATATCCAGCAGCGCGTGGGCGAATTCTATGGTCTTAAGCTTGAGGATTTCAAGGCGCGCAAGCGTACGAAGGCCGTCGCCTTCCCGCGGCAGATCGCGATGTATCTGTCCCGCGAGCTGACGGATTATTCGCTGCCCAAGATCGGCGACAACTTCGGCGGAAGAGACCACACGACGGTCATCCACGCCCATGAGAAAATTACGCAGCAGTTGAAGGTCGATGCCGAGCTGTACAAGATTGTCGGCAACCTGACGGAGAAGATCAAAAATCTGACGTAAGCGGCAACCCCGATATCCACCTGTGGACAAAAACGCTTGTTTTAAAACGTGAATAACGAAAAAACCTATGCACAACTCGTACACATGTGGATAGGTTGTCGTTCACGGCTTTTTTGGGCTTATCCACATATTCAGGGCCCCTACTACTACGACTATCTTTTAAGACCATACTATTAAGGCATATAGACGAGGTGATTCCGTTGAAATTGACGATATTGCGCACGGAGTTAAACGAGGCGGTACAAAACGTATCCAAGGCGGTATCCGCACGCAGTACGATACCGATCCTGAGCGGCATTAAGATAGATGTGAGTGATCGCGGCGTAACGCTGACAGCCAGCGATACGGATATTTCCATCCAGCACTTTATTCCGCTGGAATCCGCAAGCAAGACGGTCGTGAAGGTGGAACGTCCCGGCAGCGTCGTTCTTCCCGCCAAGTTTTTCGTCGAGATCGTCAAGAAGCTGCCGCACGAGGAAGTGAATCTCGAAGTCGGCGAACGATTCCAGACGCTCATCCACTCCGGCGCGACCGAGATCCAACTCGTCGGGCTTGATCCGGAGGAGTTCCCCGTACTGCCAATATTGGAGGAAGACCGCGTATTTTCGATTCCCGGAGATTTGCTGCGGTCCATGATTCGGCAGACGGTGTTCGCCGTTACGACCAACGAATCCACTCCGATCCTGACCGGCGTGCTCTGGAGTCTCCAAGAGGGCGTATTCAAGTTCGTAGCTACCGACCGTCACCGGCTGGCCACCTGCAAGACCAACATCGACACCGATCCTGGGCTGAAGTTCGCAGGCGTAGTCATCTCGGGCAAGACGCTTAACGAACTTTCGAAGATCATTCCCGACCAAAATACCCTCGTCGACATCGTCGTCGCCGACAACCAGGTGCTGTTTAAGCTCGGCGAGGTGCTATTTTTTTCCCGGATGCTCGACGGCGCTTATCCCGACACTTCCAAGATTATTCCGAGCCAGTTCAAAACAGAACTCGTCCTGAACACAAAATCGCTCAGCGACGCGATCGACCGCGCCTACCTGCTCTCGCGCGAAGAAAAAACGAACATCGTTCGTCTGCTGACGACGGATGACGGCAATATCGAGATCAATTCCAGCTCCTCCGAGCTCGGACGCGTACAGGAGCATCTGGACGTTACGGATCTGACAGGCGAGCCCCTGCGCATCGCCTTCAACTCCAAATATATGCTGGACGTGCTTAAAGTCGTGGATAGCGAGCAGCTGTACATCGGATTTAACGGCGCAATGAGCCCGATTATCTTCAAGCCGCGCGATCACGACAACAGCCTGCATCTCATTCTCCCTTACCGGACGACGAATTGAGGAGCGCCTCATGAAGGAAATCGAGATTTCGACCGAATATATCCAGCTTCAGCAGTTGCTCAAGCTGGGCGATTGCATCGGGTCCGGCGGCGAAGTGAAGCATTTCCTGCAGGAGACCGAAGTACTTGTTAACGGAGAAAAGGAAGACCGCCGCGGGCGCAAGCTGCGACCCGGCGACGTCATCGAAGTGGCTGGCTGCGGCAGCTTCGCTGTCCGCGCCAAGTCGTAGTCTGCGCCGGTACGGCCGTCACCGCACGTGCCGTTGCCGGACAGTCCAGAGAGGAAGTCCCGCATGCAGCTGAATAAGATCGCACTGCATGGCTACCGCAACTATGGCGAACTGTCGCTTGCGACGGCCGCAGGCGTCAACATCATCATCGGGCCCAACGCGCAGGGCAAGACGAACCTGCTGGAAGCCATCCACGTGCTCGCCCTTACCAAGTCGCACCGTACGTCCAAAGACCGCGAGCTGATCGGCTGGAACGAGCCATCAGCCCGCATCGAAGCAGAGATTGAGCGCAAGCTTGGTAAGGTAACGCTTGAGCTCCAGCTTTCCGCGCAAGGCAAAAAGGCGAAGATCAACGGTCTCGAGCAGCGCAAGCTCAGCGCTTTCGTCGGCACGGTCAACGTCGTGCTGTTCGCCCCCGAGGACCTCGACATCGTCAAGGGCGCTCCCGGCATCAGGCGCCGATTCATGGATATGGAGATCGGCCAGGTACATCCGGCTTACTTGCACGACTCCATGCAATATCAGCGAATCCTCCAGCAGCGCAATAATTACCTCAAGTCGACGGACGCCGCCAGGGCTTCTGCCGAAATGCTCGACGTATGGAACGAACAATTAGCCGCCTCCGGTGTTAAAATGATGCAGAGAAGGCAAAACTTTATTCATAAGCTGCAAGGGTGGGCCGAGAAGATTCATGCCGGCATCACCGCAGATAAGGAATCGCTGACCGTCGCCTACAAGCCCTCTCTCGCCGCAGAGGAAGGGACCTCGCCCCAAGATCAATCTTCTTTATTGCAACAATTTATGTTAAAGTTAACACAAGGCAAGGAACAGGAATTCCGCCGCGGCACGACGCTCATCGGTCCGCATCGGGACGATTTGGCGTTTGCCATTAACGGCAGGGACGTGCAGACATTCGGCTCGCAAGGCCAGCAGCGGACGGCGGCATTGTCGCTTAAGCTGGCGGAGCTTGAGCTGATGCGCGAAGAGATCGGGGAGTATCCGCTGCTTCTCCTCGACGACGTCTTGTCCGAACTTGATCAGGAGCGGCAGACCCAGCTCATCGAGACGTTTCAGAACCGCGTGCAGACGTTTATCACGACGACGGGCCTGGAGAGCGTCAACATGAGTAGGCTCAAGGATGCCGCTATCTATCATGTACGCGGCGGTACCGTGCTGCCCTAAGGCAGGGAATGTGGAGGGGCTCAATATGTACATTCATCTGGGCGGGGAGAAAATCGTCCGGACTTCGCAGCTCGTCGCGATCTTCGATATCTCGATCGAGCAGTCCTCGAAGCTGTCCAGGCAATTCGTGGCGCAAGCCCGGAAAAACCGTATCGTGGAGACGATCGGCGAGGAAGATCCGAAGTCTATCGTCGTCACCGAGGAGAGAGTGTATTATTCGCCCATATCGTCTTCTACCCTCAAGAAGCGGGCGCATCATCTGGTCGATCTGTAGGAGCAGCGCGTCAACGTTAAGAAGGCGGTGGAAGATTTGTCCGTGAATTCGCAGCAGAACACTTACGATGAGAGTCAGATACAGGTACTCGAAGGGTTGGAGGCCGTCCGCAAGCGTCCCGGCATGTATATCGGGTCGACCAGCGGCAAGGGTCTCCATCACCTTGTCTGGGAGGTCGTCGATAACAGTATCGACGAAGCCCTTGCAGGCTTTTGTACCCGCGTCGACGTCATTATACATGAAGACAACAGCGTGACCGTCATCGACAACGGCCGGGGCATCCCGGTCGGCGAGAACGCCAAGCTGAAGAAATCGACCCTTGAGGTCGTCATGACCGTCCTCCACGCCGGCGGCAAGTTCGGAGGCGAAGGCTACAAGGTGTCGGGCGGCCTTCACGGCGTCGGTATCTCCGTCGTAAACGCGCTGTCCGAGCTGGTTACCGTCACCGTCAAGCGGGATGGCAAGATCCATCAACAGGAATATCGCCGCGGCGCGCCACAATACGACTTGAAAATCATCGGCGAGACCGAGGATACGGGCACCCAGACACGATTCAAACCCGATCCGGAGATTTTCACCGAGACGACGGTGTTCGAATACGACGTGCTCGTCGGACGGATTCGCGAGCTGGCGTTCCTGAACAAGGGCATCCAGCTGACGCTCACCGACGAGCGTACCAGCATGCACGATTCGTTCAAGTACGACGGCGGCATCAAGGAGTTCGTCCAATACTTGAACCGTACGCGCGAAGCGCTGCACGAGCAGCCGATCTACGTGGAGGGCACCAAGGACGCCATTGCGGTCGAGATTGCCATGCAGTACAACGACGGCTATACGGAGAACATCTATTCGTTTGCCAACAACATCAACACGCATGAGGGCGGTACGCACGAATCGGGCTTCAAGAGCGCGCTCACCCGTATCGTCAACGACTATGCGCGCAAGATGGGCTTCGTCAAGGAGAACGAATCGAATCTCACCGGCGACGACTGCCGCGAAGGCTTGACGGCAATTATCTCGGTCAAGATTCCGGAGCCGCAGTTCGAAGGGCAGACCAAGACCAAGCTCGGCAACAGCGAGGCGCGAGGCATCGTCGAATCTCTCTTCGCCGACAAGCTGCTGGAGTTCATGGGCGAAAATCCGGCAGTGGCCCGCAAGGTCGTGGACAAGTCCCTTCAAGCGTCCCGGGCCCGCGAGGCTGCGCGCAAGGCGCGCGAGCTGACTCGCCGCAAGGGCGCTCTTGAAGTGAGCTCGCTGCCAGGCAAATTGGCGGACTGCTCGTCCAAGGATGCTTCGATCAGCGAACTGTACATCGTCGAAGGCGACTCCGCAGGCGGATCGGCCAAGCAAGGCCGCGATCGTCACTTCCAGGCGATTTTGCCGCTGCGGGGCAAGATTCTGAACGTAGAGAAGGCACGACTGGACAAGATTTTGTCCAATGCGGAGATCCGGGCGATCATCACGGCGCTGGGTACCGGCATCGGCGACGATTTCGATCTCGCCAAGGCGCGTTATCACAAGATCATCATCATGACCGACGCCGACGTCGACGGCGCGCACATCCGCACGTTGCTCCTCACCTTCTTCTACCGCTACATGCGGAACCTGATCGAAGAGGGCTTCGTATACATCGCGCAACCGCCGCTCTTCAAGATCGAGCGCAACAAGGTTGTCCGTTACGCGCAGTCCGAGGCCGAGCGCAACCAGATCATCGCCGAGTTCGGCGAAGGGGCCAAGGTCAACGTGCAGCGGTACAAAGGTCTCGGCGAGATGAACGCCGATCAGCTGTGGGATACGACGATGGATCCGGACAGCCGTACGATGCTTCAAGTACGGATCGAGGATGCGATCCGGGCCGACTTGATCTTCGATACGCTTATGGGAGACAGCGTAGAGCCGCGACGGGATTTCATCCATCAGTACGCCAGGTACGTCAAGAATCTGGACGTGTGAGGCTTCGGCACCCGCCGGGCGCAGCGATGCGTTCAGCGGGTGCTTTTTTTGCGGGCGCCGTTATCTTTTGCCGACGCTGCGCCGCTTGGCCTTCGCGGAAGCGCGAGCACCGCGGCGGAATCTTCCGTAGGCGGTAGCGTACTTGCGGATCCGGCGATATACGCTGCGGTCCGGCAGACGCAGGAAGATATAAGGATCGGGCAGCGTGTTGACCTCCAGAATCCAGGGCTTAAGCGCCGTGTCGACCGCAACGTCGATGCCGATCTCTTTCAGTCCCGGAAAACGCTTGCCGAGCACCGAAGCGACGTCCTCCCCAAGCTTGGAGAGTTCCCTTCGATAGCTGCGGCTCGTTCGGCCCGCTTTTTCCAGATGTACCTTCATCAGCGATTCCATCGGCAGCGGCGTGCCGCCGGCGTGGTAATTGGTTACGATTTTGCGCGGGTGGGCGAGTCTCCCGATGATACCGGTCGTCTCCCATTGACCGGCCGGACTCATCTGCACCATCACGCGAAAATCGAAACGGCGGCCATTCTGCTTCAACAATTCGATGCCCTGTTGGGACAGATAGGGGCGGGGCCGTTTTAATTTAAGCAGCGCTTCGTACATATCGTCGAAGCTTGAAAAGGAAAGCTGCTTCTCGCCGGCCTGGAGCGTGTAGACTTCGTCCGGTTCTACAGATTTGCCAAGACGGATGACGCCATTGCCGAAGGTTCCGTTCACCGGCTTCACATAGATCATGCCGTATTCGCCCAGCATGTCGCGGACCGTATCGTTGTCGAACGGCCTGGTGTCCGGCACGAGACCGCGAAGCTCCATCGATGCCAGCAGCGCTTCGGTTTTCGCCCATTTGCTGCTGATCCGCCTGATCGGCATCGGCGTTCACGCCACCTTTCGCGTCATCAATATGGTATAATGTTTTCATTCATCCTTTTTTAGAGTATGACGCTTCTGCCGTGGGTGACCATGGCGATTTGACAATAGTGCAGGGATATTGAAGGAGGATCAGCATGGCCGAAGAACAGCGTTCCCCCCTCCGCGACCGGGATATCGGCGTGGAGATGCGGGAATCGTTCATGGATTACGCAATGAGCATCATCGTCAGCCGCGCGCTGCCCGACGTTAGAGACGGGCTCAAGCCGGTACTTCGCCGTATTCTGTATGGAATGTCGGAGCTCGGCATGTCTCCGGACAAGCCGTTCAAGAAGTCCGCACGTATCGTCGGCGACGTCATGGGTAAGTATCACCCGCACGGCGACTCTTCCATCTACCAGACGATGGTCCGGATGGCGCAGGATTTTTCGCTCCGCTATATGCTGGTCGAAGGTCACGGCAATTTTGGGTCCATCGACGGCGACATGGCGGCAGCTATGCGTTATACGGAGTCGCGCCTGTCGAAGATCGCGATGGAGATGCTGCGCGACATCAACAAGGAGACCGTAGACTTCGTCCCGAACTATGATGGCGAAGAGCAGGAGCCGGACGTGCTCCCTGCGCGCTTCCCGAACCTGCTGGTCAACGGCACGACGGGGATCGCGGTCGGCATGGCGACCAACATACCGCCGCACAACTTGACCGAGGTCATTAACGGCACGCAGGCGTTGATCAAGAATCCGGAACTGACGGCTCTTGATCTAATGGAGTACATTACGGGCCCCGACTTCCCGACCGCCGGCTTCATCCTTGGACGCCAAGGCATCCGGCAGGCTTATAGCACGGGCCGCGGTTCTGTCACGATGCGCGCCCGCGCCGAGATCGAAGAGAACGGCGGCAAAGCCCGGATTATCGTTCACGAGCTCCCTTATCAAGTCGTTAAGGCGCGCCTCGTAGAGAAGATCGCCGAGCTTGTGCGGGACAAGCGGATCGAGGGCATTACCGATCTGCGCGACGAGTCCGACCGCAACGGCATGCGGATCGTCATCGAGCTGCGCCGCGACGTTAATCCGAGCGTTGTCCTGAACAATCTATACAAGCAGACGGCGATGCAGTCGACGTTCGGCATCAACATGCTCGCAATCGTGAACAAGGAGCCGAAGGTACTGAACCTTCGCGACGTGCTCCATTACTATATTCAGCACCAGATCGAAGTCATCCGCCGCAGAACCGAGTACGATCTGAAGAAGGCGCAGGCACGCGCGCACATCCTCGAAGGCTTGCGCATTGCGCTCGACCATCTCGATGAAGTCATCGCGCTGATTCGCGCTTCGCAGACGACGGAGCAGGCACGGGAAGGCCTCATGACGCGGTTCGGCCTGTCGCACGATCAGGCACAGGCGATTCTCGAGATGCGCCTGCAGCGTCTCACCGGACTCGAGCGCGAGAAGATCGAGCAGGAGTACCAAGAGCTCATGATCAAGATTGCCGAGTACCAAGCCATTCTGGCTAACGAGGGTCTCGTGCTGGAGATCATCCATGACGAGCTCGAGGAGATCAAGCAAAAATTCGGCGACGACCGTCGCACGGAGATCACGACGAGCGACGAAGAGATTCTCGACGAAGACCTGATTCCGCGCGAGGACGTCATCATCTCGATGACGCATTCCGGCTACGTCAAGCGCCTGCCTGTCACTACGTACCGCAGCCAGCGGCGCGGCGGCCGGGGCGTCGTGGGCATGGATACGAAGGACGACGACTTCATCGAGCGCCTCTTCGTTTCCAATACGCATCAGTTCCTCCTGTTCTTCACGAACAAGGGACGCGTATTCCGCCTCAAGGCGTACGAGATTCCGGATTTGAGCCGGACCGCGCGGGGCACGCCGATCATCAACCTGATCCAGATCGAGCAGGGAGAGACGATCAACGCGGTTATACCGGTCGAATCGTTCGAGCCGAACCAATACCTGTTCTTCGCAACCAAGTGCGGCATCGTGAAAAAGACGCCGCTCGACGATTATGCGAACATCCGCAAGGTCGGCTTGATCGCGATCTTGCTGCGCGAGGATGACGATCTGATCGGCGTCAAGCTGACGGACGGCAGCCGCGAAGTTGTCATGGGCACGGCACAGGGCATGTCCATTCGCTTCTCCGAAGACGACGTCCGCTCGATGGGACGCTCCTCCACCGGCGTGAAGGGCATTCAGCTGGACGAAGGCGACGAAGTCATCGATATGGATATCGTCGATCCCGAGCAGACCGTGCTGATCGTTACCGCCAAGGGCTACGGCAAGCGTACGCCGCTGAGCGAGTACCGCACGCAGACCCGCGGCGGCAAGGGCATCAAGACGCTGAACGTCACCGACAAGAACGGCGCGATCGTCAGCCTCAAGGTCGTCCAGGACGAAGATGACTTGATGATCATGACGTCGGGCGGCACGCTGATCCGGATGAGCATGTCCACGATCAATACGATGGGCCGGATCACCCAAGGCGTCAAGCTGATCAACATCAAGGACGAAGACGCCGTAGCGACGGTAGCGAGAGCGCCGCGCAACGAAGACGAAGAAGAAGATATGGAGGAGTCGGAAGGCGCAGGCACCGAAGGCGTCGAAGATTCCGAATAATGGACGCGATCTAAGGGGAGGAAGACGTCGTGGCTGTGCTGCCGATATCGCAAGTACAGACGGGAGATCTATTGCTGCGCGAAGTGCAGACGTCATTCGGCAATATGCTGTTTCCGGAGGGACGTACACTCAGTGCGCGCGATCTTGAGATTCTGCAGGCGTACCTCATCCCGGACGCGGACATTAAGAGAGCGGGTCTTGAGGAGTCCGATCTGCTCGAGGCAGAGGAAGACAAGTCGCTGCCGCTCTCCTCGCTTCACCAGAACTTTCTGAAGATGGAGAGGCTGCTGAAGCATACGTTTCAGATGATGGGTCCGGGACAGAAGCTGCCGATCTTCGAGATTCGCGGCGGACTTAAGGAACTGTTGGATCACATCGACGAATATCACGTGCTGACATTCGTACCGCCATACGACCCTGCTGCGGAGCCTTGGATCCGCGGCAGCGTATTGACGTCGCTGACGGGATACCAGCTCGCCAAGTGGATGAAGCTGCCGGAGAAGGACTGGGTAGCAGTAGCGCTGTCCGGCCTGCTGCACGATATAGGCAACACTCGTATCGACTCAACGATCCTGCGCAAGCCGGGAAGGCTCACGACAGACGAGCTGACGGAGATGCGGCAACATACCGTCTATGGCTATAAGCTGCTAGAGGGCGTTACTTCGCTTAATCAGGGAGTTATCCTGACAGCGCTGCAGCATCACGAACGAATCGACGGCAGCGGCTATCCGATGAAAGCGACAGGGGAGAAGATACATCCGTACGCAAAGATCGTGGCGATCGCGGATATGTATCATGCGATGACGTCCGCTCGCGCGTATCGTACGGCCCAGTCGCCTTATATCGTTTTGGAGCAGCTGCAGAAGGAAGCGTTCGGCAAGTTGGATCCATTGATGATCCAATGCTTTATTGAACGCAACACGCAGTTCCACAACGGTATGCTTGTCCAGTTGAACGACAATCGGGTCGGGGAGATCGTCTTCACCGATCGGGCGAACCCGACGAGACCCATGGTGTCGATCTTCGGCGACATCGTGAATCTCGCCAAGGATCGCAATCTCTACATTACAGCGGTGTATTCATCCTGAGGGATACAACAAAGAAAGAGATTGGACGAGTTAGAGGTCCGATCTCTTTCTATTTATATAAGCCTTCTGATACGCGTGCATGATGCATAAGCCGTGCAAAACGAGGGGGAATGACTTCAATAATATTCCTGCAAACAATTATTCAAAATAGCTTGCATTCGCCTAGGCGCCTGTGATATATTATTCAAGTCGCCGCTGAGAGGCCGCCGAGAACGAGGCCGAGAGCGAAGACAAGATTGCTCCTTGAAAACTGAACATCGAGCGTTAAAACAAACGGACGCTGAAGCCTTTCGGGGCCGAAGCAAAAGTTATACCAGCATTGAATTGAGCAAGTCGAACTACCTGTGCGTCTTTTGGCTATCGTCGTTTCTAACGAAACGTCTTTCGTCAAAAACGCTATTATGGAGAGTTTGATCCTGGCTCAGGACGAACGCTGGCGGCGTGCCTAATACATGCAAGTCGAGCGGATCTCTGATGGAGCTTGCTCCTGAAGAGGTTAGCGGCGGACGGGTGAGTAACACGTAGG
>NZ_JBHRYU010000020.1:0-151862 GCF_042649185.1 Cohnella sp. GCM10012308
AATTCCATCTCTTCACAATCCTCGTTTGGGTTTAACTACTAATTCTCGATGGGTATGCTTAAATCCCTTCTAGGTTAGAAAAAAACAAAAAATCCCCCCGCCGAGGGGGGGACCTAAGTAGTAACCATTTGTACAGGTTTTTTCTGCCGATATGCGAAGCCTGATGAAATGCCTGCAAATATGCAGGTAAATTCAAAGCTCAAGCCGGAAGTGAGGCTGGAGAAGGAAAAAAGATGTACATTTGCATCTATTCAGCATAGAAAGGGCTACATCGGCGAAAAAAGATGTATATTTGCAGGCGTTGCGGTAAAAGAGCGACGCGGAGGACGCGAAGATACGAGGAGCGAGTCAGTGCGAGAGGGACGGACGCAGGCGCCGCTATTAGTAGCGCCCGAGCCAGCTTAGCATGCAGAATTAGTGAAATGAGCAAAAGTAAAGGATGCAGTAGATCCTGATTAGGAGCAGCCTCACAAAGGCAAGTTCTTAAATATGATAGTAGGCAACTTCCGTATCAGACAAGCGAATAACGCCATTGCCTCGCTCTTTGCGCATGCGCATGAGCAGCGTAAGGCGCGGTGAGAGCAGCCAGAAGTGCCAATACACGAGGGATATAACCAAGGCTGGATGCGCCCAGGGGTAAAGGAGAGCGGATGCGCAGCAGCCGACAAGCATCAGGTGAAAGTGTAGACGGCGGAAGAGGCTGAGGCTTGTGTCCATGACCGGCAACGGACCGATCCACGGCCAGTCGATGCGGAAGCTCCATCGTTTGCCGGCAGCGGCATCTACGCGGCGCAGCGTGATGCGCAGGACGACGGCATGAATGAGTATCATAACGATCAAGCCAACTGCCATGCACTCGAGCCCTTTCCACGCGTAAAATCCCGTTACGAACCCTGCTCCAAGAAGCGCAGTGGTCATATAGCTATACTTAGTTTCCGGACGCATCGGAATTTTGCGTATCAGTTTATAATGATAGACGGTGGCCTCGCGTGGAGGCTCGGGCATTTTCATAGAGGATCTCCTTGTACGGCGCTAAGGTTCTGTAGTTAATATCGGCTCCAATTGCGCATATTGTTAAATTCCTGGCCGTACGCGCTAGCAAGAGGTATATTTTCATAGAATATGAGGCATACTAGTCGTAATAAGCCAACCAAAGGCGGGAATGCCATGAATGAGGAAGATAGCAAAACCTGCATCGTATGCGGACAACGCGATCGGGAAGGCATTCGGATCATGAGTTCATTTATCTGTCATTCGTGCGAGTCGGAAATGGTAAATACGCAAGTAGAGGATCAAAGATATCCTTACTTTGTGCAGCAATTAAAGCAATTGTGGGTCCATTCGGAAGGCTGACAGCCGACTGTATAGGGAGTGGCCCGCAGAATACGAAGAAGTGCCGCGTTGGAACGGCGCTTTTTTGTGTTGTTTGGGGCGTAGCAAAAGGTCTGTTATAATGGATATTATGTAAAATTTTATGAAACCTAGTGAGGAATGAGCGAGAATGCGATCGGCAAAAAGCGAACAAGCGCCATTATTCGATATGCTAGTGGACCACTCGAAAAAAGATTTGGTTCCTTTCCATGTACCGGGGCATAAGCAGCGCGCTGTCGTCAATGATGATAAAGAGGCAGCAGATTTCGGAATACTGATGACTATAGATGTCACCGAGCTATCGGATACGGATGACCTTCACGACCCGAGCGGAGCGATCGCGCAGGCGCACAATTTGGCGGCGGCATGCTTTGGTGCGGAAGAGACACGTTTTCTTGTTGGGGGAAGCACAGCCGGCAACTTGGCAATGATACTCGGCGTATGCGATCCGGGGGATATCGTGCTGGTACAACGCAATGTGCACAAGTCCATTATCCACGGCCTGGCGCTCGCGGGCGCTCAGTGCGTTTTTTTAACGCCCGTGCTGGACGGTCGCTCAGGTATCGCGATAGCTCCTGGCGTAGAGACTGTAGAGGAAGCCGTTAAAATTTATGGCGAGGCAAAGGCGCTTATTCTGTGCAGTCCCAACTATTATGGATTGACCGCGGACTTGGCGCCCTTGGTTGAAGCTGCGCATGCAAAGCGGATGCCGGTATTGGTGGATGAGGCGCATGGTGCCCATTTTGGGCTTCATCCTGCATTTCCCCGTAGCGCTCTCCAAGCTGGAGCGGATGTGGTCGTTCAATCGACGCATAAGATGCTGGGCTCGCTGACGATGAGCGCCATGCTTCATATGCAAGGCGAGCTTGCACCGCGACCGGCGATTCGGCAAGCCCTTCGCATGATCCAGAGCTCAAGTCCGTCCTATCCGTTGATGGCTTCGCTCGACCTGGCCCGCAGGGAAATCCAGGTGCAAGGACATGCCTATTTCCTGACGGCGCTCGCGGTATCCCGGACTGTGCGCAAAGCCCTCGCCGAACTCCCTTTCGAGGCTCTGAATGCGGATGATCCATTAAAACTGTCGATAAGGAACAAACAGGGAAGACTGAGCGGCTTCGAGCTGCAGGCGGAGCTGGAGAAGCGCGGCTGTGTCGCCGAGATGGCGGATGCAAGCTATACCGTGCTGGCGCTAGGACCTGGTACGAGAAAAGAGGATGGGGAGATCTTACTGCACGCGCTGAGCGAAATAGCCAAAGCGTTGAATGCCGAAGATCTTCATATCGCAGCAACCGCTGGTACGACTGAAACCTCTCGCAATCAGGCCACAAGGATTCAAGTCTCGGAGCCGGTTACGATCAAGCGGAGAATCGCCTCTACGTCCAGCGTGGCTCTGGAGGCTGCAGCGGGCCATATATGCGGGGAATGGATCATTCCCTATCCGCCGGGCATTCCTCTTCTTTATCCGGGAGAACCTATAAGCGAAGCTATCGTTGGGGAACTGAGACGCTTGGCGGCTGCGGGAGCGCGATTCCAGGGGGCGTCGGATGAATCCTTGGCGACCATTCGAGTCCTGACGGAAGGGGATATACATGAACGAGGAAGCATCGTATAAAAGACTGGAATCGCGCGTAATCACTGCGTGGGTCGCCTTGGGCGCTGCAGCAGCCATCATTGTGTATCTGCTGTTTGTACCCCCAGTCATCGGCGTAGCTGACAATGGCGACTTCAATCGCGTCATGGGCGCTGCGGGCATCGCTTATGCGGACCCGCAAGAATCCTATACGGACAGATATTTCGGCTACGCTCACCAGTTCTATCACTACGGCGGATTTACTTCCGGCGGTTATGTATCGACGCATGTGCTGCTTGTGGCCATCGCCGGAGGGATCGGGAGACTCATCGATCCCCGGACGTTCGATATTCGCGTGCTCGGCTTTTGCTACATGGCCCTCATGCTCTTTGCCTTGTGGCTTCTCGTGCGTTATGCGCCAACGATGCGGGGCAAATACACGACCGGCGCCGCCGCCGTCTTTATATCAGTGATCGGGATCGGCATTTTTTGCGATGTCGGCTATACCGCTTATTATCAGTCTTTCTTCGGTGAGCCGTATGCCCTGGTTGCTACCCTGCTTGCCTTGGGTGCAGCGGTCGCGATCGCGTCGCGTGTCGATCCGGATAGGCGAAGCACGGCAGTGCAGCATGATTTTCAGCCGATCATCCGCCCTCCGTCTGCGTGGTTGCTGGCGCTGTTCGTAATTGCTGGGGTTGCCTTGGCGACCTCCAAAATTCAAAACGCGCCTATCGGCTTCCTGCTGACCATCCTGGCTTGGCGCATGGCCGCGCTGCGCCCCGATCGCAGCTGGCGGTTGCGCGCGAGAATCGGCGCAGGCATCCTGGCGCTATCGGCCATCCTCATGATGGCGCTGGCGCCGGATCAGCTTCGGCATATCAACTTGTATCAATCGATCTTTTTCGGCGCGCTCAAGGATACGCCGGATCTTCAGCGGGATATGACCGAGCTGGGCATTCCGGACAAGTATGCGGGCTTGGCGGGCACGAACTATTTTCAAAAGGATACGATCATCCCTCAGAGCGACCCTACGCTTCGTCGAGAGGTGTTGGATCGGCTATCCCACCGCGATATTGCCTTGTACTACGTTCGTCATCCCGAGCGGTTCGTGAGCAAGCTTGAGAAGGCGGCGAATAACGGCACGGCTGTCAGACCCTATTACCTGGGAAATTATAGTCAATCTGCCGATCGTGAGCGAAGTAAACTGTCCTATGCGTTCAGCGCGTGGAGCGAATGGAAACATCGTCATATGCCGAATTCGCTAGCCTGGTTCATCGCTTGCTACGCCGTCTATTATGCGCTAATCGCAGCATGGTGGCATAGAAGCGCCGGCAGGCCCGGTAGCAGGCTGCTGGCGGAGTTGTTCGCCGTCGTGGGCGCTGCAGGCGCAGTAGCTGTGACCGTGTCTCTCATGGGGGATGGGGAAGCGGATCTGGGCAAACATCTGTTCATGTTTAACGTATGCTTCGATATTATGGCAGCAAGCGCGCTTGCCGGCGCCGTTTATGGGCTGCTGTGGGGGATACGGGCCGTTGCCGTCAGGAGCGGGAATCGCAGGCAGACGACGATAATCATTCAACCTGCGAAGCTTTCAGGCTATAATAGAGAAGAGTAGACGCTAAGGGGCGTCTGCCTATTATATAGAATCGGGGCATTCTCAGGATGAAGAAAGGTAATTTCATTACAATAGAAGGCAACGAAGGCGCGGGAAAATCGACGATCGCGGTGATGATGCTCGATTACTTGCGCAAGAAGGGCCTGGATGTCGTGGCGACGCGCGAACCCGGCGGTATCGCGATCGCGGAGCAGATCCGCGCAATCGTGCTCGACAACGGCAATACCGCCATGGACGGCCGCACAGAGGCACTGCTATATGCGGCGGCCCGCAGGCAGCACTTCGTCGAGAAGATTGTACCTACCCTCGAACAGGGTAAGACGATCTTATGCGACCGCTTTATCGACAGCAGCCTCGCCTACCAAGGATTCGCCAGAGGTCTTGGCATCGACGAGGTGATGTCGATCAACGCATTTGCCATCGAAGGCGGACTTCCCGACCTGACCATCTATTTGGACGTCGACCCCGAGATCGGCATCGAGCGGATCCATGCGCATGGAGACCGGGAGATCAATCGTCTGGATCTGGAGTCCCTGGCGTTCCACCACCGCGTACGCGACGGTTATCTGGAGGCGTTGGCACGATTCCCGGATCGTATCGTGCGCGTCGATGCCAATCCAGCTATCGAGAACGTGTTCGCGGCGGTAACGGAGGTACTGGATCGCTTTTTGGATCGGGCCGAATAAGATAATAGCGGTAAATGCGTCAAGGCGGGGCCTGCGCTTGGATAGCGCTTGCAAAAATGCGGCGCGGGGCAGGATTTGAAGCTGCAGTGTCAAATTTTATAAAGAGAAGCTCATATTACATTGAATTGGGAGGAATGATGGATGAAGCTGGTCATCGCCGTAGCACAAGACAAGGATAGCAACAGGCTCTCCAATGCGCTCATCAAAGAAGGGTTCCGCGCGACGAAGCTCGCTAGTACCGGAGGATTTCTCAAGGCCGGGAATACGACGTTCCTGATCGGTATCGAGGACGAACGGGTACAGCAGGTGCTCGACGTCATCCGTGCCAACTGCAAAGTGCGCGACCAATTGGTTACCCCTGTTTCTCCGGTCAGCGGCGCAGCCGACTCCTATATTCCCTTTCCGGTCGAGGTGCAGGTGGGCGGCGCAGCCGTCTTCGTGGTCCCGGTCGAACGATTCGAACACTTCTAATTATCAGGCGGGATGTGAAGCGGGATGAAGATCCAGCCGGGTTATTTTCCCCCAAACAATAAGATTCAACGTACGGATACCAACTCCAGGCCGAGGGAGATGCCTAACTTCGGCGATCTGATGCAGCAGAACGAAGAAGGACGCACCCAGGAGGAGCTGCAGCGCAAGCTGGAGGACATCCGCCAGCAGGGCGACCGTCTCATGCGCTCCATGACTGTGCGCGAGCTGAAGCTGTACCGGATGATGGTCAAGGGATTCCTCGAAGACACGTTGAAGCGCGGCATTGCCCTGAAGGAGACGAAGGGCTGGGATCGGCGCGGACGCGGCAAACGGTACAAAATATTGGAGGAAGTCGATTCGATGCTCGTGGCCATGGGCGAGGAGCTCCTGGGCAGCGAAGAAGGCCGGCTGGAACTTCTGCAAAAGGTCGGCGAGATTCGGGGACTTCTGATCAACCTGGTATTCTAACGGCACACTAGTCGTTGCTGTACATTCAGTCCATCTATGAGAGAAGGTTCAACGTAATGACGATCGCATCGGTACCGGGGCAGGATCGGGCCAAAAGACTGCTGCAGGGCATGCTCCGCAGCGGGAAGGTCGCGCACGCCTACCTGTTCGCGGGTCCGCAGGGGTCGGGGAGAAGCGCGATGGCGCAAGCTTTTGCGATGACGCTGCTGTGCGAGCGCGGGGGGGATGACGCCTGCGGGGAATGTCTGACGTGCCGCAAGGTCCAGCACGGCAACCATCCCGACCTGCACCGGGTCGTTCCGGACGGTCAGACGGTGAAGATCGATCAGATCCGCGAGCTGCAGCGGGAGCTGTCTTATCGCAGCGCCGGCTCGCAGCGCAAGATTTACGTGATCGAGGCGGCGGAGACGATGACGGTTCAAGCGGCCAACAGCCTGCTGAAGTTTCTGGAGGAGCCGCCGTCGCCCGTCGTGGCCATCCTGATCGCGCCGAGCGAGCAGGCGATGCTGCCGACGATCGTATCGCGGACGCAGCTCGTGCCGTTCACGCCTGGCGATCCGAAAGCGACGGAGGCGCTGCTCGTAAGCGAGGGCACGCCGCCACTGATCGCCAAGTCGGTCGTTCATCTGACGGCCGGGTTCGAAGCTGCGCGAGTGCTGGCGGCCGAGAATTGGTTTGCAGAAATAAGAAACGTAGTGATACAATTAGGCAGGGAGATCCCGTCCCGGTTCCCTGGCGTGCTGCTAACTGCGCAGACACAGGTGTTTAAGACGGATCTTGCCGAGCATACCGACATTTTGCTGCAACTGTTTGCTTTATGGTATAGAGATATGATTTACGTCATGACCGGCCGCGAGGAGAGGCTCGTCTTTCCCGATCAAGCGGAATGGCTCTCCAAGCAGGCCTGGACCCGGAGCGTCCACGCGTGGACCCGGTCCATGGAAGCGGCGCTGTCAGCCGTTCGCCGCATCAAGGCGAACGTGCAGCCGCAGCTCGCTTTCGAGCAATTTCTAGTGACGTCCGCACAGACGGCGGGTTAACCGCATCGGAGCGTCTGCATCGGCGTACGGGAGGGGTAGTTTTGTACGAGGTTGTCGGCGTCCGCTTCAAGAAGGCGGGCAAGGTCTATTACTTTGACCCAGCCGAACATCCGGTAGCCAAGGACCAGCATGTCATCGTCGAGACTGCGCGGGGCGTCGAATACGGCACGGTCGTCATCGGACCGAAGACCGTCGGCGAGGCCGACGTCGTCCTTCCGCTCAAGAGGGTTATACGCGTCGCTGCTGACAGCGATGCGCATGCAGTCGAGGAAAACCGGAATGCGGCGAAAAACGCTTTTACCATCGGATTGCAGAAAATTAAGGACCATCAGCTCCGAATGAAGCTGGTGGACGTCGAATACACGTTTGACCGCAACAAGATTATTTTCTACTTCACGGCCGAAGGCCGCGTCGACTTTCGCGAGTTGGTGAAGGACCTGGCCGGCGTATTCCGTACCCGTATCGAGCTCCGTCAGATCGGGGTGCGGGACGAGGCCAAGATGCTGGGCGGCATCGGCCCCTGCGGTCGAGTGCTCTGCTGCTCTTCCTGGCTGGGAGACTTCGAGCCGGTCTCGATCAAGATGGCGAAGGACCAGAATCTGTCGCTGAATCCGACCAAGATCTCCGGCTTGTGCGGCCGTCTCATGTGTTGTCTCAAGTTCGAGCATGACAACTACGAGAGCGCCAAGGAAGAGATGCCGGCCGTAGGCAAGATCGTCGTCACCTCGTTCGGGGACGGCAAGGTCGTCGGACTCAATGCGGGCAGCCGCAGCGTCCACGTACAGTTGTTCGAGGTCGGCAAGGTCAAAGAACTTCCTTTTGAAGAAGTCGTCGTAAAGTAATTCCAGCAGCGCCTATCGTCACCGACACAACCTGGCTTTAAGGTGGAGCTTGCCCATGAAGGATATATACTTAGGCGTGGATGAACTCGAGGCGAAGCTAGGCGGCCTCCATTCGGAATTCGGCTCGCTTAAGCTCAAGATTAAGGAATTGGTCGAAGAAAACCAGCGGCTGCGCATCGAGAACCAGCAGCTGCGCAAGATCTTCAAGCGCGAGACAATCGAATTCGTGGCAGAACCTGCGGTCGACGTATCGGAGGAACCGGCCGATACCCGTCATCAGGAGCAAGCCGAGGCTGCAGCCGGGTCTTCTATTGGCGAAGGCTACGACAACCTGGCCCGGTTGTACCACGAAGGCTTCCATATTTGCAATGTGTATTACGGGCATTTGCGAATGGAAGGCGATTGCTTGTTCTGCCTTTCGTTTCTGAGCAAGCCTTAAGTGCAATTTAACCGCGCACAGCCGACTCTCCAATCCGGGGGAGCCGGCTTTTTTTTGCAGAGGCAACGGGTGGGACACGGTGCGTTGCTGGCATTGGGTAGGCAAATCGAGTAAGCTTAGAGACGTGATGCCGGCAACAAAAACCGGTATAAAAAAGTGGTACGAAATGACGCATATATAATAGAAGAAAAAATTCGGGACGGTGCGTTGGGCTTTGAATGAAAACGATAACATCATGCTCGGGAAGCCGCAATTGCTGGATGGCGAGCGGCTGGACGACCTGCTTACGCATGCGTATAAAATTATACAGAGCAAAGAGGTTTTCAGCTTCTCGTTGGATGCCGTTCTACTAGCCAGGTTCGCGGGCGTTCCGAAGAAAGGACGAATCCTCGATCTATGCACGGGGAACGGCGTGATCCCGCTGCTGCTCGCGACAAGGACCGATGCAGCTATCGAAGGCGTAGAGCTGCAGCCCCGGCTCGCGGATATGGCCCGGCGAAGCGTCGCGTACAACGAGTTACAGTCCCGGATCGACATTCGGGAAGCGGATCTGAAGACGCTGCCCGCCTTGCAGGGCAGCGAAGCTTACGACGCTGTAACGGTCAACCCGCCGTACAAGCCCGTCGGTTCCGGAGAGCACAAGGGCAATCTGCACCAAGCGCTCGCGCGCCATGAGATCGGATGCACGCTGGAGGATGTCGTGTCGGCCTGCGCGAGAAGCGTCTGCGAGGGCGGGCGCGTCTCCATGGTGCATCGTCCGTCCAGGCTGGCGGAGATTATGGCCGCCATGCAGAGGCATCGGCTCGAGCCGAAGCGGATGCGCTTCGTGCACTCGCGGGCGGGAGCGGAAGCGAACATGGTGCTTATCGAGGCCAGCTTGGGCGGAAGGCCGGAGCTTCGCTTGCTCCCGCCGCTTGTCGTATACGAAGGAGAAGGCCGTACTTATACAGGCGAACTGCTGGACGTATTTTACGGACGCAAAACAGAATTGAACGACACGGACACGAGTGAAGGGGCGGAGGATTGAGCGATGAAGGAAAAGCGGGATCGCAGCTGGCGAGGAAGGAATCCGCAAGGTGCATCAGAGGGCGCCGAGCTGCCGGAAGGGCACGGACAAGCCAGCGAGCGGGACACCGATCTCATGTCGGATGCACAGACACAGATAACGCTGCAAGCAGCTGCGCAGGTTCAAAAAAGCTTCGGTGCTCGCCAGGCAGGCGGACCGGGCACGCTCTATCTCGTCGCGACGCCGATCGGCAACCTGGAGGATATGACGTTCAGGGCCATTCGTACGCTAAAGGAAGCGGACATGATCGCCGCCGAGGATACGCGCCAGACGCGCAAGCTGCTCACGCACTTCGATATCTCTACGCGTCTAGTCAGCTATCACGAGCATAATAAGAGAGCGAGCGGACCGGAGCTTGTCCGGCTGTTGTCCGAAGGCACGACGATCGCCCTCGTCAGCGACGCCGGCATGCCGGCCATCTCGGATCCGGGCGCCGATCTTGCGGCTGCGGCCGCAGAGCAAGGCATACCGGTCGTTCCCATTCCGGGCGCTAACGCCGCACTTTCCGCGCTCGTCGTATCCGGCTTGCCGACGGACCGATTCCTGTTCGCAGGCTTCCCGCCCCGGGACCGCAAGGGAATGGAGTCCTTCCTCGCCCGCCTCGATCGGGAAGAAGCAACGCTTCTCTTGTACGAATCTCCGCATCGACTCAAAAAAACCGTGGAGGCAGTCGCCGAGCGGTGGAGCGGCCGACGGATTGCGGTGGTGCGCGAGCTGACGAAAAAGCATGAGGAGATTGTACGGGGTACGGCCGAAGCTTGCCTGCAATATATAGAAGCCAATCCGCCGCTGGGCGAATGCTGCCTGGTCATCGAAGGCGCGGACCCGTCAGCCGCTTCGACGGCTGAGCCTGGCGATGCATGGTGGTCCGGGATGACAACGGCTCAGCACGTCTCCCGGTACGAAACGCAGAACGGAGAAAATCGCAAGGAAGCGATGCGCCTAGCGGCACGGGATCTGGGCGTGTCCCGCCGGGAGGTATACCAGATGTTGCTTGAAGAAGAAAAAGACCCCTCCACGGACTAAGTCCGGGAGGGGTGCAAGGAGATATAAAAAGGTTAGAAATAACGATGTTGGTAAGTGCTTCTTCCATTATAAACGAATTTCTCTAATTTGTCACACGGTTGCAGGTAAATCCTTCAAGCATTCTCTGCAAACGATTTTTCCTTTAAAATAAATAACGTTGTCCGCATTGCCGCAGAAGATGCAAGCCGGTTCGTATTTCTTCAGCATGATGCGCTCGCCGTCCACATAGATTTCCAGCGCATCCTTTTCCCCGATACCCAGCGTTCTGCGCAGCTCGATCGGAATGACCACACGACCCAGTTCATCCACTTTCCGTACAATGCCCGTCGACTTCAACATTTGGAAATCCTCCCTCATTCGCGTAAAATAAGATTAAACGAAATGTCGGAGAACCTCCGCATATTCGCCATCATTCGACAAAATTCTTTCTTTTCCGTACTCTATCGTACCAACGATTCCCAAATAAGTCAACCAGAAATAGTGGCTTCTTTAGCTGAAATTTAGCTGAATACCCGCTAACTTCCACAGTTTAGCACCAATTCACCAGTATATTAGGTAAAAAAAGGGATTAGTTCTTAAAATTAGTGAATGACATCATTCGACAAAATCATAAGCGTTTGTCGAATGTGAAGCCCAAACCTACGAGGTGATCGAAACATGTACCGTCTTCGGGAGGAAAAAGTATTCAAGGACCCCGTTCATCAGTCCATCTACGTACAGGAAGCGACGATCTGGAAGCTTATCAACACCGCCGAGTTCCAACGATTGAGGCGCATACGCCAGTTGGGAACTTCGTACCTGACCTTTCATGGGGCAGAGCACAGCCGATTCTCCCATTCGCTGGGCGTATACGATATCACGCGAAGAATTATCAGTCAATTTGAGCGTAACGGATACCAGGATTGGCCGCAAAAGGAAAAAATGGTCAGTTTATGCGCTTCTTTGCTGCACGATGTCGGACACGGTCCTTTTTCCCACGCCATCGAACAGGTGTTCGACACGGATCATGAGGAATGGTCGTGCGCGATCATATTGGGAGATACTGAGATCAATCGGGTATTAAAGGAAGTAAGCGAGGATTTCCCGCAAAAGGTTGCCGCCGTCATCTGCAAGACGTACGACAAGCCGATCGTCGTGAGCCTCGTGTCCAGCCAGATGGACGCGGACCGCATGGATTATTTGCTCAGGGATGCGTACTTCACGGGCGTGAACTACGGCACCTTCGATCTCGATCGGATCTTGCGCGTGCTGCGTCCTTATAAAGGGCGAATCGTGGTGAAGGAGAGCGGGATGCATGCGGTAGAAGATTATTTGATGTCGAGATATCAAATGTATTGGCAGATCTACTTTCATCCCGTGACGCGCAGTTCGGATATCGTACTGAGGCAAATTTTCATGAGGGCGCGCGAGTTGTTCCGCGGGGGCCATGCGTTCAAATTCCTGCTGCCGCCGCTAGCGCAGTTGTTGAACGGCACGATCGGACTGCGGGACTATCTGGCGCTGGATGAAGCGATGGTACAGACGGCGTTCGGCCAATGGGCGGACGAAGAGGACGAGATCTTGGCGGACTTATGTAAAAGGTTCTTAAACCGCCGATTGTACAAGTATGTACCCCTCGATAGTCCGCACGAAACACTGGAGGCGGAGCTTCGGGAGCAATGGGAAAGGATCGGTCTGCATCCGGATTATCACCTTCAGATGGACACGCCGACGAACCTTCCTTACGACCTGTACAAGCCAGGATCTCCGGATCCCGAGCCCAAAGAAAAGACCCCCGTCCTGGTGCTGGACGAAAAAGACCGGTTGACAGAGATTTCCCTGAAAAGCGATATCGTCCGGTCGATCGCGGGACTTCATACCGGGAAGTATTACATCTACTATCCCGAAGACCTGGTGCTCCCGCACATCGATAGTCTGAAGCCCGAGATTCGCGAGCTGCTGGGATTATAGATCTTATACCAATTTAATCAGTCAAAGGAGACCTTCAAGACATGCTGTTCGATACGCACGCCCATCTGGACTCGCCGAAGTTTGACGACGATAGAGAAGAAGTGATCGCGCGCGCCAAGGAAGCGGGCGTCGGTACGATCGTCAATATCGGCTTCAACAGGGAGACGATCCCGACGACCCTTGCATTAGCCGAAAAGCACGACTTTATCTATGCGGCAGTAGGCTGGCATCCGACGGATGCCGTCGACATGAGAGTGGAGGAGGATCTGGCCTGGATCGAAGCGCTATGCAGTCATCCGAAAGTCGTAGCGATCGGCGAGATCGGACTCGACTATTATTGGGACACTTCGTCCAAGGACGTCCAGCAGCTCGTATTCCGCGAACAGATCAGGCTCGCGAAGCGGATCGGCAAGCCGATCGTCATTCACAATCGGGACGCTCATGAGGACGTCGTCCGTATTCTTCGCGAAGAAGGAGCAGCCGAGATCGGGGGTATCATGCACTGCTACTCCGGCAGCTGGGAGACGGCCAAGCAATGCCTGGACATGAACTTCTATATCTCCTTCGGAGGACCGGTCACCTTCAAAAACGCGCGCGTTCCCAAAGAGGTATTGGCCCGTGTCCCCCTGGACCGATTGTTGATCGAGACCGATGCTCCGTACCTTACCCCCCACCCCTATCGCGGCAAGCGAAACGAGTCTTCTTACGTGCAGTTTGTAGCTGATTCCGCCGCGGAAATCACAGGCCTTTCTAGGAAAAAAATAGAAGAAATTACGGATCGAAATGCACGTGTCTGTTTTCGACTCGAAGAAAAAGCGCCAACAAACGTAGAAAAATAAATATTTTCTAAGAAAAAACTAGCTTTTGCTCTCGAAATCCTAAAAATATGGCTTAAATTTGCCTTAAAACGCTGAAATTCGCTCTTTGCACGTTCTTTACACCTTTGGGGCGTGCGGGTTATTATCTAATCCAGAAGTCCGAATATGACATTCCTTTTCCAGTGCGCTTAATCTCCCAGCGGGGAGAGCGGGGGACCCGACGCGGACGATATCGGCGCTTGCCGATGTCCCAGCGGTCCGAGCAATCTTGGGGTGAGTAGCGAACGACGGGCGCCGTCCGGCTGACGGCAGACCGCTTGATCGCTTAGGGCAGACTCTCGACGCCCGAACCCGACAGCTAACCTCGCAAGCGTAGTAGAGAGAGGTAACCTCGTGCCGCCCCATCGTCCCTCGTCCAGTTGAGCGGAAGCCACGACCAGGCCCTCTGTCGCAGGCTTTTTTTGTGCCCGAATTTACACGTTCGGCGCCGATGGCCGCAAAGACCGCTCCACGGAAGCACCCACGGGATGAATGGCAGGCGCATGACATGCCTCCACAGCTGGGCAAGGCGGCGCAATTCGCTAGTGTGCAAGCCGCTCCACACTAAGCTTCCAGCGCCGTTATCACAAATGGATAGTCGCGTCAGACGAATATCATGTAAAACAGTCGACGGCGAGGCTATGAAGGAGGAACGAGAAAATGGGTGCAATCCCCCTTCAAGGGACCCATGATCCACGACCGACCGGCAAGCTTACCGCAGCGCGATGGTTGCATGAGCATCTGCGTTTGATTCTCTTGAGCGCAATCTTGTCCTTTGCTCTTACCATCTGTCTCATCATGCTGCTGCACGGCGCGTCCGCCAAGAGCGTGACCGTCGTGGACGGCGGGAAATCTACCGTCATCCAAACCCGCACTTCCGATGTCTCCGCCTTGCTTAAGGAGATTGGCATCACGGTCGGTCCAAACGATCGGTTGTCGGCAGCGCTCACGTCCTCGGTAGAGGAAGGCACGCGAGTCGTCATCGATCGGGCTATGAGCGTTCAGCTCGTCGCAGACGGGAAGAAAGAGACCAAATATACAACAGTCAAGACGGTGGGCGATCTGCTGCAGAACGAAGGCATCACGCTCTCCGCCGAAGACAAAGTCACGCCGGCGCTCACGTCGAAGATCGACGAGGGCCTGCAGGTGAAGGTCGTCCGCGTCACTCGCGAGGTCGTCACGACCGAGCATCCGATGGCGTACAAAGTCGTCAAGACAGCGGATCAGAACTTGCTGGTCGGCAAGACGAAGGTCGTGCAGACGGGCAAGCAAGGCTTGCTGGTGAAAAAGTTCGAGCGCGTCTACGAAGACGGCAAGCTCGTCAACGAACAGCTCATCTACAAATCGCTTGACCAGCCGATCGTGCAGCAAGTCGTAGCCGTCGGCGCGAAGAAAAAAGCGGCCGTCGTGTCGCTTGCCTACAACAAAGCCGCGGACGACGTTAAGACGCTCCAGCTGAACGGCAAATCCGTGAAGGTAAAGAGCGTTTTGTCCGGCGTCACCTTAACCGCGTATTCCGCGGGCCCGGCTTCGACGGGCAAGGACGTAGGCGACGTGGGCTACGGCATCACCGCTTCCGGCACTACGGTATCCGAGGGTCGTACGATCGCGGTCGATCCGGATGTCGTGCCTTTGGGCTGGTGGGTCTACATCGAGGGCATCGGCTTCCGCCGCGCGGAAGATACGGGCAGCGCGATCAAAGGCAAGAAGATCGACGTGTATTACGACAGCGAGCGGTATGCGAATAAGTTCGGCAAGAAACGCGGCAACACCGTGTACGTGATCGGACCGGTTAAGCCATCGGCCGCCTGAGCCGCCTGATAGGTTCTTAATTTTCATTACCCGCTATTATCGAATTTGTGTCTGTTTTATGTCGGAGCGGTCAATTTTTTTTGGCGGCGGCCTGGTCGGGTCGCTGCGTCCTGGGAAGGGGCCTGTGCCTCTTCCCTTTGTCATTTTCGGGATGTGGGCTATAATAGGGCATACGAAGCGATGCGAACGGACTGAACGGGAAGAACGATGGGAACGAACGGCAACGACAACGAACGGTAGTGAGAACGAACGGGGTGGACGGCATCAGCCTGGCTAGAATAGCGGAGATCATCGTCGTTGAAGGCAAGGAGGATACAGTGGCGATCCGAAGGGCCGTCGACGCGGATACGATTGAGACGGGCGGTTCGGCGATCGACGAAAAGGTGCTGCGACGCATCGAGCTGGCCCGCGAGCGGCGGGGCGTCATAATCTTCACGGATCCGGACGTCCCGGGCGAGAAAATACGCAAGATTATCGAGGCGAGGGTGCCGGGATGCAGCCACGCGTTCTTAGCGAAGGCCGATGCGCGCGGCAAGGACGGCATCGGCGTCGAGCACGCGAGCCCGGAGGCGATACGCGCGGCGCTTGGCCGCGTGCGGGCATCGGCAGGGGGCGGCGCCGCTTCCGGCGCGGACGGAGCGATAGCGGCGCAGCGAGGCGCCGGGGCTCCACCAGCGGCGTCTGCGTCCGGGGCGGCGCTGTCCGGCGCTGATGCGGCAGGAGCGGACCGGACAGCGATGGCAGGCGCGGGAGCCGGCGAGTCTGGGATCGACTGGCCGGATCTGATCGATGCGGGGCTGATCGTGCATCCGGCCGCCGCGAGCCGCAGGGAGCGGATGGGCGAGCTGCTAGGCATCGGCTATGCCAACGGCAAGCAGTTCTATAAGCGGCTCGGGATGTTTCGCATTACGCGGACGGAGTTCGCGGAGGCGCTCAAGCAGCTGACGAGAGAGGGAGTAGGCGAATGACGAAGCATGCGGGAGGCGTAGGCGGCATGGCGGGCGCCATGGACATCGCGACGCCGACGCGGACCAAGGATATTATCCGCAAGCACGGCTTTACCTTCAAGAAAAGCCTGGGTCAGAACTTTCTGATCGACAAAAATATATTGGACAAGATCGTGGATGCTGCGGCGCTCAACAAAGAAAAAGGCGCGCTGGAGATCGGCCCGGGCATCGGCGCGTTGACGGAGCGGCTCGCACAGGAAGCTGGCAAGGTCGCCGCAGTCGAGATCGACAATCGGCTGATCCCGATTCTCCAAGAGGTACTCTCGCCCTATCCGCATGTATCCGTCGTGCACGGAGACGTGCTGAAGACCGACCTGGCGAAGCTGTGGTCGGAGCGTTTCGCCGGCTGCAACGAGGTCAGCGTGGTCGCGAACCTGCCGTATTACGTGACGACGCCGATCGTCATGAC
This sequence comes from Cohnella sp. GCM10012308, assembly GCF_042649185.1. NCBI lineage: Bacteria > Bacillati > Bacillota > Bacilli > Caryophanales > Paenibacillaceae > Cohnella > Cohnella sp. GCM10012308. Next base: position 16,630 of record NZ_JBHRYU010000020.1, read on the forward strand.
GCTGCTGGAGCAGAAGCTGCCGCTCGACCGGATCGTCGTCATGGTCCAGAAGGAAGTGGCCGAGCGGATGGCGGCCAAGCCCGGCGGCAAGGACTACGGCACCCTCAGCATAGCCGTCCAATACTATTGCGTACCGGATATCGTCTGCGTGGTGCCGTCCGGCGCCTTCATTCCTGCGCCGAACGTCGACTCGGCCGTCATCCGGCTGACGAGGCGCGAGGCGCCGCCGGTCGACGTATCCGACGAGGCGCGATTCTTTCGCGTCGTGCACGCGGCCTTCACGCAGCGTCGCAAGACGCTGCACAACAACCTGGCTGCGCTCGTCGGCAAAGAGCGCAAGGCCGAGCTCGCCGGCCTGCTCGAGGCAAGCGGCGTGAAGCCGGAGCGACGCGGCGAGACGCTGTCGCTTCAGGAGTTCGCGACGCTGGCCGAAGCGTTGGCTGCCGCCGGCATGATCGAATAGAACCGAGGGTCCCTGTCTTGTCGAGGGGGACCCTCGCTTACGTTAATGCGTGCACCATTGGGCGCCCCTCTCCATAGGATAGACGAAGAGGTGATACGCCCATGAAGCTAGGGGACTTGGTCGTCCGCAAATCGTACGGCGGCGATGTATTGTTCCGGATCGCGGCCCTGCTGCAGAACACGGCGGTGTTGCGGGGAACGGATTATCGGCTGCTCGCGGACGCGCCTGTAGGGGACCTCGAGCAGGTACGGAACCCGGACGAGCTGCGCGGCCCCCGGACGGCACGCGTGCAGGCCGGCGAATCGGTGAGACGGATGCAGGCGGAGCGCGCCCATGTCCAAGAGGGGATCGAGGAAGCGGCCTCGTCCGGGCAGAGCAAACCGTACTTTGAGATGCCGGGCAAGGTGCTCCATCTGGACGGCGACGTCAATTATTTGAAAAAGAGCATGGCCGTATATAGGCAGCTGCGCATGCCCGCCGAAGGCGTGCACTGCCACGAATCGCAGATGGCGGCCGCAGTAGCCGACCTGCTGCCCAAGGTGATGCCCGATATCGTGGTGATTACCGGCCACGACGGCGTCTACAAGAACAGAACCGATTACGATCAGCTGTCGAGTTATAAAAACACGGGCAACTTCATCCAGGCCGTCCGAACCGCGCGCAGCTACGATAAGAGCAAGGATTCCCTGATCGTCGTCGCTGGCGCTTGCCAGTCTCACTTCGAGGCACTGATGTCCGCCGGCGCCAACTTTGCCAGCTCGCCTGCGCGCATCATGATCCATGCGCTGGATCCGGTCTATGTCGCCGTCCGCGCGGCCTTTACGCCGTTCCGGGAGACGATCGACCTGCCGGACGTCATCTCGAATACGATCAGCGGCATGCGGGGCGTCGGCGGGGTCGAGTCGCTTGGCAAATACCGAATCGGACTTCCGAATATCAAGCCAACCAACATCGTCCCGACGCTCACGGCCGCGGAATTTGGCTGAAATCTATTTCCCCAGACTCATTTTGGTTAAAATTAAAATGATATTAGAAAAACATTATTGACAATATTTCTTGTCCGCTGATATAATATTTAACCACTTGACACCTCCCCTGTATTTAGGTATAATTTACAGGGAAAGAGGTGGTAGTGGACATGTCCAAGAACGCGCTTCTGGATATCAAACGAAGCTTGGAGCCTCATATCGGATCCAAGATCATGCTCCGCGCCAACGGTGGCCGCCGTAAAACCATCGAACGCACGGGAGTTCTCGAAGAAATTTACCCGTCGGTGTTCATCGTCAAGTTGGACCAGGAGCAGAATGCGTTCAAGCGTGTCTCGTACAGCTATGCCGACATTCTCACCGAGTCCGTCGAAGTCATGCTGTGCAATGAACAAGGTCAGGTCCGCATCGATTTGCAGCACTGAGCTTTTGGATCTTTAAGGCAGTCGCGCCGTTACAGGCACGACTGCCTGTTTTGCATTTTGGGGGCGGCTCAGGGACACCCTAAAGGTTGACGGCCGCGCAGCTTGTTTGCGCAAACCGTAATTATAGCTACACGGGGAGGGATTCGCATGAGCAGGCGCAGAGGACGGACGATGACCGAATCGTTTAAGACGGAGCTCGCCAAGGACCTGGGCTTCTACGGGAAGGTCGAGAGCGAAGGCTGGGGCGCCATCAGCACGAAGGACGCAGGCAATATGGTCAAGCGGGCGATCCAGCTCGCCGAACAGTCGCTTGCGCGCAAGCAGGACTGACATGCCGGCGGGGCAACAGCCCGGCTGCGGCACAGGTCCGGCGCATTGCGGGGAAGACGAAGCCGCCGGGGGCATCCCCGGCTTTTACATATAAAAGTCCATTCCTGTCAAATCGCAATTCGGGCAGGGGTTTGTTATAATATGTTAAGCTTTGGAACGACAGGAATCAGGCGAAGCAGAAGGTCTGGCAGGTGGGCATATGACGAAAATATATGAGAAAGCGCCGGCGAAAATCAATCTGGTGCTCGACGTGCTGCGCAAGCGGGAAGACGGCTATCATGAAGTGGAAATGGTCATGACGATGGTGGATCTCGCCGATCGTCTCGCGCTCGAGGAGCTGCAGCGCGATCAGATCGTGCTGGCCAGCCAAGCCGGCTTTATCCCGCTTGACGAGAAGAACTTAGCCTTTCAGGCTGCCAAGCTGCTCAAGCAGCGTTACGGCGTCAAGAAAGGCGTCTATATTTACCTGGACAAACAGATTCCCGTGGCTGCCGGGCTCGCAGGAGGGAGCAGCGATGCCGCTGCTGCGCTGCGAGGGCTCAACCGGCTCTGGGATCTCAATCTTGGCGTGCCGGAGCTGGAGGCGCTAGGCGCCGAGCTGGGCTCCGACGTGCCCTTCTGCGTACGCGGGGGCACGGCGCTGGCGACGGGGCGCGGCGAGCGGCTGGAGAGCCTTGAGAGCCCGCCGCAGTGCTGGGTCGTGCTGGCCAAGCCGCCCATCAACGTGTCGACGGCCGACGTGTACGGGCGTTTCCGGGTGAGCGAGGTCGGGAAGCATCCGTCCGTGCCGGACATGCTGGCGGCGCTGCGCGAAGGATCCTTCGACCGGATGTGCGGCGCGCTGGGGAACGTGCTGGAGAAAGTGACGCTGGCCCACTATCCGGAGGTCAGGCAGATCAAGGAAGTGATGACGCGGCTCGGCGCGGACGGCGTACTCATGTCCGGCAGCGGGCCGACCGTATTCGGACTCGTATCCAAGGAGTCGAAGCTGGCTCGCATCTACAACGGTCTGCGCGGATTTTGCAAAGAGGTTTACGTTGTACGCATGCTCACCTGAGTATTCTATAAGCCAGTTCCATCTGGTGTAAGAAAGGGTGCCATGGGGCTTTTGACGCCTTGCCCAAAACCGGATAAAAGTGTTATTATATCGTTATAATATTCGGTTTTGGACGGGGTGGGTTGGATGAAAAAGTTAAAGCGCAGTGCGCGGCTCGTTGAAATGACGCAATATCTGCTGGATCGTCCCCACACGTTAATATCGTTGACAGCATTCGCCGAGCGTTACCAGTCCGCCAAGTCTTCGATCAGCGAGGATCTCGCGATCATCAAGGAAGTGTTCGAGGACGAAGGAATCGGCGAGCTTCACACGTTGGCGGGCGCGGCCGGCGGCGTACGCTTCATTCCGAAGTGCCGCAAGGATCAAGCGCTCCGCAAGATCGAAGATGTATGCAGCATGCTGGAGCAGCCGGATCGTCTGCTGCCCGGCGGATATTTATATATGACCGACCTGCTTGGCCAGCCCGGGCTGCTGCAGGATCTCGGACGCATGTTCGCCACCGCCTTCGCGGACCGGGATATCGATGTGATCATGACGGTGGAGACGAAGGGCATTCCGCTGGCGCATGCCGCGTCTCAGTACCTCAATGTTCCCGTCGTCATCGTCAGACGCGACCACAAGGTGACGGAGGGCTCCGTCGTCAGCATCAATTATGTCTCCGGCTCCAACAAGCGGATTCAGACGATGTCGCTGGCCCGCCGCGCGCTTAAGGAGCAGAGCCGCGTGCTCATCATCGACGACTTTATGAAGGCCGGCGGTACGATCCAAGGCATGGTCGACCTACTTAGCGAATTCCGGGCGATCGTGGCCGGCGTCGGCGTGCTTGTGGAATCTGGCGAGGTGGACAACGAGGAACGTCTGCTCCACGATTATATTTCCCTGGCGCGGCTCACCGAGGTCGATCTGAAAACGAAGCATATCGCCGTTCAGCCAGGCAACTTCTTTCAGCCTTGATTAAGCAAAGGATGGGGGAATCGATCGCGAACGTCAACCGCCGACTTCAATTTTGAGGTTAGCGGTTTTTTTTGCAAATTGCGAGCTTCTACATGGAGCCGAGAGCTCCCGTCGAAGGCAATCTCGCAGGGTGGATAGAAATTCAGGGGAGTACCTTCCGGATCTTGGGAGATGCGTTCAAAGGCGGCAAAAAATGCCGTTCCGGAACTCCGTTTTGCGCTGCTGGGATGCCGCGCGAAAACGGAGTTTTTGTCGAAATAAAGCCAATGCGGGCGTACGATGTCGACATTATCCGGTATTGAAAAAATATTTAAAATAATGGACTAGTTTTACCAGATTTAAGAAGGAATCCGCACGATTTTGTGGAATATTACACCAAGTCTTCTGATGGGGCAAAGGTGGTGAACACAAGTGCAAATTACAGATGTTAGACTCCGCCGCGTTAATTCCGAGGGGCGAATGAAGGCAATCGCGTCTATCACGATCGACAACGAGTTCGTCGTCCATGATATTCGCGTGATCGACGGCAACAACGGCATGTTCGTTGCGATGCCGAGCAAGCGTACGCCCGACGGAGAATTCCGAGATATCGCGCATCCCATTTCTTCGGGCACGCGCGAGAAGATCCAGTCCGCCGTACTCGCCGAGTACGAGCGCGCCGCCGTGGAGGAAGAAGAGGTGCTGGTCGAGGGTGCGTAGTGCTTGTGTTCGCGCTTAGCGGCGATATGCGCCGAGAATATGAAGTAGCATCGACGAGAGCCGGCGACGGCTCTCTTTTCATTTGCTTTGTAATAAGCTATGATCACAAGTGAAAAATACCGTGCGCGCGGGAAAGCGGGAAAAGGAGGCATCTGCCCGATATGACGAGAATGGCTGTGATTCTGGCTGCCGGACAAGGCAAGCGGATGAAATCCAAATTATATAAAGTGCTGCATCCCGTATGCGGCAAGCCTATGGTCGGGCACGTGCTGGACGCGGTCCGCGGCATCGGCTGCGAGCGTGCCGTCGTCGTCGTCGGCCACGGCGCCGAGGCCGTGCAGCAGACGCTGGGCGATTCGGTTGAATACGCGCTCCAGCAGACGCAGCTGGGGACCGGACACGCGGTGCTTCAGGCCGCATCCGCAATCGGCGGCACGGACGGCGTGACGCTCGTCGTCTGCGGAGATACGCCGCTCGTCAGCTCGGAGACGCTCGAAGCGCTCATCGCGCTGCACGCGTCCGAAGGCGCAGCCGCCACGATTCTGACCGCGGAGCTCACGCAGCCGGCAGGCTACGGACGCATCGTCCGCGGCGAAGACGGCAGCGTGCTGCGCATCGTGGAGCAGAAGGACTGCACGCCGGAGCAGGCGGCGATCCAAGAGATCAACACGGGCACGTATTGCTTCGACAACCTGAAGCTGTTCGAGGCGCTCGCCGCCGTGACGAACGATAATGCCCAGGGCGAATATTACCTCACCGACGTAATCGGCATTCTGCAGGCGCGCGGCGAGCGCATCTCCGCATCGGTCGCTGCGGATCCGGCCGAGTCGATCGGCGTCAACGACCGCATCGCGCTGTCCGAGGCGGAGCGTCTGATGCGGGAGCGAATCGCGCGCCGTCACCAGACGAACGGCGTGACGATCGTTGATCCTGCCGGAACCTACATCGAGGCCGGCGTGCAGATCGGCGCCGACACGGTGCTGTACCCGGGCACGTTCCTGCGCGGCGGCACGGTCATCGGAGAGGATTGCGTCATCGGTCCAGGCGCGGACCTGACCGACACGGCCGTGGGAGACGGCACGACGATCCGCCAATCGGTGGCGGAGTCGGCGCAGCTCGGCAGCGGATGCGCCGTAGGTCCGTTCGCTTACCTGCGGCCTGGCACGAAGCTTGCGGACAACGTCAAGATCGGCGACTTCGTCGAGATCAAGAACGCCGAGATCGGCGCCGGCAGCAAGGTTCCGCATCTGAGCTACGTAGGCGACGCGGTCGTCGGCAGCGGCACCAACATCGGCTGCGGGACGATTACCGCCAATTACGACGGGTATAATAAATCGAAGACCGTCATCGGCGACGATGCCTTCATCGGCAGCAACTCCAACCTGATCGCCCCGGTGACCATCGGCAACGGCGCCTACGTGGTCGCCGGCTCCACCGTCACGCATGACGTGGCCGACGGCAGCGTTGCGATCGCGCGCGCGCGCCAGGTGAACAAGGAAGGCTACGCGGACAAACTCCGCGCGAGAGCCAAGTCAAAGAAGGAATCCGCAGCTAAGCGCATAGACGGCGAAGACTCCCGCGAATAGCGGACAGATTTAAACGGACGGCGATCCTCGGCCGCCCCGCGCGCAGGCGCGGGGCTCGCCATCGCCCTCATCGAAAGCGAGGCGCTTATGAGCTACCCTGACAACACCTTGAAGCTATTTTCCTGCAGCTCGAATCCTCGCCTGGCGGAAGCGATCGCCAGGCATATCAGCGTGCCGCTCGGCGACGTGAAGGTCACCCGCTTCAGCGACGGAGAGATTCACATCCGGCTGAACGAGAGCGTGCGCGGCGCGGACGTATTTGTCGTCCAGTCGACCTCCTGGCCGGTCAACGAGCATCTGATGGAGCTGCTCGTCATGGTCGACGCGCTCAAGCGCGCCTCCGCCAAGACGATCAACGTCGTCATTCCTTATTACGGCTACGGCCGCCAGGACCGCAAGGCGCGGTCGCGCGACCCGATCACGGCCAAGCTGGTCGCCAATCTGATCGAGACGGCAGGCGCGCACCGCGTGATCGCCATGGACCTGCACGCCATGCAGATCCAGGGCTTTTTCGACATCCCGGTCGATCATCTGCTGGGCGTCCCGATCCTCGGCGATTACTTCCAGAGCAAGGGCCTGATCGCCCCAGTCGTCGTTTCTCCCGACCACGGCGGCGTGGTGCGGGCGCGCCGGCTTGCGGACGAGCTCCAGGCGCCGCTTGCCATCATCGACAAGCGCCGTCCGGAGCCCAACGTCGTCGAGGTCATGAACATCATCGGCGACGTCTCCGGACGCACCGCGATCCTGATCGACGACATTATCGACACGGCCGGCACGATCTGCCTGGCAGCCCAGGCGCTTAAGGAGGCAGGCGCGAGGGAGATCTACGCCTGCTGTACCCATGCCGTGCTGTCCGGACAAGCTATGGAACGGCTGGAGGCATCGCCGATCACCGAGGTGACGGTGACCGATACCATCCCGCTTCGCACGCCTGGCGCCTCGACCAAGATGCGCGTGCTGTCGGTCGCTCCGCTGCTCGGCGAAGCGATCGTGCGCATCCACGAGCAGCAGTCTATCAGCAAGCTTTTTGAACCGCACGCCTGACCGTTTGAAGGCCGCGCCGTCTCCATGGAGATGACGCGGCCTTCTTTTGCGATTCCGATGTGGTCCTGCTGTGCTTCCCCCGATGTTCCCTTTTTTGTTTAACGCCTCCTCCCGAAGGGTAAAATAAATGCATGTCTTCAAATCTTGCAGCAATCGGGAGGAATCGGTATGACGACGACATTGCGTGCGGAATCGCGCCAGCGTTCCACGAAAGGTGCGCTTAGGCAGCTTCGGATACAAGGACGGGTACCCGGCGTAGTATACGGCAAGGGCTTGCAGGAGCCGAGCACCATCGCGCTCGACGGCAAGGAGCTGTCCAGCCTGCTGCGCGGTCACGCGCATGCGGTACTGCAGCTGGACGTGCCGGGCAGCGGCAACCAGTCCGTGCTGCTGACGGATATCCAACGCGACAAGCTGAGCGGTCAGGTGCTTCATGTCGATTTCCACCAGATTAATCTGAATGAGAAGATCAAAGCCCCGGTCCGCGTAGAAGTGACGGGTACGAGCCCCGGCGAGAAGGAAGGCGGCCTGTTGACCGTCGTGCTTCACGAGATCGAAGTGGAATGCGTAGCCCGCGACCTGCCTGAGTCCGTGTCTGCGGATATCTCGTCGCTCGGCTTCGGCGAGAACCTGACGATCGGCCAACTCGCGTTCCCGTCCGGCGTCAAGCCGGTACAAGACGAGGATACGGTCGTCATCGCCGTGCTTGCGCCGCAGAAGGAGATCACCGAGGACGAAGCGGATGCTGCGGCAGATGCTGCCGAGGAGAACGCGAAGCATTCGGATGCAGCAAAAGCCGTGGAGACCGACGCTTAAGATTTGCACAACGTTATCCACATATGTGTATAAACTCCGCCAGACTGTGGATAAGTCTGGCGGTTGTTCATGTGTATAGGTTTATTGTCCTAGCCATTCGCTACATAACGACATGCCTGTTTATGAATTGTGGATATTCGCACCAACAATTATACCGACAGACGAGCCGGATCGCCGCCTGCCGCCCACAGGCATCCCCGCAGCAGCAGCTGTCCGAATCCTTCATTCTCCAGCGCAGTCATCTCATGGCCGCGATAGTGCGGATCGACGGGCTCGGGCCATACATGTCCGAGCAGCATATGAAACACGCGACCGGCGCCAAGGCGGAGCGCAATCGCTGCCGGCTCGCGTTTGCCCGAGCCGCCGCGTGCCGGATCGGAATAAGCGCTGGCTACAATTTCATAATGGGTCTCCTCCATCGGCAGCATCCCGTGATAAAGCTCGTCAAACGTAAAAAAGGGGTCAAGACCGGCGGCAATAGGATGATCCGATAAAGGTTCGACGCGAAAACGATGAAATTCGCCATGACCCGAAGCGGGCGGAAGAAATCGCAGTCCGATCGCTTGCCCGTATTCAGGCCAATCGGGGAAAGCATTGTTGGCGGCATGAAGCACGAGCAAGCCGGCTCCCGCCCGAATGGCATCGATAAAATGATGTCTGGCGGCCTCGGGCCAATCGGGACCGTTATAATCGGTAAAGATCAGATCGTAGCCCGCCGGATCGAAGGCATCCTGCAATTCACGCCCAGGATCGAGCGAGACATCCACGGCAAAATATCCGGTTGATTCCAGCAGCGCCTGACAGTAGGGTGTCGTACGCCGCCAGTCGTGATTGTTGCTGCCGCTCAGCAGCAGCGTCCGCATCATAAGGAAGCTCCTGGCTTTCCGGCAAGCGGGATTGCATCGTTCGTATTGTCTACAGCAGTTCCGTCAAGGTTTATCGCCGAGCCAGCATCCGACACGGCGCCCGTATTGTACAACCGCAGCGAACGGATCAGCGGCATGCCCTCCGACTCGCGGACGGCGAGCCGCACTTGGTCTGCCGTAACGGATGGAAACACATCGATTCGCTTGTGTCCGATCGCGCTGCCGCACGCAAGCTCCGTCCACGCGCCGTCGCCAAGGCGAGCCTCCAATACATATTTTCGCACGCGTTCCCCCTCTTCGATCTGCTCCATAAGCACCGCGTGATCAAAGGTCGCGGGCTTCGGGGCGTGCCATAGCAGCAGTTCTCCTTCGCCTGCCGTCTCGGCGACGGGATTCGCGAACCGGGCATGTACGTCGTCCAGCATGCGGATCGCCGCATCGGCGTCGGCATCGGGAATCAAACCGCGATCGTCCGGCGCCAGATTCATGAGCAGGTTGCAGCCGTGACCGACCGAACGGTAATAGATATCGAGCAGTTCCTCGTGCGGCCGTATTTTGTAGGCCTCCTCCGGATGCCAGAACCAGGTTGTACGACGGATGGGCACATCGCATTCGGCAGGCACCCATAGCGGCGTGCGCGGCAGCCAGGTGAGCATATCGTTCGTAAACATGCTCGTTCGCGCAGACGCCGCCCGATTCCAGCAAGGATACGGCGCGACGCCGTCCTCATTGCCCACCCAGCGGATCGTCGGCACCCCCATATTGAAGCGCATCGCACCAGGCTGGTAACGCTCCGTCAGCGACATGATGCGCTCCCAGTCGTAGGCCCGGCCTTCGGAGCCGGCACCGTCGAACCATACTTCGACGAGCGGCCCGTATTGCGTCAGAAGCTCTGTCAACTGCTCGGCGTAAAAGTCGTCGTAGGCGGACTGATCCGGATAACAAGACTCGTGGCGGTCCCAGGGCGAGAGGTAGAGTCCAAAAGCAATGCCCGCCGCCTGGCACGCATCCGATACTTCCCGCACGACATCTCCCTGGCCGTCGCGCCAAGGGCTGCTGCGGACGCTGTAATCGGTCGTTCGCGTAGGCCACAAGCAAAATCCGTCATGGTGCTTGGCGGTCAGGATTAAATACCGGAAGCCTGCCCGCTTCGCGACGCTCACCCACTGGTTCGCATCGAAGTGAGTCGGATTAAATCGCCCGGGCGCATCCGTGCCGTCACCCCATTCATTGCCGGTAAACGTATTGATGCCAAAATGGCAGAACATGCCGAGCTCCAGATCCTGCCATGCGAGCTGGGCTTTCGACGGGCGCGCCTGGCTGTCGGTCGTCATCGAATGGTTGCCTCCATCGTTCGTAGATTGGTCAGACTTGTGCGAATACAAGCGATCGGATCGGTTCGGCATTCGTCCTGCTCGACGATGAGCCATTCGACGTCGTGCCGCTCGCACCAGCGCACGATCGGCTCGAAGGCGATCGATCCCGTGCCGACGGGGGCGAACCCCCGCGACTCGTCCGCCGCCATGTCCTTAAAATGAATTGTCGGCACACGGCCGGCATACGGTTGCAGGAACGTTAACGGGTCGACGCCCGCCCGAACCAACCAGTACACATCGGGCTCCGCCAGCAGAGCGTTGTCTGCGTCAGGCGCCAGCAAGTAAGCCAGCGCCGTGATGCCTTCGATCGTCTCTCGAAGCTCAAAGTCATGGTTGTGGTAGCCGATCGTCAAGCCTTCGGCCGCGAGGGCGGAAGCGACGATGCCGATCCGCCTGCGGAACTCCCGGTAACCGTCCGGATGGCGCAGTCGCTCAGGCATCGCCGAGCAGACGATATGCCGCGTCTCCAGCAGCCGGGCTTCCTCGATTAAAGCAGGCAGCTCCTCGAACAGACGATCTGCGCCCACATGCATGCCGGCAGAGTCGAGGCCGAGTCTCCGAGCGATATGACCGGCCTCCTCCGGCGAGCGGCCATGAAGCCCGGCCCACTCGATGCCGTCGTATCCGATCTCGCGCACGGCCTGCAGCGTACCCTCGAGGTCCGCGGCCATCCGATCGTGGAGCGTATACAGTTGAACGGCCAAACGGGGCTTTCCGTCGTTTCCCTTCCTCATAAAGCTCCCGCCCCTGACTCGTACGGCACGGTCAACGGCTCGCGCCTTTCTGCCGATAGGGTAATCGCCTCCAGCACCGCGATGACGCGGCGGGCCTGCTCGGGCTGCACGACGAGCGCCTCCTGCAGCCGCAGATGGGCGGCGATGTTGAGATAGTAGGCCTCGGAGCGCGAAGGCTGAATCGGCACGCGGGTCTCAATGGCGTTGCCTTCGAGCTGCGTATGCAGCGTCAAGTAATCGTCGCGCCGGTTCAAAGTGACCGCGCCGCGCGTGCCCAATATTCGCTCCTCGCCTCTGCCCGCATGGGCGATCGAGGAAGCCTGCGCATGCACGACCGCGCCGTTCTCGAATTCGATCAGACCGTCGAGCTGATCCTCATTCGTATGGCCGTGCCAGAGCCGCTTCTGCGCGTAGCCTCGCACCGATCGTACGGCGGAAGGAATAAGGCCGAGCGTCCAATCCACATAATGGGCACCCCAGTCGTAGAATGCGCCTCCGGATACGGCCTTGTCGGAGCGCCACCAGTCGCGCATCGGGTCGAAGCCTGCGAAGTAGAATTCGGCATAAAAGATATCGCCGAGCTGCCCGCGCGAGACAAGATCCTGAACGGTCAAGTACCAGCCGTCCCAGCGCCGATTATGATAGACTGAGAGCATGAGACCGCGATCATGCGCCAGCCGGGTTAGACGGCTCGCGTCGTCGGCATGAATGCACATCGGCTTTTCCAAAATGCAATGCTTGCCGTGCTCCAGTACCGCGGATGCCAGGTCCGCATGGGTATGATGGGGGGTAATAACGGTGACCAGATCGATATCGGGCTGACTTAGCAGCTCCTCTACGCTCGTGTAGGTGCGTATAGCAGGGAAATCCCTCGCAGCTTCGGCCGCCCGATCGGGATTGATGTCGCATACGGCCGTCAGCTCGATGCCGGCGTTTTTCATTTCAAGCGCATGATGCTTGCCCATGTTAAACTCCCCGCCATACCCGATGATCGCGCTGCGGATCGTTCCATTTTGTAAACGCATATCCGAATCTCCTTCGTTCAATAGAAATCGCGTTAGTCTCTAACGCTTGTCGGTCAGTCCGGTTCAATAAAAGTATCCGGCGAGAAAACGACAAGACGAGCGTTGCAGGTACCGTAATTGCTGAATACGAGATAGACGTCATGAATGCCGACGGCCGGTGCCGGACTCGACAGCAACGTCTCCTGCAACTCGTAATCGTCCCAGTCGTCCGTCCCGGCAATCGTCAACCGCCCGATCTCGGGACCGTCGGGTCTGTCGATTCGAATAGAGACGGTTCCGCCGGCCAGCGAATCGGGTACGGCAGCTTCCAGTCCGAAGCGCGAGGGCGCCGAGGAGCCGAAGTCTACATTCGCGAACTTGGCCCAGGAACCGGGGGCCGTATTGCCGATCGCGAGACCGCTGGCGCTCGGTCCGCCGTGCAGTTCGTCGGCCGTGCCGGCATACCAGGCGGCGTACGCGTCTCGAGTGGTTACGACCGAGACGACGAACTCGCCCGAGAGCGGTTGGTCGTACACAGTCGCTGCTACGCTGATTGTCGCCATGCCGAGACCGACGGCGGTAACGACGCCTGCGGCATCGACAGTCGCGACGGCCGAGTCGCTGCTCGTATAGGCGAACGTCGTCTCCGGCAGTGCCGCCGAGTAAGGACCGGCCAGGCCGGTAACGGCAAGCTGGAGCGTCTGTCCGGCGCTTAGCTTGCTCCTGCTGCTGCCCGCGGAGATTTCCAGTCCGGTGAACTGCGTATGCGAGTTCTCTAGCATGAACACGTCTGACCGGGCGTAAATCCGGTTGCCGACCAGATCCAGTCCGCGCACATGCATGTACCAGTCGCCGTCTCCAGCCAGATACTTGACGATCGTGTCGCCCGGCGTGAAGGAAGACCATCCTCCGACGGGCGGCACGGTCGACTCGGACCAGGCATATTCGAACGCCTCGGGATCGAAGCCGGCTCCGTCGCCCGCGACCGATATCGTCGTCTCGGCCTCAGGCGCGGGCGTCCCGCTGCCATCGGGACTGAATGCGATATCGCCAGCGAAAACGAAGCGGCCGATATTGGCCGTGCCGGAGCGGCTGAAGACGAAATAAACATCATGAATGCCGACGGCCGCTGACGGGGCCGACAGCGTCGTTCGCTGCGGAACGTAGTCGTCCCAGCCGCCGGTGGCGGCGACGGTCAGGACGCCGATCTCGGGACCGTCCGGCCGATCGAGACGGACTGAGATCGTGCCGCCTGCCAGCTCTGCCGGCACGGCTGCCTCGACCCCGAAGCTAACGGGCGCATTCGCGCCGAAGTCGAGATTGGCGACCTTCGCCCATGAGCCCGCCGCCGTATTGCCCAGGGTACCCGAACCGCCCGCGGTGAGTCCGCCGTGCAGCTCGTCGGCCGTACCGGCGTAGACCGCGCCGTAAGGATCGCGGGTCGCCACGACTTCGATATCGAACGCGCCGGATAGCGAATAGCCGTATACGCTGGTCGTAACGCTGATTGTCGAGCTGCCGAGCCCGACGGCCGTGACGATGCCTGCAGCGTCGACCGTGGCGACGGATGCATCGCTAGTGGCATAGGTAAATTGCGCGCCGGGCAGCTCGACCTGGAGATGCGATCCGAGGACGCCGCGCATCTGCAGATCCAGCGTCTGACCGGATGCAAGCCGGTGGTTGCCGGCCGCGGCTTCAAGACGCGTCAGCTCCATCGGCGTCTCGTCGATCGATACGTTCCCGAAGCGGGCTTCGGCCGGCAGCGATTGATGCGAGAACATGGCCAGTCCCGCGTTCGGCGTATTCCCCAGCTCCGCTTGCACCTGGCCGACTTCTGTCCATAGGCCGCCGGACTTGTAATAGCCGATATACCAATCGTTTTCGCGCGTCAGCTTAAGCTCGACCGGGTACGATGCGTCCGGACCGACAATAAACCAGGAACCGGGATTGGCGGCATTACGGTAGGTCATGCGCAACCCGCCGCCAGGGAGCACCCGCAGCATGACATTGTCGCTGCTTGCCGCGTCGCCGCCGCGGAACATGAGGCCGGCCGCCGCGTCCGCGTTCGTGCCGTCCAGGGCGTAGACGATGGCCGTTACGGAAGTAGCGACGGTCTCCTCGCTCTGCGCAGTCGGCTGAAACAGATAGGTGAACGCGTCCGCGGAGCCGAATACGTCCGCGCCGTTCCCGATCAGGGAGAGATCGCCGTTCGAATGCTTGTAGGCGGCGCCCAGCGTCGCGCCAAAGTTGCGCAGCTGCCAGGGCGCTGAAGGGTCGCCTGAGCCGTCGGGATAGACGGCGAACAGAACCGAGGCCGACTTCAGGACACCGTCCAGCGTCACCCGTGCGGTCAGAGAGACGTAGCCGAGCTTCTTTGCCGTGACGATGCCCGAGCCGCTCACTTCGGCAATCGCATCGTCGCTCGATTCGTATTGGATCGAGGCTTCCGCCAGGTCAGCCGCAGCGCCGCCGGTCATCGTCCCGGATACGGCGATCGATGCCGTATGTCCGACTTCCGCGCCGGGCTTGTCGAGCGAGAGCGAGACGCCGTCCAGCAAGCTCTCCATCACCTGCAGCCGGATCGTATCGCTAAGGACGATCGAACCATAGGCGGCCGTGGCCGTCACTTCCGTCTCGCCGACCGACAGGCCCAAGACATTGCCCAGGCTGTCGACGCTGGCGACCGCCGGATCGGAGCTTGTATAGGCGAGATGCCCGAACGTATCAAGATAAGTGCCGTATACGGTGTCCGCGATGGACCACAGCCTGACGCCGGTGCCCACGCGCAGCGCGGAGCCGGTCGCGAACAGCGTCAGGGTGTCGGGCGTCTGCGGATCGGATGCCGGCGCGCCGTCCGGACGGGGACCGATCGCCTCGAACGGAATCGGCTTGAAGCCGGGTATGGCTGTAAACACGGCTGCGCCCGCGGTCAGCGCATAGTTGCCGCCGCTTTCGTCCTCGAAGCCCGGATTCGTCGACGTCTGCCAGTTGCCGTCGATGCTGCCCAGCTCGACCGCCGCAGAGGCAGCGGACAGGTCGGGCGTCCGATAGAACACGTTTTGGCGCACCGTATTGGACATGGGCGAGCAGGGATTATCCGTAAGTACGCCGGCCAAATTCGGATAACGGGAGGTCCAAGGCTCCTGATCGTACGGCACTTCCGCCAGCTTGGTACGCAGCACGCCTCCCGCTTCGCAGGCGATATGCTGCCAGCCCAGTCCCCGGTCGTCGATCAGGAAGGAGGAGTTTCCGTCGATCAGCATATTGTTCACGACCGTGTTGTCCCGGCCGCCGCCGAGCAGCATCCCTTGGTCGACCCTCGCAAATACATTGCCGTAGACGAGCGTGCCGCTCGCCAGATCGTCCAGGTAGACGCCGATGCGGGGCAGGTCGTGCAAATAATTGAAGCGGATGACATTGCCCTGTTCGGTCCAGTCCATCCCCATATAGATGGCGCCAGCGTCATCGGTTTCCTGCAGAACGTCGTGGATATCGTTGTACTCGATGACATGATTGTTGCCGTGTATCAGGATGGCAAGATGGGGCGCATTGTAAATCTGATTATGCTCCGCCCGGTTGCCTGCGCCGCGCAGCTCGATAGCCGGGCTGTAGGTCGCCTGTACGCGGCTATAATCATGGATCTCGTTGTCCGACGCGTATAGTTCGCCCGCCCCCAGCGTGTCGCGATCGCCGCCTTCGAGCAGGATGCCGCCCCTTCCGGTATTGTAAATCAGGCTGCCGGATACGCCGTTGCGGTAGCCGCCCTGGATCGATACGGCGATATTGCCCAGATTGCGCAGCACGCAATCCGCAACGCCGCTGTAGGAACCGCCTTCGATGCGCACCGCGAGATTCCTCGCATTTTCGAATGTGATACCTTGGAAGGTGACGTAGTCGACTTCATCCATCGATACGAGCGGCTCGTCAAGCAACGAGAGCTCGGTCGCTTCTCCCGACAGCGTTGCAGGGGGATAAAAATAAAGCTTGCCCGCGCCGCGGTCCAGGTACCATTCGCCGGGACTGTCCAGCTCTTCCAGCACGTTATAGTAGTAATAGCGTTGTCCGCCGCGGACGGAAAAGTAGGTCGGAGACTCGGTCGTGATCCTGTTGTTGGCCGCATCGATAGCATCGATCTTCATATTGCCGTCCGCCCAGTCCCAATACCAGTAGCCGTACATCCATACGTCGCTCGGATCGCTCCATTGCTCAGGCCGCTCGTCGGCGTACGCGAAGACGGCGCCGCGCGCGGGAGGTCCTTCGGCTCCGGGATCCGTCACCGTGCCGGTCAGCACATAACCCGAATTGGGCCAGCGAGACAGCGTCATCGGCTCGTCTTCATAGAACAGCTCGGCAGGCGGATCGACCTCCGGCATATGAAAACCGTATTGCTGAAGCGAGCCGTAATTCGAAATGCCGGCGCCCGCCAAGTCGTACTCGTAAACGGAACCGTGAACGGATGAAGGAAGACGCGCCAGCACGGCCGGATCGGAGACGACCCGATAGTCGTCTCCGTCAAGCGTCGCAGATCCGGTAAATCGCACTTCCTCGTCCGGGTATGCTGCATAGACGATCGGCGAGGATGCGGTGCCCGAATCCTGCTCGCCGAGCGCGAACGTCTCGGAGCGGGCATAAACGCCGCCGCGCAAATATACCGTGACGCCGCCGGCCGGCAGGTCGTCGCCTAGCTTCAGCGATCGAATCTCCTCCCGCGCACGCTCGATCGTCGCAAAGGGCGCGGCTTCGGTGCCGGGATTCGTATCCGAGCCTGCCGCAGATACATACAAGGCTGCGCCTACAGGCTCATCCGCACGGGCCTTCCCGGCCGTTTGTATCGTCGCGGATATAAGCAGCAGTACGGCCATTCCCATTTGAATACGCTTTCTCCAATTTCCACGCATCGTCGATCCTCCGCTTCGGGCCGCCGTCCGAACGGAACGGCGGCCAGCCGTTTATTTAGAGGCGTACCAGGCATCGAGCTGCTTTTGGATTTCCGCGATCACTTTATCAACGCCGGCCTTTTTCCGTTTCTCCAAGTAATCGGCCTCCTTGGACGCGTCGATGGCGCCGGTATTGAGCGCAGGGTAATATTCGTCCTCGACGGTCTGCAGGTTGGCAAGCTCCGACGAGACGGGACCGACGTCGAACTGGAAGCCGAGGATCGGCGACGGCGCAGCGTTTTCGTTTTCCTTTTCGGTCGCGTCGAATACGCCGGGATCTTTTCCTTCAAGGACGTAGCCGTTGAACACATTGCCGATCGCCCAGTCGGAAGCGGCATAGCCGCTGCCCGCGTTGACATGCATCGTACCGTCGGCATTCAGCGTGTAGTGCTTGCCTTCGATGCCGTAGGAGAGCAGCCGGTACAACGCCGGATCCGTATTGACGAGATTAATGAGCATCATGGCCCGCTCCGGATTTTTGGACGTGCGGCTGATCGCCGTCATCGTCGTCGTGATGGAGTTCGTATTGACGAAAGCTTCCGTGAGCGGCGCATACACGACATCCGTGCCGCCGTTCTGGATCTTTGCTTCAGCCTCGCCGCCCGGCTTGAGCACGTTATTCCCTCCGACAGGCCCTTTGGGGCCCTGCTTGACGACCGCCGCGTCGTCGTTCACCCATCCGTTTTTCATCCAGCGCCGCTGCATGTCCCAGAACGCTTTGCGCTCCGGCGCCTGATCGAAGTCGACCACGGTATGCGGATCGTCCAGGCGGATGCCGATGCTCATGTTTTTGGCAATCTCCTCGAAGCCCTCATAGTGCGTGAACCACGCGCCGCCTCTGGCCATCGGGAACGGCGTCAGGCCGGGCTCGTTTTCCTTCAATTGCTGCAGGAACGGCTCGATATCCGCCAGCTTTTTGATAGCGGAGATGTCCAGGTTGTACTTGTCGACATAGGGCTTCTGTATGACGAAGCCTTCGCGGTTGGTGATCGTCTGATAGTTGGGGACCGCATAGATGCCGCCTTTCACCTTCACCGCATCCCAGACGAAGGCAGGCAGACTATCCTTCAAGCCGCCCGCGTATTGGTCGATAAGCGCGTTGAGCTCGGCAAATGCGTCTTTCTCCTGATTCTGCAGGTAGTCGAAGCTCCAATTGGACGTCCACATCAGGTCGACCTGCTCTCCGGCGACCAGCGTCGTATTCATTTTGTCGTTGTAGTCGCCGAAGGAGGGAATGACCTTCAACTCGACCGTGGCGTTAATTTTTTCGCCGATGATCTTGTTGGCCTCTGCCTGTACGTTAGCCAAATCTGCAGGCATTTCGTTCATAGGCATATACCAGACGAGCTTGACCGGCGCGAGACTGCCGCCGCCTTCCGCCTTCTGCGAAGAAGCTGCCGATGACGCGCCGCTTCCTCCGCTCGCGCTGCCGGAAGCCTGCTGTTCGTTGTCGTTCCCGCAAGCCGAGGCCGTCAGCAGCGCAAGCGCGGCGGCCGCGCCAGTCAGCCATTTTCCTTTACTCGTCGTCCGTCTCATTCGTGTCGACTCTCCCCGTATCGTTCGATTTATTCGGTACGCCTTCGGCAGGGGGTCAGCTCTTAACCGAGCCGACGGTCAGCCCCGCCACAAAATATCGCTGGAACAGCGGAAAGATGAACATCATGGGCCCTGCAGCCAGCACGGCCATCGCCATCCTTGCCGACAGGTCCGGAAATCGGCTGATGTCGATCGCGACATTCACTTTGCCGATATTGTTCAGCATAAAATCGATCGAGCTCATGATGCGATACAGCAGCAGCTGCAGCGGGACCAGCTTGGGATTGTCGATAAAGAGCAAACCCAGCCACCAGTCGTTCCAATACGCGAAGGCGATAAACAGGCTCAGCGTAGCCAACGCGGGCGTCGCCAGCGGCAGCACGATCCGCGTATAGATACGCCACTCGCCGGCGCCGTCGATGTGGGCCGAATCGTAAATTTCCGGCGGCAGCTTGTCGAGAAAGCCCTTCATGACCAGCACGTTGAACGGCGTCAGCATCGCGGGTACGATCAGCGCCCAGATCGTATCCTTCAGATGCAAATACTGTGTCACCAGGATGTAAAAGGGGACAAGTCCGCCGTTGAACAGCATCGTAAAAAATACGTAAAGCGTCGTTATTCTCCGGTATCGGTAGTCGCGTCTGGCAATCGCATAGGCGAGCGCCGTCGTGATGGCCAGCGCCAGCAGCGTACCGAGGACAGTGACGCAGATCGTGACGCCGTAGGCGCGCGCGATCTGTCCGGGATGTTGCAGAATGACCCGGTACGCCTCCAGACTCACCGCCTGCGGGATAAGGTGGTAGCCTTGGGCCGTCAGGGATGCCTCGGATGTCAGGGAGACGGATACGACGAGCAGCAGCGGCACGATCATCGCCGTGGACAGCAGAATAAAGAAAACGTTTACAAATATCGCGGATCGACGCTCCCGACGGACGGGGACGACCGTTCGCGCTTGTTCGATGGCGACCGTATTCATAGGTGCCTCCTCTCGGCTCCGCTTGCCGCCTACCATAGTGCATGATCGGCATTGATTTTTTTGACCGTCCAGTTGGCCGCTATGACGAGCACGAAGCCGACTGCGGACTGGTACAGACCAACGGCCGTCGACATGCCGATGTTGCCGACTTCGCGCAGCGAGCGATACACGTACGTGTCGATTACGTCCGTCGCCGCGAACAGGAAGCTGCTGTCGTTCGGGATAAAATAGAACAAGCCGAAGTCCGCCCGGAAAATGCCGCCGACCGCCATAATGAACAGGATGACGATGAGCGGTGTCAGCAGGGGAACGGTAATGCTGCGGATCATTTGCCACTTGGAAGCGCCGTCGATGCGGGCCGCTTCATAGTAGCTCGAATCGATGCCCAGGATGCCGGCGTAATAGATCAGAGCGGAAAAGCCGACCGACTTCCATAGGTTGACCGCGACGAGAATAAAGGGCCAGTAGGCAGGCTCCTGATACCATTTCACAGAATCGGCCCCTAGCCGCCGGAGCAGCTCGTTGACGAAGCCGCCGTTCTGGTCGAGAAAGGCCAGCGTGACGTAGCTCACGACGACCCAGGATAAGAAATGCGGCAGAAAAAGAGCCGTCTGGTGGATGCCGAGCCAACGACGCGACAGCTCGTTCAACAGGATTGCCAGTCCGATGGCGGCGATCGTCGTCAGCACGATAAAGGCGCCGTTGTACAAAATCGTATTGCGCGTGATGCGGTAGGCCGTGTCGGATATGAAAAAAAATCTGAAATTGCGCCAGCCGACCCAGTCGCTGCCCCAGATGCCTTTGGCGTAGCTGTATTCCTTGAACGCGAGAATGAGCCCCGCCAGCGGCAGGTAATTAAAAAGAAGCTTGTAAAGCACGCCCGGCAGCGCCAGCATGAACAGCCCGCGGTTTTTCCGGAAGAGCCGCCATTCTCGCCGCAGCGTCGTCCCTATGCCGCTTCTCGTCGTCGAATCGCGCTTCATTTGGTTATCACCTCGATTTCCGCCGCAGCTGCGGTCGAGATGAATTATAGAGCGGCTCGCGCCGGAGCCGCTATTGCGCAGTTCGTACATTTCTGCGCGATCGGCAGTTCGTCGCAATGCCGCAGTCTTATGCCTAACGCGAAGTCCGCCGCGCGAAGCCGGGGATTATCGATTCGCTTGTTTTAATGCGTGCAGACGATAGTCTTTAGGCGTCATGCCCGTCTTCTTTTTGAACCATTTGAAAAAGGTGCTCTCGCTGACGAATCCCGTCTCGCGCATGATGTCGCTCACGCTGTCGTCGGTGCGTTCAAGCAGGTCGATCGCATGGCTCAATCTCACCTCGACGATCCAATCGGCGACGGAGATGCCTTCCTGTTCGCGGAAGCATCTGCCAAGATAGGCCGCCGACATCTTCATCGCATCGGCGACCGCCTGCAGGCTGTAGCCGGGATCTTTGTAGTGGAGCCGCGTCATATCTTTGATCATATCGATCAGATACCTATTTTTGCGGCCGCCGCGCGACTCGTCGCTCTCCTCCGCGATCTCCTCGGCCAGCCTGCCGAGCAGACCGAACAGGTCGTCCAGCGTCTCCTGCTCCAACGCATCCCGCAAGTAGGCGTTCAGCGACAACGACGGCGGCCGTCCGCCCGGTCGCTCGTACAGCGCTTGATCCACCAGCGCCAGCAGCCTCAGCACGGCATGATCCAGCATTTGCGGCGGCAGATCGGCGTACCGGGTCCGTACGGACCGGAGGCCTTCTGTCAGTCCGTGCCGATCTCCCGAGCGGACGGCGTCCGCCAGATTTTTTTGCAGCTCGTACGGCAGCTTCCAGAACTCGCCGGGCGGCTCGGGTCCATCTTCGGTCGCCTGCGCCGAGGCTGTGATGATCGCGCCTTTGCCGAGCGTCAGTCTCCGCAGAGCTCGGCTGCTGGCCTGGTCGTAATAGCGCGAAGCCGCACGGATATCTGTGAACGAATCGCTGACCGCAGCGGTCATCGAAAGAGCGTAGTAACCGAGCACGGCCGCCTGAACAGGCTTGAGCAAGCTGCTCCAGAGCGATTCCTGCTCCTCCGCGGCGTCGTCGCCCAGACGGATTAAGACGGCCGCATGGTCGCTTCTCATGTCCGCTGCGCGGCTCGGAAACCGGTCGCCGATGATCTCCTCCGCAATATTCGTGATGGCGAACAAACATAGCCTGCGCTCTTGTTCGCTGCGCGCCCGGAGGAAGCTGTCGTGATCGTCGATCTTCAGCACGACGACGGCATAGAGCGGCTCGCCAGCCTGCGTCCGCGCCGAATCTGCGCCTGACGGGACAGCTTTGAGCCCGGCATCGGCCAGCAGCGTCTCGGCTTCTTCTCGCTTCAAGGCACGACTCTCCGTCAGCAGCCGCTGAATGTTGTAGGTATCGAGGAGCCGCCGGGTCTGGTCGCGGTCCGACTGCAGGTCGCTCAGTCTGGCGGACATGCGGAGGTAGGCGCGTTCCGCGAACTTCAGCTCGTCGCGCTCATCCTCGCCCATCCCCTCGCGGGGCAATATACGAACGAGCCGGTCGACCGGCCGATACAGCCGGTTGGCCACGAAGCCTGAGGCTAACGCGCCGAGCAGCACGAATCCGAGCAAGGACAGGAAGGTGAATCGCGCGATCCGATCGATATCGCCGTAAACGTCGCTGTGACGCTGAACGCTGACGCTCGTCCAACCGCTTTCTTCGGCGCGGCTGGCGGTTACGAAGTATTTGTCTCCTCCCGCGCGAACGGTGAAAAAGCCGGCGCGGTCGGCAGTCTCGCCCAGACGCGCCACAATGGGCCGGACAAGCGCGGGATCTACCGACTCTCCTGACGGAGAGTACGTGCGGCCGCGATCGTCGATGACGAATACGTCGCCGATTCGGGAGCCGCCTGCCTCGTTGATTTTCTTGATGTTGTCGAGCACCCAGTCGGCGCGGACGGCGAGCATGAGCAAGCTGTGTCCTGGCTTGTACCCGGACAGGGAGTCATACATCATATAGGCGAACAGGCCGGAACCCGAAGTCGGACTTGCCGAGTCGATCGGCAGCAGCTTCAGCATCGGCATTGCTTGTTGGGAATCGATCGCTCCCGCGATCAAATTGCGAGGATCGGCTGCCGGCACGCCGCCGTCCGATGCCGCGCAAGAAACGGGCAGCGCGGTCGTGCTGGAATAGGTACAGCCGCTGGAGGCGTTGTAAACCCAGACCGAGTCCAAAAACCGGTTGGCGTTCACGAGGGCGTCGAGCGCGTACAAGCGATTGTAGAGCTGAAAATCGTCCAGCTTCTCGCTTTTCAGCAGCGTGATTACATTGCGGTCCCGGTAGGAGGCGAGCGTTAGACTCTGCAGCGTCTCATTTAAGTAGTCCAGGTTGTAGACCACCTGATTCAGCACCTTGCGGTTCGCTTCCTGCTGGAGGGCTACCGCCGTATGGCGGATGAACGCGTACAGCACCGATGCGAATACGAGCAGAACCAGGGTGATCAGGAGGATGACCGTCCAGAACAGACGAATCCAGTATTTCCTCGGCCGGGGCCGTTTGAGAAGCGCATTCACCATTGGACAATCCCCCTCTCCTAAGCGTATCCGGGATGAGGGGAATTGCCTATTGCGGATTTGGCATATTTCTGCGGATAAAGCTTATGTAGGGTCAATGAGGACTTGAACAGCGGGGAATGCGGGCGAGGCGCCGGAAGTATCGCGCGGATGTGCGGCGCCGGGTCGGCCGGACTTAAGCCGCTTCAGTAACCTGGCCTTGATACGAAGGTGAATTCCTTGCGGCAATACACGTGATTGTTGACTTTGACGAATTCCTTGCCGTAACGCTCGATGAAGCCGATATCGCTGTGCTGCTTGTCTCTGTAGATTTGGACGGGCACCTCTGCTACGATATGATCAGCGAAATGCCTGTCATGAGACAAGGTCTGGCCGTTGAGGTACATCATTGATCATCATCACCCCTGACGTTTGTGCTATGTAATCTAGATGACACGGCTGCAGGCCAATTCGTTGCAGCTTGCCCTTAAAATAATTGAAACGGAGCTGAATGACCGATGAAATGGATCGTAGGCCTCGGGAATCCGGGGCCGGAATACGCGGCGACGCGGCACAATGCGGGCTTCATGGTCGTGGACGAGCTGGCCAGGCGCTGGAGCGCGCGGCTGGAGCATCAGAAGAAGCTCAAGGGCATGTACGGCGAGGCGCGCGTTCAAGGTCTTAAGGTCGCGCTGCTGAAGCCGATGACGTATATGAATCTGTCGGGGGAATCGGTGCGCGCGCTGATGGATTTTTATAAGGTCCCGCTCGAGGACGGCATCATCGTCTATGACGATCTCGATACGGAGACGGGCAAGATTCGGCTTCGCTACCAGGGAAGCGCGGGCGGCCACAACGGCATCAAGTCGATCATCGCGCATACGGGGACCCAGTCGTTTAACCGGGTGCGCATGGGCATCTCGCGTCCTGTGGGCGGCATGAAGATCGTCGACTACGTGCTCGGCGCGTTCCCCAAGAGCGAGCAGGAAGCGCTGCGGACGATGGTCGCGGACGCTTGCGACGCGATCGAATACGCGCTTAGTCACCCGTTCGAAGAGACGATGGCGAAGTACAACGGCAAGTAACGCGGTGAAAAAAAGGGCATGAGCGCGCGCACAGAACGAGGAGAAGCGGCCATCCGCAGGATGCGCCATCCATTTCCGCTTAAAATCGCCGACGGTCGGGCATACTGAAGGGAGCGCGGTTCCATAGCTTGTCCATGGCCGCATAATCTGCCTTCAGGAGGCATACCCATATGGCTGTGAACTACGTTTGCCGGCACTGCCGCACGCCGCTTGGCCGATTCGAGGGGGCCGACGTATCCGAATATAGGCTGGGCTTGCATTTCTTGACCCCCGAAGAGCGAAAGCGTATAATAGCGTATAATTCTAACGGAGATGTGACGGTGCAGGTGGTCTGCGATTATTGCAGCCAGGCGCTCGACCATCACCCCGAACTGGCGCTGCTCAGCAATCCGCTTCAATAGCGCCGTCGTCCGCTGCGACAAACGAACGATATAAGAGGCCTCGGCTTTGCGCCCAGGCTTCTTTTTGAATGAACGTGAACGTAGATTGTACGTATAAGGGGAAAAGCGATGAAGCCGCTAATGAATACGTTAGCTACCGACCCCGACTTCCAGTCCGTCCTCGCGGGCCTTCGGGGCAGCATGCGGGAGCAGCTGGTGGCGGGGCTGTCGGGCTCGGCCAGACAGGTCATGATTGCCGCCACCGTCCGGGAGCTGGGGAGACCCGTGCTCGTCGTCACGCACAATATGTTCGCCGCGCAGAAGATGGCGGAGGACCTGCAGGAATGCTTGACCGCGGAGGAAGTGCTCCTCTACCCGGCCAACGAGCTGATTGCGGCCGAGACGGCCATCTCGAGTCCGGAGACGTCGGCCAGGCGCATGGATGTATTGCTGCAACTCGCGGAAGGCTTCCGCGGGGTTATTGTCGTGCCGTTCTCCGGCGCGCGCCGTTTCCAGCCGAGCAAGGATACGATGGCAAGCGCCTTCGTCACCCTGAAGGCGGGAGATACGATGCCGATGGACGAATTTTTAAGGCGTATGATCGGGCTCGGCTACGAGCGCGTGGACCGCGTGGAGCAGAAGGGACATCTTAGCGTACGCGGCGGCATCGCGGACTTTTTCCCGCTCACGAGCGCGAGCGCCGTGCGCGTCGAATGGTTCGACGACGAGATCGACTCGATCCGTACTTTCGACCCGGCGGACCAGCGCTCGATCGAAAAGCTGGACAGCTACACCGTGCGTCCCTGCCGCGAGATCATCGCCGACGAGCGGCGCTTCGCGAACGCGGCGCAGCATGCCTTCGAGCTGCTCGAGCGCCAGCTGGAGAAGATGGCGGACCGCCAGGCCAAGGAGCGCCTGAAATCCGAGATTACCCGCGAAATTGACGACCTGCGCCAAAATATGTATTTTTCCGAAATCTATAAATATATATCGCTGCTCTATCCCGAGAGACAGACGTTGTTCGATTATATGCCCAAGGACACGCTGCTTATCATGGACGAGCCGAACCGGCTCGCGGAGACGGCGCGCCAGCTGGAGCGGGACGAGACCGAATGGTCGACGCACCTGCTGCAGCAGGGCAAGTCGCTGCCCGGCTTCACGCTGGCCGTACCCGCGGAGCAGGCGCTGTATCCGAGGACCTTCCAGACGGTGTACCTGTCGTTGTTCGTGCGCCAGATTCCCCATACGCAGCCGCAGAACATCGTGAACTTCGTCTGCCGCTCGATGCAGAGCTTCCACGGACAGATGAACCTGCTTAAGGCGGAGATGGAGCGCTGGCGCAAGGGCGGCGCGCATATCGTCATGCTGGCAGGCAGCGCGGAGCGGGCCGAGCGGATGCGCCGGGTGCTCGACGACTATCAGATCGAGACGCCGGAGATCGTAGAGGGCAACCTGCAGAGCGGGTTCGAGATGCCTTCGGTCCGGCTCGTCGTCATCACCGAGGGCGAGATGTTCACCCAGAAGCAGCGCAAGGCGCGCCGCGTCGACCGCCGCATGGACAACGCCGAGCGCATCAAGAGCTATACGGAGCTGAAGGTCGGCGATTACGTCGTCCACCAGAACCACGGCATCGGCAAGTATATGGGCATCGGCACGCTTGAAGTAGGCGGCATCCACAAGGACTACCTGCACGTTATCTACGCGGGCGGCGACAAGCTGTCCATTCCGGTCGAGCAGTTCGATCTGATCCAGAAGTACGTCGGCTCCGACGAAAAGGAACCGAAGGTGAGCAAGCTCGGGGGCGCGGAGTGGACCCGGGTCAAGTCCAAGGTGCGTTCTTCGGTCAAGGATATCGCCGACGATCTGATCAAGCTGTACGCGGATCGGCAGGCGACCCAGGGCTACGGTTTCGGCGAAGACACGCCGTACCAGCAAGAGTTCGAGGCGATGTTCCCCTACGACGAGACGACGGACCAGCTGCGCGCGATCGAAGAGATCAAGACCGACATGCGCAAGTCCCGCCCGATGGACCGGCTGCTCTGCGGCGACGTCGGCTACGGCAAGACGGAGGTCGCGATCCGGGCGGCGTTCAAGGCGGCCATCGAGGGCAAGCAGGTGGCGGTGCTCGTGCCGACGACGATCCTTGCGCAGCAGCACTACGAGACGTTCCGCGAGCGCTTCTCCGGCTATCCGTTCAACATCAAGGTGCTGAGCCGGTTCCGCACGCGCAAGGAGCAAACGGAGACGATCAAGGGCGTCAAGGCGGGCACCGTCGACGTGCTGATCGGCACGCACCGGCTGTTGTCGCAGGACGTCGTGTTCAAGGACCTCGGCCTCCTCATCGTGGACGAGGAGCAGCGCTTCGGCGTTTCGCACAAGGAGAAGCTCAAGCGGCTTAAGACGAGCGTCGACGTGCTGACGCTGACCGCGACGCCGATTCCGCGGACGCTGCACATGTCGATGCTCGGCGTGCGGGATCTGTCGGTCATCGAGACGCCGCCGGAGAACCGTTTCCCCGTACAGACCTACGTGGTCGAATACAGCCCGACGCTCGTCCGGGAGGCGATCGAGCGGGAACTGGCACGGGATGGACAGGTGTATTTCCTGTTCAACCGCGTGCAGGGCATCTACCAGATGGCCGAGCAGATCTCGGGGCTCGTGCCCGATGCCAAGATCGCGGTCGCGCACGGGCAGATGTCCGAGCAGGAGCTCGAGCGGACGATCCTCGACTTCCTCGACGGCGAATACGACGTGCTCGTCAGTACGAGCATCATCGAGACGGGCGTGGACATCCCGAACGTCAATACGCTGATCGTGCACGATGCGGACAAGATGGGGCTGTCCCAACTGTATCAGCTGCGCGGCCGCGTCGGCCGGTCCAACCGGATCGCCTACGCGTACTTCGGCTACCAGCGGGACAAGGTGCTTAACGAGGTGGCGGAAAAGCGGCTGCAGTCGATCAAGGAGTTCACCGAGCTCGGCTCGGGCTTCAAGATCGCGATGCGCGACCTGTCGATCCGCGGCGCGGGCAACCTGCTCGGCGCGGAGCAGCACGGGTTCATCGCGTCCGTCGGCTTCGACCTGTACTCGCAGATGCTGGCCGAGGAGGTTAACGCGCGCAAGGCCGAGTGGCACGGCGAGAAAGCGCCGCCTCCGCCGCCGGTCAACACGCAGCTCGACCTTGGCGTGGACGCCTATGTGCCGCCCGAATATATTTACGACAGCATTCAGAAAATCGAGATTTACAAAAAGGTGGCCGCCGCTGCCTCGGGAGAAGACGTCAGCGATCTGCTCGAGGAGCTGGTCGACCGGTTCGGGGATCCGCCGAAGCCGGTGCTGAGCCTCCTGAGCGTGGCCCGGATCAAGGCGCTCGCGCGGATCTACGGCATCGAATCGATCGTCAACCGCAACGACGACCTGACGATCAAGTTCGAGGAACGGCGCAGCGCGGAGCTCGACGCCAAGAAATTCAAGGCGCTAGAGGCCCGGTATCAGGGACGCGTGCAGCTCGTGCAGCAGACGCCGGCTCCGCTCGTGCGGATCCGGGTCAAGGGACTCGACGACGATTCCATGTTGGCGCTCGTAGAAGAGTTTCTGTTACAATATAAAGAAGCGACAAAATCCAAGGAGGAATTGCAAAATGCTGTACAATAAACGCGGAACGTATCGCCGGTTCGCATTCATGCTGGCGGCCCTCGTTCTGCTCGCCGCGATGGCCACCGCCTGCGGCAAAGGTAAAAACGAAAACTCCGGCGCGTCCGCCTCGGCCAGCTCGACTGCTTCGGCCAGCCCGACCGCTAGCATAGATCCTGACACCGTGCTTGCCACCTGGGAGGGCGGCGAGCTGAAGCAAGCCGAATTCGGCAAGTACGAAGCATTCATGAACGTAACCAACCCGCAAATGGCGATGTATCTGTCGATCCCGCAATACAAGGAAGAGATCGTCAAGCAATACATCCTGCAAAAGGTGTTCGCGGAGCGTGCGACGGACGAACAGAAGAAGTCCGGCAAATCGCAAGCCGACGAGTTCAAGAAGCAGCTCGAAACAGCGCTGAAGGACGAAACGAACGGCGCAACGATCAAAGAGTCGATGAAAACCAACAACATTACCGAGGATGAAATGGTCGACCTGGTCGTCACGCTGGCGACGGGCGGCGAGATCAGCACCGCCAAGGAAACCGAGATCAAGGCGACGATCAAGGACGCCGACATCAAAACCGAGTTCGACAAGGCGCCTGCCGACTACAACCTCGACACGGTCCGCCACATCCTTGTTGCCTTCACGGATTCGACCACGAATGCGGAGCGCTCCGACGCGGATGCGCTGAAGCGTGCGCAAGAAGTGAAGAAGAAGCTTGAGGACGGCGGAGACTGGACCGCGCTGGCGAAGGAATACTCCGACGACACCGGCTCCAAGGACAACGGCGGTCTGTATGAAAAGACGCAGGCCAAGACTTGGGTCGAAGAGTTCAAGAACGCAGCCAACACGCAAGCGATCGGCGTTATCGGCGACCCGGTGAAGACGGAGTACGGCTATCACGTGATGAAGGTCGAAGCTCGCGAAGTCGCGACTTACGACAAGCTGTCCCAAACGGACAAGGACGCGATCGTGACTGCGCTCGTCGATCCGAAAATGCAAACTTACATCCAAGAAGAAACGGACAAGCTGAAGATTACGGTAACGCTGCCTGCCGAGCCTTCTCCATCGCCTGAGGCTAGCGCATCGGCTTCGGCTAGCGCATCGGCATCTGCTAGCGAGCCGGCTTCGCCATCCGCATCGGCTTCGGCCAGCGAGCCGGCATCTCCGTCGGCATCCGCTTCGGCATCGAGCAAATAATAGAGAACGCGTTAAATCACCCGGCTGCGTAAACAGCCGGGTGATTTTTTTTAACAATGATGAACTTATCAAAAAAATCGGAAAAGCGGCCTTGCTTTTCATCTGACTCGTGCAGCGTCGAATCGTAGATAGAAAAACCTGCATCTATACATGTATTTTCTACCGACTCGCGGCACTTGATGAAATGCCTGCAAATATGCAGGTAAATGCAAAGCACAAGCCGGAAATCGGGCTGATGAAGGAAAATACCTGCGCATTTGCAGCTTTTCTCACCGGCAGGGTCGACATCGGCAAAAATAGATGTATATTTGCAGGCAATACGGCGAAAGAACGGCGCGGGCGACGATACGCAGGTCCATCGGAACGACTGCCGGATGAATCAACGCATTTCTAGCGAGCAGCTAGTGCGATGAAACAAATGCAGATGTATAGGTAACTCAAATGGAGCCGAACATCTTTTCCCCGCGCGGCTGACTTCCTTGGTCGTCGGGCTCAAGCGTGATGCCGATCTTGTCGAAGTCCAAGTTGTCCGCCTCGATCGGCATGGCCAGCACGCCCAGACCCTCATCGTTGTCGGCCACGCGGAAGGTGCCGGCGCTTTTGCGGACACCGTCCTTGAGCAGCCATACCTGGTAGGCTTCCTCGCCGCTGGTCGGCGAAGCGCCATAGACATAGACGACAAATTGGCGGCTCTTGCCGTTGTCGACGATACAGGCGATGCCGAATGCGCGGGAAGCTTCGGACGCTTCCGCTTGCAGCGGGACGGCAAGCTTCACTTGCGATGCCGGAACGGACAGCGCGCGTTCAATGGGAAGCGGACCGGCCTCGTTTTCCCGGAAAAGCTTGTAATTCCAGACGGTGCTGACCGCAAGCAGAACCAGCAGGACAGATGCGGAGACCGCGATCCAGCGGCTTTTTCCGCTTCTTCTGCCACGTCCGCTTGACCGCCTGCCCGGAGCCGGCTCCGCTTTTTTGATGTCCGCCTCTTTTAACATGGCCAGATCCGCCGCCAGCGCGGCATCCATCACTTGGCGCTTCAAATCCTCAGGCGGTTCGATTTTTTCCATATCCGCGTACAGCGCCTCCCATGCGACCTGCAGATCGTTCCATTCGGCCTGGCAGGCTTCGCAGCCCGGAAGATGACGTTCAAAAGCGATCCGCTCTTCGTCGCTGCACGTGCCGGTCGCTACGGAAAGACACAGGTCGCATAGCGGTTTTTGCTTGTCGTGCATCGTCATCACTCTCCTTCCAAGGCCAGATGCCTGCGCAATATTTTCAAAGCCTGATGCAGCCTGTTCTTCACGGTGCCGAGGGGCTCCCCGTAACGGGCCGCCAGCTCCCTGAGCGTGAAGCCCTGCCAGTAAAAGTGCTCCAGCAGCTCGATCTGAGGGCCGGATAAATAACGGTAGGCGACGCGAATTTGTCCTTTGATCGATTCGCGCTCGATGCTCGCTTCCGGCGAATCCCCTTCGTCGTCGGGAATGCGCGCCATTTGCTCGGCGGTAAACGGAACGATGCCTTCCGACTGCCTGCGCTGCTTGCGCAGCCAGTCGATCGTTATATTGCGGGTTATGGTAATGAGCCAGTTCGTATATTTTCCCTTATCCTCGCTGTAATCGGAGTCGGTCGTCCACAGCCGCACGAATACCGACTGCACGATTTCCCGCGCGGCCTGCTCGTCCCGGACGGCCCTGAACGCATAAGAATAGACGAGACTGGCGAAGCGGTCGTACAGGACGGACAACGCTTCTTGACGCTTGAGCTTGACGAGCAGCATTAACTCATAATCGGTCAACTGATGCATAGGGACGCAGCCTCCAAGATCGGCTTGGGGAACGCCTTCTCGCTTGCGGCGTTCCGGCCGGTTGATTGCGGCGGGCGACACGGCAAAAGCAGGGGGACCGGCTTGGCGGTCTCCCTGCTTTGGCATTTGCGCGCGGGCGCTCAATCGGCTTTGACGACGATCGTCGCCCTCATGCCCGGATGAGGCGTACAATAGTACCCGAATTCGCCTTCTTTCTCAAAAACGACCGTCTTTGATTCATCCTGGCCCAGCAATCCGGTGTCGAAGGAGCCGTCGTCCGCGGTGGCCGTATGTTTGACCTTGTCGCGGTTCACGAACTTGACCGAGTCTCCCGGATGAATCTCCAGCTTTTCCACGGTGAAGCTAAAGTCTGCAATCTCGACGGTATAAGTCTTGGCAGCCTGCTTCCCATCGTCCTTGCCGCCTTTACCGCCGTGATTGTCATCCTGTGCCGAAGCGGAAGGAGACGGTTTAGCCGAGGGGGACGGGGTCCCCTTCGTGCCCGAAGACGGGCGCGGGCCGGCTGTCTTGGCCGGTTCCGCCGAAGGAGACGGCTTGTGGGAGGCGGCGGCATGACCGCCGCTATCGTCAGATTTGCCGGCGTGGCCGCCGTTGTCGTCGGTTCCGCCGGAATGACTGTCGTTATCGGCTGCGGCGGAATGCTGCGCGTGCGGCGTAGCAGTCGGCTTCGGCGTTGCGCTTGCGGGTTCCGTCGTCGCTTTGGGCGTGCTGTCAGCCGTTTGCGTCTGCTCCGGCGTTTGCGTGCTTGCTGTTGTCTGCGCTTGGGCGTCCGCCGATGCGGTGGCTTCGGCCGTCCGCGGCTCTGCTGCGTCGCTTGCCGAATGGGCGGCATGTCCTTGATCCGACTCTGCCGCGTTATCGGAGGAAGCGCCGCATGCGGACAGCGCCAGCATGGCTG
This sequence comes from Cohnella sp. GCM10012308, assembly GCF_042649185.1. Lineage (NCBI taxonomy): Bacteria > Bacillati > Bacillota > Bacilli > Caryophanales > Paenibacillaceae > Cohnella > Cohnella sp. GCM10012308. Next base: position 48,968 of record NZ_JBHRYU010000020.1, read on the forward strand.
CGACCAGGAGCGCCGCGAGTAAGCTTCTCATTCGCCTGCACCTCTCATTTTACGATAATTTGGCCGGTCATGAACGATTTGTGCGGCTGACAGTAATAATCGTACGTTCCGGGCTTATCCAGCTTAATCGTGTAGGATTCGCCTTTGGCCAGGAGCGGACCGGCAAAGCTGCCGTTCACCGCCACCGCGTTATGCTTCATATCGTCGAAATTCGTGAAAATAATCGTCGATCCGGCTTCGACCGTAAGCGGGCCGGACCCGAACGAATAATCCTTGATATCGACGTGATACGTCTTGCCGGTCTGCTCGGCAGGCGTCGCGGGGGCCGCCTGGCCTGCCGACGTGCCCGTAAATTTGGCCGGATCCACTACGAACCAGACTTGATTGACGTTCTGGCCGGTGGCGTCCCCATGCTTGGCGTCCTTAACGAAGTAGTAAAGCCCGTAGCCCTTGAAGGCTGCCTGCTTGCTGCCGTCCGGACGGGTGATCGTGCCAAAATCAGCTGCGTTCAAGACGGACGGCACCTCTCCTGTAGCCGCTCCATAAGCCGGCCAGTTGGCTAGGCAGTTTTCCGTGCATGCGCTCATCTGTGGAATATCCTTGTCAAAATAGTAGAGCGTACGCCCCTCGCTGTCGGTCAAGTAATTGCCAAGCGCTGCGCTTTTGCCGATCATGACGCGATAATCCGGCTTCGCTTCGAACCATACGCCTCCGACGCCCTCGCCCAGTGTGTCTCCCGCCTTGACGTCCTTGACGAACCGGTAGAGCGGCCAGCCTTTGTACATCCATTGTCTAACGCCGTCCGCATGCGTAACGACTGTGAAATCCGCTGCATCGAACCCTGCCGGTATCCGCAGCTCGTCTGCAGTCAGCAGCGGCCAATTGTCGATGCATGGGCCTTGGCAAGCGTCCAGATCGTTCGCATCGTTCGAGAAGAAGTACAACGTACGGCCTTGTCCGTCCGCTAAATAGGAGCCGCCTTTGGCGTCCCGGCGAAGCGTGATACGTTCGCCGGCGGGCAGCGCAGCGGTGGCCGGCAGGACGCCTTCCATCTGAAGCATATCGAAAAGCGAATGCCCCATCGACGTAGGCGCCGACAGCGATTCGACCAGCGCGGCGGCCATATGCGCATTTGTTAGGGCGGGCGTACCGGCGATCGAGACCAGTCCCTTGCCGGAAGCGAACGCTTCCGTATCCTTATAGGCAAAGTCCGCGTTCGAACGATAGCCGAGCGTCTCGAGCAGCACCTTGTACAGCTGCTGCGAGCTTACGGGGGCGAGCGGGTTGAAGCGATTCGCGCCTTCGCCCGTCCAGCCGTATTCGGGATTGCCGTGCAGGAAGGCTAGAATGGGCCGGTTGCTTGCTCCGGCGAGATTCGCATCGGCAAAACTGTCGGTGCCCGTATACGCCTTGGCCGCTTCCAGCTTGCCCTGCAGTCTGAGCGATATGATGGCGGCCTGGATGCGCGTCGTGCCTTTGGCCAAGTACTCGGCGGTGACGCCACTGCCTTCGCCGATCAGCAAGCCTAACTCGGCGGCCGCTTGACCGTCCGTCTTGACCGCGGCTCCGCCGGGCTGAACCGTTGCGGCTTGGGACGCCTCCGCCGATGCAAGCGACGGCATCAGCATCATCGCGCACATGGAGAGCGATGCAATCATTTTCCCGAACCCGTTCATTCTCATGACCTCCTCATTATCGTTCCGGTTATGTAAGAGGTAACGAACGGAAGGAAATAGCGGTTTGAAAGGCGCTTAAAAAACATGAAGAAAACTGAGCAAGCGGGCGGAGTCATTTACTTGATGAAAATGAAATGCGAACATTCGTCATAAATCGACATTTGGCAGGAGTTACATGTGAGAAGTCATAAAAAGTTCTTTTGTACTCCCTTTTATTGAACCGTTTCCCTCGTTTCGTTTATTAAATTCATTCTAAATGTAATATAATCTAACATATTACTTGGTATATTTTATAATAATAGTTTAAAAGGCTGTGATTTTACCAATAAAACTTATTTTATGTTAATTATATTGACATACAATTTCGTCCAACTCTATAATATGAATCGCGAACGGTAATTGATATTTGATTAATTAACGTTCGTGTCTGAGATACAAACATGAAAAGGGAGTGGATTCATGAAAAAAATCGTATGGTTAAAAATCGCAGGGTTGGCCGTATCCCTAAGTCTCGCGCTAACAGGGTGCGGGGGCAATAACGAGGATAATGCTTCCTCAGCGCCGGCTTCTTCGGCCTCGGGTTCCACGGCCGCTTCAGGCGGCGGAGATACCGTGAAGGTGGGCATCTTGCACTCCCTTAGCGGGACGATGTCGATCAGTGAAGTGACGGTTAAAAATTCGGAATCGATGGCGATTGACGAAATCAATGCCAAGGGAGGCGTGCTGGGCAAAAAGATCGTGCCCGTCATTGAGGATGGCGCCTCGGACTGGCCGACCTTCGCGGAGAAAGCGCGCAAGCTGTTGTCCGAAGACAAAGTCGCCACCGTATTCGGAGGGTGGACGTCGGCAAGCCGTAAGGCGATGCTGCCGGTTTTCGAGGAATTGAACGGACTGCTGTGGTATCCGGTTCAGTATGAAGGGCTTGAGTCGTCTCCCAACATCTTCTACACCGGCGCAACGACAAACCAGCAGATCGTGCCTTCGGTCGATTACCTGCTGGAGCAAGGCAAGAAGAAATTTTTCCTGCTCGGTTCGGACTATGTTTTCCCCCGCACGGCCAACAAGATCATCAAGGCGCAGCTCGCCGCCAAAGGCGGAGAGACTGTCGCCGAAGAATACACCCCGCTCGGACATACCGATTACACGACGATCATCGCCAAGATTAAGGAAGCCAAGCCGGACGTGGTCTACAACACGCTGAACGGCGACAGCAACGTAGCCTTCTTCAAGCAATTAAAGGATGCCAACATCGCCGCGGCGGATCTGACGACGTTGTCCGTCAGCATAGCGGAAGAAGAAGTCAAAGGTATCGGTCCCGACTTCCTGGCCGGTCACCTCGTTGCCTGGAACTATTATCAGACGACCGATACGCCGGAAAACAAGACATTCGTTGAGAACTTCAAGGCGAAATACGGCGCGGACAGCGTGACGAGCGACCCGATGGAGGCCGGTTATACGGCCGTCTACCTCTGGGCAGCAGCGGTCGAGAAGGCGGGCTCCTTCGATGTCGACAAAGTGAAGGAAGCGGCCAAGGGCATCGAATGGAACGCGCCCGAAGGCAAGGTGACCATCGACGGCGACAATCAGCATATCTACAAAACGGTTCGTATCGGCGAGATTCAGCCGGACGGCATGATCAAGGAACTGTGGAACTCCGGCAGCCCGGTGAAGCCCGATCCGTATCTCAAAGGCTATGATTGGGCCAAAGACCTGAGCGCCGGTACATGACGTTGTCCTGACTTCAAGGCGAACGGAGGAGCGGGAGCGTTTGCGCCCGGAGACGAACGGGGTCCCGGGGCACGCCCCCGCAGTGCCTTCAATACAGGGGGGAGCGATTTTCCTTGGAGATGTGGATCACCCAGTTGTTCAACGGCTTAAGCGTGAGCTCCATTCTGTTGCTGATCGCGCTCGGGCTCTCGATTACATTCGGACTGATGGGTGTCATTAACATGGCGCACGGCGAGTTTATCATGATCGGCAGCTATGCGGCTTATTTGACGCAAAATGCCTTCAAGGATCTTCTGCCGGGGAGCATGTTCGACACGTACTTCCTCGTCGCGCTTCCGGCCAGCTTTCTCGTCGCTTTTGCTGTCGGCTATTTGCTTGAAATCTTGCTGATTCGTCACCTGTACGGCCGGCCGCTCGACAGTCTATTGGCGACCTGGGGCGTCGGACTCGTCCTGCAGCAGATCGCCCGCAGCATCTTCGGAGCGCCCAACGTCGCCGTGAACAGCCCTTCCTGGTTAAACGGAGGCCTTCACGTGATGGACGGCATAGACCTTCCCTACAAGCGGCTGTTCATTCTCGCGCTGGTTTCGGTTTGTCTGGCGGCAATGTATATGTATATCAACCGGAGTCACTCCGGCAGGCGAATGCGGGCGGTCATGCAAAACCGCGAGATGGCTGCATGCCTCGGCATCTCGACGCGCCGCGTCGACGGAATGACGTTCGCGATCGGCTCTGGCATCGCCGGCATTGCAGGCTGCGCCCTGACGCTGATCGGACCGATCGGACCGAATATCGGCACGTATTATATCGTTGACGCCTTCATGGTCGTCGTGCTGGGCGGCGTGGGCAAGCTCGTCGGCACGGTGCTGGGCGCGCTCGGCATCGGCGTATTCAACACGATGTTCGAATGGTGGTCGACCGCGTCGCTCGGCAAGGTGTTCGTTTTTCTATGTATCGTCGCCTTTCTCCAGTGGAAGCCGAAGGGGCTGTTCGCCGTTCGTACGCGGCAGCTTGATTGACACGTTGAGAACCGCGACATCCACTTTCCTCGAAAAGAAGGTGAGGCCGCTATGACCGGATTATGGCCGGACCGCAAGCGTCTATGGATGACGCTCGGCTATGCTGCCGCTGCGGCAGCGTTATTCGCCGCACCGCTCTATTTAAGCGATTTTCGGTTGAACCTGCTTGCCAAATTTTTGGCCTTCGCGATCGTGGCGCTCGGACTGGACCTGCTGTGGGGCTATACCGGCGTGCTTAGTCTTGGCCATGGCGTTTTTTTCGGTCTTGGCGCCTATGCGATGGGCATGCACCTGAAGCTGGCGGCGAGCGGCGGCAGGCTTCCCGACTTCATGGATTGGAGCGGACTGACGCGTCTGCCATGGTTTTGGCAGCCGTTCAAGTCTTTCCCCGCCACGGTGCTGCTCGGCCTCCTCATCCCGTCGCTGCTTGCGCTTTTCCTCGGATTTTTTACGTTTCGCAACCGGATTAAAGGTGTCTACTTTACGATTCTGACCCAGGCGCTCGTCATCATCGTGACGACGCTGTTCATCGGCCAACAAGCCTATACCGGCGGTACGAACGGACTGACCGGGTTCTCGAAGCTGCTAAATCATCCGCTGCGCTCGGACGGCATGAAGACCGCGCTTTATTTCGCTACGGTCATTGCGCTTATCGTCGCCTATGCGCTCTGCCGCTATCTGACGAAGAGCCGGATGGGCAAAGTGCTGCGCGCGATCCGCGACGGAGAGAACCGCGTGCGATTTCTCGGGTACGATCCTGCGACCTACCAGATGGCGACGTTCGCCGTATCCGGCGCCCTGGCGGGTCTGGCAGGCATGCTGTTCGTGCTTCATGTCGGCATCATATCGCCGTCGATGATGGGAATCGTGCCATCCATCGAGATGATCTTATGGGTTGCGATCGGCGGTCGCGGCACGCTTGTCGGCGCATTGATCGGCGTATTGGCCCTAAATTATGCGAAGAGCGGACTGTCGGAGGCTTACCCCGAGATCTGGACAATTTTCTTGGGTGCGCTCTTCATCGTCGTAACGGTATTCCTGCCGGGCGGCATCGTCGATTTGATCCGCAAGGGAACCGCGAGCGTCCGCAAGAAAACAGGAAGGGGGAACGAACATGAGCCAGGCGCCCATCCTGTCCTGCGAGGAAGTAACCGTAGCGTTTGACGGATTTAAGGCGGTGCAGGGCATGAGCTTGTCGCTCGAGCCGGGGGAGCTTCATTTTCTGATCGGACCCAACGGCGCGGGTAAAACGACGATGCTCGATGTGATCTGCGGCAAGGTGAAGCCCGTAGCGGGCACCGTCTCTTTTCGCAGCAGAACGGGCGTCGTGGATATCACCAAACGAAAAGAGCATAAAATTGCGGGGCTTGGCATTGGCCGCAAGTTTCAGACGCCTTCGATTTTTTCGGGCCTGTCGGTCATGGAAAATCTGGAGATCGCCATGTCGCAAAATCGGAGCGTATGGGCGACGCTGCGGGCTTCCCTTACTTCTCGGGAGCGAGCGCGCATCGACGAGGAGCTGGCGCTCATCGGCCTTGGCGACGAACGGCATGCGCGCGCGGGATTATTGTCGCACGGACAGAAGCAATGGCTCGAGATCGGCATGATGCTGATGCAGGAGCCCGAGATTTTGCTGCTCGACGAGCCTGTAGCAGGCATGACGGATCGGGAGACGGACAAGACCGGCGAGCTGCTGCGGGAGATCGTCAAGCGGCGGACGGTCGTCGTCGTGGAGCATGACATGGAATTCGTGCGCAACTTTGCGAGCAAGGTGACGGTGATGCACGAAGGCAAGCTGCTCAAGGACGGCACGATGGACGAGGTCCAGAGCGACGACCGGGTCGCCGAAGTATATCTGGGCAAAAGGCGGGATGCGCATGCTGTCGGTTGAGGCGCTTGAAGCGGGCTATGGCGAGAGCATCATTCTGCGTGATGTCAGCCTGAAGGTAGAGCCCGGCCAGGTCGTCTGCCTGATGGGGCGCAACGGCGTGGGCAAATCGACGCTCGCTAAGAGCATCATGGGTGTCTTGCGGGCGAGGCGAGGCAGCATCTCCTTTAAAGGCCGGAATATTACACGTGCCGCCTCTGGGGAAAGGGCGAGGTCCGGTATCGGCTACGTGCCGCAGGGGCGCGAGATCTTCGGCCAACTGAGCGTGCTGGACAATCTGCGCATCGGGCTGGAGGCGAGCCGGGATCCGAAGCGGCGCAGGTCGAGCGAGATCCCGGAAGCGGCGATCGCCAAGTTTCCCGTGCTGCCATCGATGTATGGACGCCGCGGCGGCGATCTGAGCGGGGGCCAGCAACAGCAGCTCGCCTTCGCCCGCGCGCTCGTAGCTGAACCTGAGCTGCTCGTGCTCGACGAGCCGGCAGAGGGCATTCAGCCTTCCATCGTGCAGGCGATTCAGGACGTCATCCGCGGTATTGCGGACGAAGGCAGAACGTCGATTCTGCTCATCGAGCAGAGCCTGGACTTCGTGCGCAGCGTCGGCGACGCATTTTACATCATGGAAAAAGGAACGATCGTGTGGTCCGGCAGCAAGGAGGAGCTGGACGATCCGGCCGTCATGCGGTATCTGACGATTTAGAGAGAGGATGCGGACCAAATGACACAACCTAGACGAACTTACTGGCGGGTCGTGAGCCTGCTGCATGTGATCGGCATCATCGGCATCGTCTACGCTTCTCTTCGGGAGCCTGCCTTCTGGGGCCTTGGCCTGCTGGCTTACTCGTTCGGCTTGCGGCACGCATTCGACGCGGACCATATCGCAGCAATCGACAATGCCGTCCGCAAGCTCGTTGCGGCGCGTTCGGATTCGAACGGCGTCGGCTTGTTCTTTTCCCTCGGACATTCCACGGTCGTGCTGCTGATGGTGCTGGCTATCGGTCTCACGGCGGATACTTACATTTTCGACAATGCTGCGCTGCGCGAGATGGGCGCGCTGATCGGGACATCCGTCTCGGGCTTTTTCCTGGTCGCGATCGGCTGCGTTAATCTTGTCGTCATGCTCCGGGCGCTGTCCGGCGCCCGCCGGTCCGGATGGCGCGATGCCGGACATGCGCCGCGCCCGTCGGGTCCGCTTGCAGCGCTGCTGCGTCCGGTGCTGCGGCTTGTCAGCCGCAGCTGGCATATGTACCCGCTGGGTTTTCTGTTCGGGCTCGGGTTCGACACCGCCACCGAGATCGGCCTGCTGGCCTTGTCGGCGGGCGCCGCGAGTCAATCGGCGTCGCTGATCGGCATTCTGTCGCTGCCGCTCCTGTTCGCCTCGGGCATGACGCTCCTAGATACGCTTGACGGCGTGCTGATGAGCCGGGCGTACAGCTGGTCTTCCGTCTCGCCGGGCAAGCGGCTCGCTTACAACCTCGTCGTGACGGGCGTCTCCGTTGTCTCTGCCTTGTTCGTCGGTCTCTTGCAGCTGTCGCACCTGCTCGAGAGCCGGCTGCCGCAGGCGTGGCTCGCGTGGACGGATCGCATCGACTTCGTTTATCTCGGATACGGCCTGGTCGGGTTGTTCGCGTTGACGTGGATCGGGTTCGCGATCGCCTGGAAAGGAATGAGAAGCGGCCATGCAGTGGACGGAGCGTGAGAAAGAAAAGCTGCTGATTACGGTAGCGGCCAACCTGGCAAGAGAGCGGATGAAGCGAGGCGTCAAGCTCAACTATCCGGAGAGCGTCGCCTTGATCACGTCGGAAATTATGGAAGGCGCGCGGGACGGGCGAAGCGTGGCGGAGCTCATGGCCTACGGGCGGCAGATTCTCAGCGCCGAGCAGGTGATGGAGGGCATCCCGCAGATGATTCACGAGGTGCAGGTCGAGGCGACATTTCCGGACGGGACGAAGCTGGTGACCGTGCATCAGCCGATCGGATGACGCGTCGGGACGCTTGAAGGAGCGGATTCTATTTTGGCATGCCAAACGGGGTGAAGACAGGATGATACCGGGCGAGTACCGCCTGCGGGCGGGGGAGATCGAACTGAACGAAGGACGCAGCACGATCGAGGTATTGGTGGCCAATCTGGGCGATCGTCCCGTCCAGATCGGGTCGCACTATCATTTTTTCGAGGTCAACCGGCGGCTGCGCTTCGACCGGGAGCGGACGTTCGGCATGCGGCTGGACATTCCGGCAGGCACTGCCGTACGATTCGAGCCCGGCGAGGAGAAGCCGGTGAAGCTGACCGCGATCGGCGGCGCGAGAATGGTGTACGGGCTGAACGGACTGAGCGAAGGCGCGGCCGATTGCGAGGCGCTGCCCGAGGAGGCGGCGCGTCGTCTTGCGGGCTGGGAGAGCCGGGAGGCGGAATATGGCTAAAATGACGCGAGAGGATTATGCCGGCATGTTCGGGCCTACGGCCGGCGATGCGGTTCGGCTGGCGGATACGGAGCTGTGGGCCGAGATCGAGCGGGATTATACCGCCTACGGCGACGAGTGCAAGTTCGGCGGCGGCAAGGTCATCCGCGACGGCATGGGACAATCCGCCCATGCGGTGCGGGACGCCGGCGTGTTGGATACGATCGTTACGAACGCTGTCATTATCGATCACTGGGGCATCGTGAAGGCCGATATCGGTATCAGGGACGGGGCCATTGTCGGCATCGGCAAGGGCGGCAATCCGGATGTTATGGACGGGGTCCGGCCGGATATGATCGTCGGAGCGAGCACCGAGGTCATCGCCGGCGAGGGCCGGATCGTTACGGCGGGCGGCATCGACGCGCACATTCACTTCATCTGCCCGCAGCAGATCGAGACGGCGCTGTCATCCGGCGTGACGACGATGATCGGCGGCGGCACGGGACCTGCGACCGGGACTAACGCTACGACTTGCACGCCCGGCGCCTGGCATTTGCGGCGGATGCTCGAGGCGGCGGAGGCTTTTCCGATGAATCTGGGATTCACGGGAAAAGGAAATGCTTCGTTCGCAGCGCCGCTTGAAGAACAGATCCGGGCGGGCGCGATCGGGCTCAAGCTGCACGAGGATTGGGGCACGACGCCGCGGGCGATCGATACCTGCCTGCGCGTGGCGGAGCAATACGACGTGCAGGTCGCGATCCATACCGACACGCTGAACGAGGCGGGCTTTCTGGAGGATACGCTGGCCGCCATCGGCGGCCGGACGATCCATACCTATCATACGGAGGGGGCGGGGGGCGGTCATGCGCCGGACATCATCCGCGCGGCTTCGCATCCGAACGTGCTGCCCTCGTCCACCAACCCGACTCGGCCGTTTACCGTCAATACGATTGAAGAGCATCTGGACATGCTGATGGTCTGCCATCACCTTGACAGCCGCATTCCAGAGGACGTCGCCTTCGCCGATTCGCGTATCCGTCCCGAGACGATCGCTGCGGAGGATATCCTTCACGATCTGGGCGTGTTCAGCATGATCAGCTCCGATTCGCAGGCGATGGGGCGCGTCGGGGAGGTCATCCTTCGCACGTGGCAGACGGCGGACAAGATGAAGCGGCAGCGAGGTCCGCTCGGTACGGATGCGGACAGCGACAACTTCCGCATCAAGCGATATATTGCGAAGTACACGATTAACCCCGCCATCACGCACGGCATCTCGCATCTCGTCGGCTCGATCGAGCCGGGCAAGTTCGCGGACCTCGCGATCTGGTCGCCGGCATTTTTCGGCATAAAGCCGGATCTCGTATTGAAGGGCGGGAGCATCGCTTATGCGCAGATGGGCGATCCGGGCGCATCGATCCCGACGCCGCAGCCGGTCATGGGCAGGCTGATGTTCGCGGCATACGGCAGAGCGGTTGAACAGTGTGCGATTACGTTCGTTTCGCAGGCGGCTTTTGATAGCGGCCTTGCGCAGCAGCTGGGTCTGCGCAAGCGTATCGAGCCGGTCCGCAACTGCCGCAGCGTCACCAAGGCCGACATGGTGCTAAACGACGCGACGCCCGAGATCCTGGTGAATCCGGAGACGTACGCGGTGACGGTAGACGGCGTGCCCGCCGTCTGCGAGCCGGCGGAGACGCTGCCGATGGCGCAGCGATACTTTTTATTCTAGCGTCGGGAGGAGAGCGATGCCTATGATCCGGTGGCTCGCGGCGCAGCAGCTGCTCGATTCCGCGCTGCCCATCGGCGGCTTCGCGCACTCGTTCGGCCTCGAGGCCGCCGTGCAGGACGGCCTCATCGCCGATATGCGAGCACTCGAGCAATATTTGCGCACGATGCTCGCGCAGAGCTGGTCGACGGCGGATGCCATGGCTGTCAAGGCGGTGTACGAGACGGCGGGTAGTGGCGACTGGTCCCGACTATGGCGCGTAGAGCGGCTCGTCCATCTGCAGCGAGCCGGCGCCGAATCGCGTGCGGGCGTGGAGAAAATGGGGCGGCGCCTGCTCCAGTTGGCGGCCTCGATCCATCCCGCGCTTGATTGGTCGCCGCTGCTTGCGGCGTGCGAAGCCGGCGATTGCCTTGCGACGCATCCGCTGGTGCACGGCTTCGTCTGCTGGCGGCTCGGCCTTCCGCTCGAGCAGGCGGTGCAGGGCTATCTATATGCTTGCGTCGTCACCGCGACGAGCAGCGCGCTGCGTCTGCTGCCCGTTGGGCAGACCGAATGTCAGGCGCTCATCGCCAGGCTCGGCCCGGCGATCGACGAGGGCTGGCGCATTGCGCGGGATCTGGCGCCGGAGGAAGCCTATACGAACGCGCCCTTGGCCGAGATCGGCGCAATCCGGCATGAGACGCTTTATTCCCGCCTGTTTATGTCATGAATGACGCAAGTCCTGCCATTACAAGATTGGAGGAATACAAAATGTGCCAAGGCAAAGGACATCACCATCACCCCGAATGGTCGCAGCCGGTCTTTGAAGGCTCGCGTCCCATGCGGATCGGCATTGGAGGACCTGTAGGATCGGGGAAGACCGCGCTGCTGGAAAATATCGCACGCGAGCTCAAATCCCGCTATAGTCTCGGTGTCATAACGAACGATATCTATACGAAGGAGGATGCCCGGATTCTTCTCGCGACGGGCGTGCTGCCCGAAGAACGCGTTATTGGCGTGGAGACCGGCGGATGCCCGCACACTGCCGTTCGGGAGGATGCCTCCATGAACTTCGAGGCCGTGTCCGAGCTTGAAGAAAGATTCCCCGGGCTGCAGATCATTCTAATCGAGAGCGGCGGGGACAATCTGGCGGCCGCGTTCAGCCCCGAGCTGGCCGACCGATTCATTTATATCATCGACGTCGCGCAGGGAGAGAAGATTCCGCGCAAGGGCGGCCCCGGCATTATGCGCTCCGACCTGCTCATCATCAACAAGACCGATCTTGCTCCGCATGTAGGCGCAAGCCTGGATGTCATGGAAGCTGATACCAGGCGGATGCGGGGCGATCGGCCTTACGTATTTTCCAACCTGCGAGGCGGGGAGGGCGTGCAAGAGATCGTCGCCTGGCTCGCGCACGAGTATGATCATGCCCATGGCATCGAGCATAGTCACCGCTGACCAGGAGAAGGCGCGCGTCGCCGTGCTGGAGGCATCGGCTTCGCTGCGAGAGGGAGCGACGATTCTTGCCGGTCGTTACTGCACGTCGCCGATCAAGATCGCCAAGACCTTCTCGCAAGGCAGGGCGCTGGTTGTGATGGTTATGGATGCTTCTCCCGGCATGCTGGCAGGCGACCGTTACGAGCTGCAGTGGGAGGCGGGAACCGACACCCACCTTATTCTGACCAATCAAGGCTTTACCAAGATTCACCCCTGCGAGCCGGGGCAGTTCGCATCGACGCATACCCGGTATCGGGTCGGAACGGGTGCGTGCGTAGAGGCGATGATGCAGCCGCTCATGCTCTATCGGGACGCCGTGTACGAGAACCGAACCGTCGTGGATCTGGCGCCGGGTGCCGTTTGGATGCAAGGCGAGGTCGTATGTCCGGGCAGAACGCTGCGGGGAGAAGCTTTTCAATTCGAATCGCTGGACAACCGCCTGTCCGTATATTACGAGGACGAGATTATTTATCATCAGCGGCAGCTCGTCCGTCCGCGATTGCAACGGATAGCAGCGCAAGGAGGCTGGGGAGATTTCAGCCATTTAAGCACTTTTTACGTTTTTTCGGATCGGGTAACGCCGTCGCTGCTGGAAATGGTTCGGGAGACGCTCGAGGTAAAGGAGATTCTCGAGCTAGGACTGTACGCAGGCGCATCGCTAACGTATTGCTACGGCCTGGCGGTCGTTGCGGCTTCCGATTCGGCCTGGAAGCTGCAGCGGTTCATCGGCTGCGTTCAGAAGGCGGTGCAGAAGTCGCTGCTTGGGAAGCTACCGAGCCGCGGTAGCTTTGACTGAATATCGTCATTAATTGATTATAAGCTTGCCTGCCAGCCCGGCGGGCAAGTTTTTTTTATTTCAAGCACTTATTTATGGAAATGTTCAGAGCTTGTTTAGAGGTGCCTGATAGAATGTATACTGCTCGAGTTGATTCTACAATTTCTGACATGAGTCGGGATGGTTTTTTACATCTTGGGCTTCATATTGGCGGGCCCCGATCCGATTATGTCTTTATGCCTACAGCGAATGGGGGATTTGATTTTGACGGCTCGAAGGTGACTCAGATGATCCGGACGACGGCTGCATAACGGTTTGTTCTAACGGCGCTCTGCGACGGGCAATAGCTAGTTTTCGACAGCGTCAGCTGAGAATGACGTCCGAACCCTGCGATCGAGGCGACTAGCGCCCGGGCGGCAGGTAAGGCGGACGATTTTATATTAGAAAAGCTTACATTCAAACAGAACAAAGGCGGGGGATCGCGTTGCGAAAAGGCAGCTATGCGAAACGAATTACAGCGGTCGGTCTGGTGATCTGCTTGTTGCTGTCGTTGGTTCCGAGTACCTTAAACGGAAAGGCGACGGCGGCAACGCAGGATCTTGAAGTGATGTTCAGCACAGGGGCGCATGTCGGCAATATGACCTATAATGCGGACAATACGTTCCTGAACTTCTTCAACAACACGGTTCCTGGTTTTTATACGACAAGAAAAGACAGCAACGCTACCGTCGACTGGGCGGGCGGGAATGTATACGCCGGTACGGACGACGAGGATTCCTATGTCACCCTCCAGGTCAAGGTTGCGGAAAATCCGATTTTGCGCGAGATGGCGCTCGGCGGGCAGGCGGAAATGATCGCTGGTTTTGCCGTTCTGAGGCGGCATAGCGGGTTCATCTGGACCCGTATTTCTACGATCAACATCTTCCTCGACGGTCAGAATATTATGAGCTACAGAACCAGCGGCAGCCAGGTATACAATAAAGAAGTTACGAAAACCATCAAGCCTACTTCGATTATCGAAATCAGAATTTACGGCGAGGGCGAAGACGACGGGGAAGGAGCAGGCGTACGCGGCTTCTATCTGAAGTTCCAGGACAAGAACCGCCCCGTCATTGACAGTTATACGTTTACAGGCAATGGCAATCAACGGCTGAACCCGAATATTAATCAGCAAGAGCTTTACGCCAAAGAAAATGAAAATATCACGCTAACTTACAACTTCAGCGAGCCGATCAGACCTACGGCGCTGACCACTTCCAACAGCGATTTCTTTCTCCGGCATCCGCTGTTCGTCAATCCGGCCGGTACGGGTCTTCCGGCCAACGGTCAACAGCAGTACATGGAAAATACTACCTACAGTAACTCCAACCTGAAAACCTACTTTAGCAACTTGACCTACAACTATACCGGCGTCCGCTACCATAACAGCGGCAATCTGCCGCTCGAGCCGCTTATTACCGGCACGACGCCCGGCAATGCGCCAATCGATCAAACGCTGCAAGAGAAGATGAACGCGGCCGTATTCGCAGACGGCGCAGGCAACGTGCTGCAGCCTAACCTGGCATCCGTCAAGGCGGGAAGCGGCAGCCTGTCCTACTTACTGGAAAACGGCGGCAAGATTGGCAATCCGTTCGATTACAAGAACAAGGGCTTCCGCGTCATCGTCGATGCCGTACGACCGAAGTACACCAAGACAGGTAACGGCATTCAACCGGAGATTTTAACAGGCGTCACCCTTAACAGAGGGGATATCATCGATTTTAACGTGCAGCTGACGGAAGAAGGCATCGGTAACAAAGCTTTAATTGAAGGGAAAACGTTTCTCTACTTTAACAACGGTATGAGGGCGTACTATCTCAAAGGCAGCAGCAGCAAAAATCTGATTTTCAGAGCGACTGTCGATGACGGTGTGCAGTTGGAGACGCCGCTGCTCAAAGTCATCGCGTTGACGAACGACGGCAAGGGAGACAACTCCGACAAGGACGTAATTTCCGACTATGCCGGCAATCTGTTGTTCCAGCCCGCTAATTTCGACGGCGTGCACGAAGACGGCGACAAGTCGCTGGTCAACTCCAAGATTGACTGGGCGAACTTATCGATTGACAACACCAAGCCGCTGATCAATTATCACTTCGATCTTGGTGGTGCGGATAACTTGACTTACAAAAAGGTCGGCAAAATCACGATCGACGCCAACGATCCGGCAATCAAGGTACCGGCGCTCGACCCGGATGTCGCCGAACGCGGCGTAGCCCATCCGAGCAAAGGCATCTACCGACCGACCAATATGACCGGCGAAGCCTCGCCTGCAGTCGGTTTGGTTTACTACTGGTGGAGCAAGAGTTCGACGGATCCGTTCGCGGCCCAGGTGGGAGACAATTACGCTGCCTTGAAGCGTTATGCGCTGTCGGCGAAGCAGCCGTCCGAGGAGCTGTACCCAACCGGTTTTGAAGGCGTTAAGCTCGCGGTTGCCAACAACAAGACGAATCTGATCACGCCGCCTGCCGAGGCGTATCTGCCGGAGAACAGCGGCGAGTGGTACCTGCATACGTGGACTGCGGATATGACCTGGGATTCTGCCCGGGAGCTGATGCAGTACGACAAAATGAAGGAATACGTACGGACGCACGAGGAGCAGTATGCAGCCTGGATCGCGGAAGCGCCGGGTTCCGAAGCCGACAAGACTTTTTATGCCGACAACAAGGCGCTCGTCGCGGTCGGACAGTATGGAGATCTGAGCGTATGGAGTCTGGACGACTTCAAGCATGACGACTCCAACTGGACGCACAGCGTCGGCGTGCTGAAGCTGGATAATCAGGGTCCGACTTCGGTAGCCGACAATGTCTACGGAAGCAACACGGGCGATGTTCAGGTAAGCGCGCTTGTGCTTGACCCGCACAGCGGCGTCGACAAGGTCGATTATCAATGGGTAAAGGACGGCGAATCGCCGTCGGATATCAACTGGGTTCCGACCGTCGTAGACAACGGCAAGGTGAAAGAGTCGACGCTGAACGAAGTGTTCGAGTACGGAACCTTCTGGCTCTATCTTAGAATGACAGACCTTGCCGGCAATGAGTCCGTGCAAAAGGTAGACTTGCCGGCCGTTGTCGGATCGGGCACTTCGCTTCCGGGCACTTTCTCGCCCGAAGCGGACAGCAATTATGTGAAGAGTCAAAAAGTGACCTTCACGATAAACGGCACCGAGCCGGATTATGTCGGGTATGCCATCAGTTCGAGCTCGATTCATCCGGGGGATGATGCATTTGCGGTGCTGACGGCCGAGCCGACACCAACACCGTCGGATACACCAACGGATACACCAACGGATACACCAACGGACACACCGTCGGATACACCGTCGGATACACCAACGGACACGCCGACGGACACGCCGACGGACACACCGTCAGATACGCCAACGCCTACACCGGAGGTATCCCTGTCCTATGTGATTCCGGAGGACACGTCGCACAGCGGCATTCAGTACGTCCATGTGCTGGTGAAGAAGGACGGCCAAAGCTATTACTACGCGAAGGCCTATTACTGGGATAACTCGCCGTCGGAGATTACGTTCAGCAAGAACGGCGTGCCTTATCCGCTGGACGTTCAGGAGACGACGGTTAGCATCAACGAGCTTTACAGCAAGAAAAACATGATCTCGAAGTACCAATGGGTACGGGTCGACGAAGGCATCCCCGAGATTGCGCCTGCAGAGGCATCTGAGGGATGGACGGAGCTGCCGCAAGGCGGATCGGTCTCCATCAAAGGCAAGGACGTACTCCCTGCCGGGGAGATCGCGAACTTCCGCCTGTACGTGCGGAATACTGACGGCGCGGGCAATACCTCGATCGTCGGAACCTCCGATCTGTTCAAGGTCACGCATACCGGGGACGAGACGGTGCCCCCTGCGGATACCGAGTCCGACTTGATCTATCTGTACGGCGACGCGAAGGACGGCTACACAGCCATCCTCAAGCTGAATCTGGATACGGAAAACAAGGCGGGCTATGAATACTCCGTCTCGCCGGACCAAGGCGAGAGCTGGACCAGATGGAAGCCGTATACGAATTTTGTCTCGCTGCCTGTACCGAGCGGAGATCCGTCCAAGCTTCAGGTCATGGTCAAGTACCGGACGCCGGGCGGCGCGATCAGCGAGGCGTTCCCGCTTGACAGCTCGAACGCGTCGCTCGACGAGAAGCCGATCTATGCGCTGGCCGCGGTCAGCGGCACGAGCATGGTGCTTCCGAGCGTCGGCGCGAACATCGACATTCAAGTGCCGGCCGGCCTAAAGGTCGTTCCTGCGGCGGTGAATCCGGCGAAGCTCGTGCGTACCGGCAATTCGTTTAACGTGCCTGAGAACGGCTACTATGCTTTTGAAGTAATCGATCTGAACGATCCTAGCCGGAAAGACGATTTGTATATCGTGGTCAAAAACGTGGACGGTACGGCGCCGATCGGATCTATTGAATTCGGGGGAACGGCGCCGACCAACGCCAACGTCGTAGCCAAGCTGTCGGCTTCGGAGCCGATCATCGTGACGAATAACGGCGGCAGCAACGTCTATACGTTTAAGGAAAACGGTTCTTTCACCTTTGAATTCAGGGATCAAGCGGGCAATACGGCTACCGCAACGGCAACCGTAGGCAATATCCGCAAGAGTGCCCCGAGCGTCAAGATCGTGCGTTCCTACGCGAACGGCAACAAGACGTTCCCGACGATCACGGACGGCGGCGGGAACGTACTCTACACTGCGGGCCTGGCGTTGGAAGTCCAAAGCGGAGACAGCCCGGCCAAGCCGATCTTCGTCACCGACGGCAGCAATCCGAGAACGGTGAGCGATAACGGCATCGTATCCTTCACGGTTGCGGACGAATACGGCAACACGACGATCGTTAAGGAGACGGTGGACAACCTGGTCACTTCCGGCCCGACGGCCGAGAAGATCGAGTATACCTTCGTGGACAGCGAGGGCAAGGAAGTGGCGGAAGACAAGATCGTCACGATCGGCGGCAAGAAGTATGCGAGCGGCAAGATCAAGGTGACGATCACGGGCAAGAATCCGGCGGCTAACGCAGTCTTCTCCGGTACGGCACCTGCGGTGGACGAAACGACCGGCGCTTACCTTAACAAGATCAGCGATGCTACCGGCAAGTTCACCTATTCGCGTGTCTACGAGACCAATGGCGCTACCCAAGTAGGCCTGGCCGACCTGCTCGGCCATATGACCCGCGTGCCGGTGACGATTCAAGGCATCGACAGCACCGGACCGGCGCTGACGCTGAACCAGACATCCGTAGGCATCGTGCAGAACAAGGCGGACTTCGACTTTGCCAAGGATCTGGGCGGCTACACCGTTAGCGACAACGTATCTGCCGTAGGCAAGATCAAGGTGTCCGTCAGCGGGTTGGATCTGACCAAGCTGGGCCGCCAGCAAGTGACATATACGGCCGTGGACGAAGTCGGCAACAAGACGGTTGCGACGCAGAGCGTCGTTGTCGTCAAAAACGGCGGACTGCTCATCTTCGGCAACAACACCCTGATCTCGGCCAATTCCGGAGAGACGGCGCTGTTCGATACGAATAAGCTGACCTTCCGCATCTCGGGCTACAACCTGATTAAGGTAGGCGGCAAGGACCTGACCAACGAATGGGCGACCTACGATCTGTATTATCAGCCGGGTCTGTACCGCGAAGGTCAAATGAAGGCGATCGCCACTAAGGTCACCTACGATGAACTGGTGAAGGGCGAGTTCAAGGTTACTTTCCCGAAAGCAGGCTGGTATACCGTCATCGTCAGAACGCAGGAGCGGGATCGCGAATTCGCATCCTTCTTCATCGGCAGCACGAACTAATACGCGCTAATACGCACTAAAGGCCGCACTGTAGAAACGAGCGAAGAGACCGGATCCCGGGCATAAACGGGCGACGGCTCTTCGCCGCAGCGGCGGTAAAGAGGGGCTAATTATGATCGGGGGGAAGCAAGTGAAGCTTTGGCAGAGAACGACAGCCGCTTTGCTCTCATTCATATTAATATTTTTATCTTCGTCAGAAATTTTGCGGTCGCTCGCCGAGACCCTGAACAGCACCAATTCGGTCGCGATTCAGAACGACTTTATCAAGGTCACCGTCGACAAAAACAGCGGACGCTACGGTATCCGTACGGTAGAAGGCCAACCGATTCGCAAAAAGGACCAGAACGTCAACCTGCTGTACGGCGGCGACGAGCCTGAAACCTCGTTTACGACGTTCAGAATCGACGGCACGGACTTTATTTTCGGCAATCGCTACAAACTGGACGACGGTACGCAATCCTCGGTCGTTCCGGCCAAAGTGGTCGACAATCCGAATGGAACGCAGCAGATCGAGACGGTCTGGAGCATCAAGAACGTGCAGATCAAGCAGATTCTGATGCTGTACAGAGACAGCTCCGACAAGATCAACTCCGGCAATATCAATATCCGTTATGAAGTGAACAATCTCGGCAACGCCACGGTCGCCGTGGGCAGCCGTATTTTACTGGATACGATGGTTGGATCCAACGACGGTCCCGCGTTCCAGATCGGCACGGCCTACAAGGCTCCGCTGTCGGTCGAGCGCAAGCTTGTTCACGATCCGGAGGCTATCGGCATTCCAAAGGCAGACGTCGCGTTCTACAAGCTGCCTGCCTACTGGGTCATGCGCGACAAGCTCGACTTCGAAAATCCGCTCGCGACGAACGTCGTCGCTTACGGCTTCAACAACTATGCCGAGCAGAACATCAACATCGTCGACGAGATGATCGTCGGACACTGGGCCGGCATGGCCAATACGAAGTGGGATTACACCCCGAACCCTAACCTCGACTTTACCCGGGATACCAACGATTACGGTTCTTCCGACTCCGCCGTGGCTTACTACTGGAATCCGGACAAGATTGCCGCCAAGGGCTTCCAGTCGTTTGAAACGGTATACGGCCTTGGCGAGCTGACGCAACCGGACCATGTTTTCTCCATCCGCTACCTGGATCCGATCCAGACGCTGGCAACCTTGCCGGACGACAGCGATTATGTGAACGAAGGCATCTTCGATATCACGGCGGAAGTAGAAAATCTCGCGCAGTACAATATGGAGCAATCCAAAATCGATCTGGAGCTGACGCTGCAGAGCGGATTGAGCTTCGTTAAGCTGGACAATCAGGGCAATATCGTCCGCGATTCCTCCGGCAAAGCGCTAACGGAAACCTTCCAAAGCAAAATACTCGAGTATAAAAAGGAAGCAACACCCGCCGAGGCCGAGCTCGGCATTCAGCCGAAGTACAAGCCGGGCGACACCGTCACCGTTTCGTTCAAGGTCAAGGCTAAAGGCAGGGCATGGCCGACGACCCGGGAGTACATGCTGACGGCCAAAAGTCCAGAGACAGTGGCTAAACTGGACGGCGTGACCGACGAGGGCATCAAAGCCCAATACGAGTCGAGCAAGGCGAACTTCATCTTGCTGCCCGCCGTCGGCGAAGCGCTGCCGACTTATGTGTACGGCGTATCGCCGAAGGAACTGTACAGCACCGATACGAAGTACGTAACCGTCAATCTGTCCAATATCGAAGCCTATAACACCGGCGACGCGAACACCGCGCCGAACTTCGATCTCTATTTCCGCAACAAAGTGACCGGAGATCGTTACAAGGTGCCGGTGCAGAGCTCCGTGCTGCTCCAGCCGACCGACGACGGCGCCTCCGGCGACATGCGCATCACTTACAACACCGGCGATCGAGTAGATGCTAACGGCAACGTGCTGGCATCCGATACCGGCCCAGAAATGCCGCTCGGCGAATACGAGATCCAGATCGATTATAAGGGCGATACGGGCGGAGACGAAGAAGAAGCGTCCCTGTACGACATCACCGCTCCCCAGACGATCATGATGACCGACAACGACGAGACCCGGGTGCGCGAAGCGCACATTCTGGCCGTCTACAAGCAGGCCTTCGACCTGAAGGGCGCTTCGATCGGTCAGACGATGGAGGATATGGACGAGCTGAACGGGATGTTTGCAACCGCTCCGTTCGCCAACAAGGATCAGCTCAAGAGCACGATCGACAACTTCAAATCGGCTAAAAAAGCGATCGGCATCGCGAGCAAGACGGTCGATCCGACCTTCAAGCTCGATGCGTTCCTCGAGGACGACAGTCTGGAAGCCGTTCCGATCTACAGCTACAAGACATTCAGCTCCGAAGCCGAGCTGCAGGAATTCCAAAAGGATGACAAGAGCCGTTCCGTTCTGGTCGTCATTAAAGGCATGATCAAGACGGTGGGCAAAGGCAAGGATGCCCAGGTTATCGTCGATACCAAGACCGAGCCCGCTATCATTAATGATGCGGTTGCCTATAAGGGCAAGGACCTCGTCATCGTCCGTGGCCAGCTGGACGTATTCGGCGTTCAGAAGCTCGTACCGGGCTTCGCCAACAATCCGTTGTTCGCCTCGACGTTCGTCAAGGGCGACGGTACGCTGAGCGTGGCCGGCAGCGGATTCGTGTTCCACAGCGGCGAATGGACGCTGGACTTTTTCAACGGCTTCAACAAGCGGCTGGGCAGCGGCCCGCTGTCTCCTGCAGAGCAGGCGGACAACGACGACAATCCGGAAGACACATCGCTTAACGGAAGCCTGAAGTGGGCGTCGGGCCTCATCGGAGACCGGCTCAATCCGCTCCGTCAACTGATGGTGTCGAACGTTTACTTCAATCGGCAATCGCTGTTCTCGGTGCCGTCGTTCAACATTTCCGGTTTCGGATTATCTTTCAATGACTTCATTTTGAGAGAAGGCGGCATCTCTTTTGGCGGCATGATCTCGATGAAGATCATCGACGCGGAGATCAACAACGTTATTTTTAATAACAAGGGCTTCGTAGGCATTGACGCAGCGCTGAAGTTCGGTCTGAACAAGAACCTCGGCTTGTTCGGTCCGATGGACGGCGAAGACAAAAAGAGCGAAGGACCGAGCGGGGAAATCTTTATTTCCCATTATGTTCAGCAGATCAACGGCGAATACAAGGCAAGCAAGTACGGCATGAAATTCGAGGCCGATCTGAAGGGCATGATGAGCGTACAGATCGAGCTGGCGTTTAAAAAGGTGCAGGACGGCCGCATTCTGCCGGATGTCATCGGCTTCGGCGCAGGGCTTCCAAAGCCGGGCATTCTGATTACCGGCGCGACCTACCTCACCGATATCCGCGGCGCGGTTCGCGAGCTGGCGGATACGATCGCGGGCACGAGCAGCGATCCGTTCCCGCTCGTCGTGCAGGCGGGCGTGGGCATGCGCTTCGGCATCGCGCCGGCGTACTTCTTCGGCCAGGCCGACCTGACCGTGAAGCGGACCGGTCTTAAGATCGAGGGTAAGCTGGACTTCTCGACGGATCCGGACGGAGACGACACGCTTCCGATGCTGACCAAGGCGCTGTTGGAAGCGCAATGGGTAACGCCGTGGTTCGTGCGCATCCAGACGGAAGTCGACATCGGCGGCTGGGACGTTATCGTCGGCAAAGCCGGCGTTTTCGTCGGGCAAAACCTGGAGAAAAACCGGATCGATTTTGAAGGCTATATCGGTTCCAGGCTGCAAATCCCGAACAGCGTACCGGTTGTCGGGGGCATGCCGCTCGCCAGCGTGTTCTTCGGCGTCAACAACGACAAAATCTGGGGCAGCGTAGGCATTCTGCTCATCACGCTCGGCGTGACTTACTATTGGGGCGGCGGCGTTGAATTCGGCACCTCCAGCGAGGAACTGCCGGACGGCCTGATTCATATGGTCGTGAACGATCCCGAAACGGGACCGCGCATGCTGGTCATCGGCCAAGGCGTCGAAACGGTCGCTACTTCGTGGAAGGACACGGAGCAAGGCAGCCAAGAGATCGTTTATCGCGACGTAGCCAAGGGCGTGCAACTGCTGGAGAGCGACGCGATGAATCTTGGCGTCGGCGGCATCGTGACCAAGAACAATGGCCGCGAGCATTCGATTCCAATGAATGACATCTCGGGCAACGCCATCATCGAAGTCGATTACGACTACAAGACGCTGCCTAAGCTCGTTCTGAAGGATGCGAGCAAGAAGGATTATCCGATCGTATTCGACAACTCGAATACCAATCCGAAGGCCAACGCCTTTTCGCAGATCATTCTCGCGAACGACGAAGGCAACACGGACAAGGTCGATATCCGCAAAGCGTATATCATCGTACCGGAGGCGGAAGCCAAGAAGGGCGGCACTTGGACGCTGACGGCTGAATCGGGCGTCGATACCAAGCTGCTGAACGTACCGGTACTGCCGCAGCTGAACCAGGTTAACCTGGCGGCGAGCGGCACCGATCCGAACAAGTTCACTGCGACATGGAACGCATCGAACGCGAAGGCAGGCGATACGGTCAACCTGTATCTGACGCAGGATGCGGTTGGCAGCGGCACGGTCAAGCTCGACGACGGCACTTCGGTACTGGCCGCCGGCGATCCGGGTCTACTGATTGCTAAGGACCTGCCGGCAACCGCAGGCACCGCAACCATCGACGTCACCAAGGTGTCGCTGGTAGGCGGCACCGAGGACATCCGAGGCCTGCTGCGCCAAGGCGATTACTATCTGCGCGCAGAGCTGAAGGCCTCCGCTGCCTTCGGAACGAAGACCTCGGCTCAGAAGTTCACGATCGTCGACCCGCTGGCGCCGCAGAAGGTCAGCGACGTGAAGATCGAATCGGCGGGCAACGGCTACTTCTCCTTGTCGTTCAAGCCGGGCGCCGTCAAGCCGGGTCAGGAAAACATTCCGCGCAACTACGTCATCGAGGCGCAGAGCGACCAGACCGGCAGCCTGAAGTCGTACGACAACTACGGCGAAGTGCTGATGACGGAAGAGGAACTGCAGCCGTATTGGAACGCTTCGACCGGCCGTTATGAGGGCGTTCCGGTCGGCGGATGGACGGCGAGCACGACTTCCGACGCCGTCGATCAAGACAGCCTGCAAGGTACGGCTCAGGCGGACGCGGCGGACGCGAAGTACATCGGCCTTCAAGTCGGCAAGAAATACGTCATCGGCGTATCTGCCGCCAACAAGCCGGCCGCGACGCTGGACAAAAACGAGAACTATCATTATGCCGACCGCATCGACAGCGGCCTTACGCTGCTGCCGGTCCCCGTGAAGCCGGGGCTGACCGTCTCCTCGGATCAAGGTACGGTGAGCACGACTGCCGACACGGGCACATCGCCTAATCTGATTACGAACGAGACGACGCAGAGCATCAAGCTCGTATCTAACCAGCAAAACGTAAAAGTCGAGGCCAAGTATGCCGGCGAAACAGTGGGTTCAGTTTCCTTGACGAACGGAACCTCGGGCAGCAGCGGCACGCTGAAGCTGAGCAACTTTACGGTTGACGGCCCTTATGCGATCGAGCTGACGGCGACGAACACGAAGACGAAGGACGTCTCCGTTACGATGCTGTATCTGACCGTCGATACGATCGCTCCGACGCTCTATATCGATGAGCCGACGACTGGCGCCAGAACGCAAATGGGCCAGATCGGCGGCAAGTCTGCGAACTTGATTCATGTCGCAGGCACGACGAGCGTAGGCACGAAGCTGACCGTGGGAGGTACCGTTATTCCTGTAGCGGATGACGGCAAGTTCGATGGCGATGTGGCAATTTCGGGCAGCGACCCAACCGTGGACTTGCAGCTGATTGCTACGGATGCAGCCGGTAACGAGAACTCGGCAACGGTCAGCATCACGAACGACAGCTTTGAGACGCCGGCTGCGCTGGTGCTGAAGGAACTGCCGGCGTTGACGCCTGGAGAGAGCAAGACGATCCAAGCGTATCTGAAGGTCGTTAACGGGAAAGACGCGCAGGGCAAGGTGACCTTTAAAGAGGTGCCGATCTCTGCGGAAGATATCAAAGCCAAGCTTAGCTACACGCTGTTGATGGGCGATGCCGTCGACCTCACCGTGGACGCGAACAGCCCGGCCAAGGGAACCGTTACCGGCCTGACCGAAGGCGCCGGCTTGATCGAAGCGACTTACAAGATTTCCGACGACGTCTCGCTGACCGCCATGGTCGCCGCTCAAGTTAAAATTCCGGAGCCGACGGCGTTGGGAAGTTTGTCTGCTAGCATTCGTGTCTTGAATGAGAAAGCTGCCTTGGCGCAGGTAACAATCGACAATGCTGGCGATATGACTGGCCAACAGCTCGCTTACAAGATATTCCCGGACACAGGAGCTGTACTGCCGACATTCAAGCAAGATTTGTCCGATTGGAGCATCTTCCCTACCGACGGATTGGTTACCGCTACTTCGCGCGATATTATCGTGGTAGCGAAACGGACTTCCACAGGCAAGCTGGCTATGGCTGTCAGTGGAAAGCTGCAATATAAAGGCGCTATTGACGTCGGAGGCGGCGCTGGCGGAGGCGGAGGCGGTGGTGGCTCGACCGCTCCTTCGGGAGAAGCGCCGACCTTCACGCTAAACGGCAAGGAAGTCAAGAGCGAATTGGGTATTGACGGCATTGCCAAGGTCACGCTGACGACAGAAGACACCGTGGCGGCAGGCCAAGGCGACCTGACTCTGAGCGTGAAGGAAGGCAGTGCGTTGGGCTATGAATTCCATATCGCCTCTGCCGCAGTCCGTCAGCTCGCGGATGCCGGCAAGAAGCTGATCGTACAGCTGCCTACCGGCAAGCTGACACTGACCAAGGATCAACTTTCCGGCGTCAAGGGCGATCTTACCCTCACGGCAGCGGCTAACGCCGAAGGCGATATCGCGGCCATGCAGACGATTGCAGCCGGACAAAAGGTTACGATGCTCGGTTCCGGTTCCGGCCTTACGTTTAAGGCCAATCTGGCTGAGAGCGGCTGGATGAACGGCGTCATCACCGAACTGAACGTACCGGATGGCGTAAAGGCGGACGAAGTGACCGCTATCGTACTGAAGGATGCGAATGGCAATTGGACCACCGTTCCATGGAGCAAGACGAAGGACGGCTTCCGGATCAAATTGACCGGAGAAGGCAGCTTGTTCCTCATCAGCAGCGCAAAGAGCTTTGCGGATGTAAAGGACAGCTATTGGGGCCGTCAATCGATTCAAGAGGCCGCAGCCAAGATGTTCGTCCAGGGCAAGAGCGATCAGCAATTCGATCCGGAAAGCAAGATCACCCGGGCTGAATATCCGACGCTGCTCCTCCGCGTGGCCGGTCTCATGAATCAAAACGCATCCTCCAGCTTTAGCGACGTATCGGCTGAGAGCTGGTACGCGCGCAGCGTGGCGATCGCGTCCAAGCTTGGCTTGGCGAACGGACTTGCCGGCGGCGTATTCAAACCGCAAGAGACCTTATCGCGGGTTCAAGCGATGACGATGGCTGGCCGTCTGCTTACGCTGACGGGCAATGTGGAGCCGCTAAGCGCTGCAGAGATCGATAATCTGCTCGCAGGCTTCAAAGACCGTGCTTCGATTCCGGCATGGGCGAGTGAGCAGGTAGCGCTTAGCATCAAATACGGTATTATCCAGGGCGAGAATCTGTATATCCGTCCTGAAGATGCATTAACCCGGTCACAGGCTGCAGCGATTGCAATGAGACTGGACCGGTTGATCGCCGGCGAATAAGACAGATTCCTTAAGGCGGTGTGAAGATGGCATTTAAGCTTAAATCCGTCGTCGGGACAATCCTGGCGACGGTGCTGACGGGGAGCCTGGCTCTGTCCTTCGGGCCAAAGGCTATGGCGGATCCGCAGACGTGGGATTCCGTGGCACAGACGAACTGGTACAATCCCATTTATTCAACGTTCAATATCAATACGCCCGAAATGCTGGCCGGCGTAGCGAAGCTTGTCAGCGAAGATCCGGACGGCAAGGTGAACGGCTTTAAGGACAAGATTCTTGAGGTCGCCGGCGATATGGACCTCTCTAGCTACGAGTGGCTGCCGATCGGTAACAAAGAACATCCTTTCAAAGGAACGATGATCGCGCAAAACGGCGCCAGATTCACGATCTCGGGGATGAAGATTCCGGACAACCTCAGTTATCGCGGGTTGATCGGATATATGGAGGCCGGCACGCTCGGCGGCTTCACCTTTGCCGACAACGGCCGGATCAGCGTCGCCGATTCCGCGTACGAAGTGTACGCGGGGTCTGCGGTCGGCAAGATGACGGGCAGCAGCCTCGTCTACAACATCACCAACAATATCGAGATCAGCGTGACCGACGCGACATACAACGTGTATGCCGGCGGTATCGTGGGTATGGGCGAGGGCACCATCGCTAACGTTGTAAATACCAAAACGGTAACAACGAACGGCACCTCGTACGCCGGCGGCATCGCCGGCTACGGCGGCGCTCACGGATTAAGGATCAAGCAAGCCGAGAACCAAAAGGATATAACCGTAAACGGCAAGGGCGGAAAAGTCGGTGTGGGCGGTATTGTCGGCTATGTCGAGGGCCTCCTTGAACTCGAGGATCAAGATACGCCGATCGTCAACAAGGGCAATATCAGCGCGACCGGCGCGACAGTCAGCTACGCCGGCGGGATCGCCGGCCGGGTTGGCGGGCGGATCTCGATTTCCAGCCTGACAAAGAACGAAGGAACCATTACCGTGGATACCCCCGGAGGAACAGGTTCTTATGCGGGCGGCTTTGTCGGCGCCGCAGAAGCCCCTGCTACGGACCGGTCCGTGCTCCGCGGCAGCTTCGAAAACAAAGGCACGATCCACAATAGCGGTGGCACTGGCGTTTATACCGGCGGCGTTGCCGGTTATTTCGGAGACAACTACAGCTGGTCGGGATCGTTCCTGAATAAAGTCAACATTCAAGCAATCGGCACGGATAAGGTCTATACGGGCGGCTTCGCCGGCTATTCTGTCGGCGGCACGATCATGAATGTATCGTTTAATGCCGACATTGTCGCTAACGGCGCCAATGCCTACACCGGCGGCATCGTCGGCTACGCCAAGGGCGGCGGCGTCGGCGACGCGAACGGGGATGGCAGCGGCCATTACACCCAAGTCGCTGTGGGCGGCAGCGCAAGCAAGTATGCGACGCTCGATGCCGACGGTACGATCGGCGGTATCGGGGGATATATTGAGGGCGCAGTCAACCGGGTGTCCGTCAAGTATATCTCCATTAAAACGCATACGGTCGGCAGCGCCGTCGGCGGCGTCGGCGGCAGCATGCAGGGCAGCGTCTATGGTGCAGAGGTAGGCGCAGCGGATTACAACGGTTATGACAGCGTCAAGCTGGAGGCCGTCACCGGTTTGTCCAGCGGCGCCGATAGCTGGACAGTCGGCGGTATCGCCGGCCTCAACGAGAAGCCGCTGACCATTACGGGCAGCAAGGTCACGCGGGTCGGCATTGCCGCAGGCGCCGGCAAGAGTCTCTACACGGCAGGCGGCATCGCAGGGAGTCTGACAGCCGAAGCCAGCGTAGGTACGACGGAAGCGCCGGTGATCGTGCAGGATTTCCTGATTGATGCCGGCGCGACGGACAGCAGCTTCGGCGGCGCAGTCGGGGTCAATCGGGCACCGGTCATGGTTGTCGAGGTGAAACGCGTGCAGCTGAAATCCACCGGCGAGGATGTCCGCTTGGGCGGCGTATTCGGCGAAAATCATGGTGCGGTTGCGGGCAGCAAGGTAAACGACACTGTCATTACGGCCTCGGGCGCGCGCGGTTCGATCGGCGGCATCGCCGGCCTCAACCGCGGTTCTGTCAGCAACTCGACAGCAGAAGCGATCGAGATCAAAGCTTCGGGCGCCGATTCGTCGGCAGGCGGCATCGTAGGCCGCTCCGAAGGCCCGGACGGCGGGCGAGCCGGCCTGAACAACGTTAAGCTAATCGGCGGAGAGAAACCGACAGTCAGCGTGTTGGCGCCGAACATCAACGCAGGCGGCATCGTCGGATATGCGAAGAGCACCGATATCGTCAATCCGCAGGCAATGGCGGATGCGCCGAACTTTGTGGATCTTTCGCTTCAGGCGGCAAGTCCGACAGCAGGCGGCATCGCCGGCCGCATCATTGACGGCAGCATTGTCGGCGATGCAACGAACGTCAACGTAGACGATCTTCTGATCGGCACGGTCGCAGCTTCCACCAATCCGATCATCGGCGGCATCGCCGGTTATGCGGAAGCGACCCGCATCGAGAAGATCATGTCTGCGGGCATTAATTTGAACGTCAACAATCCGTCCACTGTGGTCGGCGGCATGGTCGGCTACAATCTAGCGACAGGCTCATTTATCGCGGACAGCTCGACGGAAGGTCTCAGCTTGAAGGTTAACGCTTCGGCTACGGGCACGACGGTCGGCGGTCTGGTCGGCGTCAATGCCGCCCGCGCAGGCGATCCGGTTATCAATCCCGGCAGCGCCGTCAGCACGCTCCGCAACAGCCGGGCGATCGGCACCGTGAACGTCACGGCTCCGTCGGCTTTGGTCGGCGGCATGGTCGGCGACAACGGCAGTCTGATCGCGAATAACAACGTAGCCGACAAGGTTCCGGTAATCTCGCGTGGCCGCGATGCCATCGTGGGCGGCCTGGCCGGCATTAACCGGGCGACAGGCACATTGTATTACACGTATTCCAACGCGAATTTGAACGTGGAAGGCGAGAACACGCTGGTTGGCGGCCTGGTCGGACAAAACGACGGCGCCGTCAAGAGTTCCTACGTGGATATCGAAGTCACGGGCAGAGCGACGGGCGCTTCTTCCGTCCCTGTCTATCTTGGCGGTCTGGTCGGACGCAACAGCGGCAGTATCGAGCTGTCCTACTTCTCCGGCATCGCTACGGCTAGCGGCAGCTATAGCGTCGTCGGAGGTCTGGTCGGCGACCAGGCATCGGGCACCGTCAAAAATGCTTATGCAGCAGGCGAAGTTTCCGCAACAAAGGATCATTCTTTTGTCGGCGGTCTGGCCGGTCGTATCGCAGACGGCAAGATCTCGTATACCTACTCCGCTGCAAAGGTGCTTGCTTCGGGCGGCGCGGCAGCCGGCGCCTACGCCGGTCGCTACGACAGCTCCGATCTCGAGCTTCTGTATAAGAACTATGTCGTCAAAGACGCATCCAACAACCTGAACGTCGGATTGTCCGATTTCGGCGCAGGCACCGTCGCGGCACTGGACGAGCCGCTGCGACTGGATACCGTGAGCGTCAGCACGCTGCGGGATCGGACCGTATTCCCAAGCCAATCCGGATGGGACTTTGTCCAGGCTTGGCGCTACGGCTCGCTCGACGCCCAGTACAAGTATCCGGAAGTTAACCGGATCGCCAATACGGGCGACGATACCAGCGGAGGCGTTAACGCCAACATCAACTGGTACATGAACGACAAGGGCGCGATCAACTTCCAGATTTCTACCGAAGCGGAGCTGGCCGGTCTGGCGGGCATCGTTAACGGCAGCATCGCCGGCGTCGATCGGTTCGACTTCAAGGATCGCAACATTCAGATCGTCGGACCGATTCACATCCAGTCCAGGCAATGGACGCCGATCGGCGACAAGCTGGAGAATCCGTTCCGCGGGCATTTGGACGGCGGAGACTACCTCATCGACGGCCTCAGCCTGCAACCTGCTCATGCGTATTCCGGCCTCTTCGGCGTCATCGCCGCGGAAGGCAAGGTAGAGAAGATCAAGCTTGAGCCGCTGGCCGTTGCCGGTCTTGAGTATACGGGCACGCTGGCAGGATTCAATGAAGGGACCGTAGACGGTATTGAAGTCCGGCTGCTTGGCGGAGCCAAGGTCAGCGGGCGCGTCGTCGGCGGGATACTAGGCAGCAATAAAGGTACGCTTGGCAACTTGAGCCTGATTGTGAACGACGGCGGCGTCGAAGCGGCATACAATAGCTCGGTCGTCGGCAGCTTCGTCGGGGACAATACGTACCCGATCGACGGGCAACTGTCGCTCACGTCAACCGCGGGTTCGATTGTAAGCTACACCGAAGACGCCATCGTCGGCGGTATCGTCGGCCGGCAATCCGGCGATATCCATGGATTTGAGCTCTCGATATCTCCGGACTTCCGGATTCTTTCCAACGCCGACCGCAATATCGTCGGCGGTGTCATCGGCAGCTACGAGTCCGGCGAGGCCAGCAACGTGAAGCTGCTGTTCGAAGGCGCTTCTCTGGAGGCAGGAGGACCGGAATCGGTCATCGGCGGCGTGGTCGGTCGCGCGGCGATCGGCACGGTTCTGTCCGACATCGACGTGAGCGACGAAGTTCCGGGCATTCACGTGCTGGGCAAAGGTATCGTGGGCGGTGTCGTCGGCATCAAAGAAGGCGCCGGTAATAATGCGTTCGAGATTCGCAACGTCACGATCGGCGATATCAATGTCGCCTCCTCGGGCGACAGCCTGAGCGCGCTTGTCGGCGGTTTGGCCGGCAAGACGGTAAATACGG
Source organism: Cohnella sp. GCM10012308 (assembly GCF_042649185.1). Classification (NCBI taxonomy): domain Bacteria; kingdom Bacillati; phylum Bacillota; class Bacilli; order Caryophanales; family Paenibacillaceae; genus Cohnella; species Cohnella sp. GCM10012308. The sequence continues at coordinate 80,021 of NZ_JBHRYU010000020.1, forward strand.
CTATCAGCCATATCGATTCGTCGGCTACCGTACGCGGCGCGGGCGTGACCGTAACGGCCGGCGGTATTGTCGGCTCCGCCAAGGATTCGGTTCTCTACAAGACGAAGATGGCGGGCGACATCAGCGCTACGACGCGCAGCGGCGATACCGTCGTCGGCGGCATCGTCGGCGAGCTGTCCGCAACCGATCGGGATCGGGCGTTCGATTTTGGCCTGATGACCCCCTTGTACCCGGGGCTGTATCAGGCGGAAATGAAGGGCGGCTCGCAAACGGCAGGCAGCTTGAACTTCCAAGGCAAGCTGTATGCCGGCGGCATCGTCGGCAAGAACAGCAATGCTTCCATCTACTACGCGGACTCGCAAACCGATCTGTCCGTGAACGGCGGCGACACGATCGTGGCAGGCGGTCTTGCCGGTTATAGCGACGGCGTTATCGCAGCTTCGAAGACGAACAGCGGCGTTCGCGTGGCAAACGGCACGGCATATGATGCTGGCGGAGCTGTAGGCCAAGCAGCAGGCGGCGGAATCTACTATACGCAAGTGCTGTCTTCCGGCGGCAAGCAACTGGTCGTCGCGAGCGCGATCTCTGCGGTAGGCGAAACGCCATACACCCATGCCGGCGGTCTGGTCGGCAAGGCATCGGGCACGTCGATCCAGAACGCATCGACGGACTTGCCGGTGACACTTACGGAAGCCAACTCGTTTAATACGCCGATGGTCGGCGGATTCGCGGGACAGCTCACAGGTACCGGGCCCGATACAGCGCTGGTCCGCGACGTTTGGGCCAAGGGCGCAGTCACCGTTACCGCGAAGTCGGCTTCTTATGCTGGCGGCTTGGTCGGCTCGGTGGATCATTATCGCATTGAGCACGCATACGCCTCCGGCAACGTTCAGCACAGCGGTTTGGATCTGCGCACAGGCGGTCTGGCCGGATCCGTGGAAGCAACAGGTTCCATCGTTAATTCCTATGCGCTGCAGCAAAAAGTCGCGGCTTCCTCTACCAAGGCTGTCACTCGCGCGCATACCGGCGGCATCGCCGGCGCGAACGCCGGAACCCTGGAGGGTGTTTCTACCGACATTAAAGAAGTGAGCGCACCGACGACCGGCAGCGGCATTTACACGGGTACCATTGTCGGCAATCTCCTGACGGGAGGCGCGCTCTCGAATGCCGTTTACACGGGCGAGACGAATCCGGTCGGGCACGGCGGCACTTCGGGACAGGCGACGAAGGCAGATAAGATCGATGTTTATGCCAAGGGCGAATGGACCATCGACGTCGATACTGTGTTCCTGAGCGAACCGGATGCTGGCAACGTAGAGATCGCTACGGTTCCTCGCCTTCAAGGAACGGTATTGCTGAAGAACGCGACCGGCGCAGCTTACTATAAGCTCTTTAACCGGTCGGCAACCGAGGCGCCGAACCTGCCTAAGCTAACGCTGACGGCAGATTTAAACCTCGAAGGCATTCGCTTTGTGCCGTACGAGACGTTCACGGGCACGTTCGATGGCGGACAGCGCACACTGACTGCGCTTCTGCCCGTCAGCAGCGTGGCGGCAAGCTTCGCGTCGGCCAACAGCGGCGAGATCGTCGATATCATGTTCGATCGGCCGATCGTCTCCTCAACCGGCGACGCTGCGGTCGTTGCCGGCGTCAACGATACCGGGGCCATCATTCGGGGCGTTGCCGTACGCGACGCTGCAGTGACAGCCACGAATCGTGCCGGGGGCATCGCTTCCGTTAACCGCGGCTTAATCGAGAGTTCTTACAGCTCGGGCGCGATTCAGAGCACATCTCCGGAAGGCCGCGCTATTGCGGGCGGCATCGCCGCCGTTAATACGGCAGATGGCCGGGTACTGAAGTCGTTCTCAATGGCGGATGTCTCGGTTGAAGCCAAGGAAGCTCAGTCCGGCGGTATCGCAGGCAACAGCGCAGGCACTATCGAGGACGGTTACTCCGCAGGTCGAATCGTGGCCAAGGGGACTGTGCAAGCCTGGTCCGGCGGCATCGTCGGTCTGGCCGAAGGCGGTTCGATACTGCGCACGTTGAATTCCGGCGAAGTCGGGTCAGGCATCGGCGGTACGATCTTGCCGGGGCAATCCTACTTGGGCGGAATCGCCGGCCAGATCATCGACGGTACTTCGGTAACCGGATCGCGATACAACGCTCAGGCGCTCAAGCGCAATACGCCGTACTTCGATGCTTCCGGCAATCCTGCTGCGGGCAATATCTCGGGTGCAGTCGGCATGTCCGCCGCAAGTCTGACGGACGGCAAGCTGCCGGAGAGCTTCGATGCTAATGTATGGGCGGTTCGGGAAGGATTCTATCCAATCCTCTCCGGCTGGAGTGATACGGCCGATGGCTTGTTGGCGTCGGCAGCGATCATTCCTGGCGTGCAGGATACCTTGAACAAGCTCACCGGCAAGTTCGTCTTGTCACAGACCGAGACGAATTCACCGACTTGGACGGCGTTTACGCCTCCAGCAGCGCTGAGCCTTAGTCACGAAGAAGGCCAACTGAAAGGCAGCGTGCCGCAAGGCGAGAAGGTGAAGCTGAAAGTGACTTATGGTGACGCATTGCGTTATATCATTGTCGGTCCGTCGGACTTCAAGTTTGCGGAAAAAGCAGCTGTGCCGCAACCTCAATCGGACAGTCGCTCGTTTAACGGATCGACACAGGTCATTTTCCGCGTAATCGATCCAAGCGAGAAAATCTATTATACGCTGGATGGTTCGACGCCGAATCCGTTCACGTCGACCTTGTACACGGGCTCCGTGCTGCTGACAAGCACTACGACGTTGAAAGCGATCGCCGTCGCCGACGGCAAAGAAGACAGCGACTTGTTCAGCGACAGCTGGCTTGCCCAAGCTGCGCCTGCCGGCGGTGGTGGCGGATCCGCCCCAGTAACGCCGACCGAGCCCGTAACGGCAGCTATCGGCACCAAGACGCAGGATACGACGGGCACAGCTCCTGTCGTTGTCGCCAAGAACAGCAAACTGGAGCTGAACGCGCCGACCGGCCAAATAATCTATTACACGACGGACGGTACGACTCCGACGACGAACAGCACGCGTTACACGGGGCCGATCGTTCTTCGCTCCAGCATGACGGTCAAGTTCATGACCGACAAGGACAACAAAGTCGTCTCCATCGATTACAAGGTGGAAAATGCAAGCTACAGCCTGAAAGAAGACGCGAAAGATGTCAACTACATGAAGGCATATGCCGATAATACCTTTAAGCCGAGCCAGGCGATTACGCGTTACGAGCTTGTCGACGCGCTGTCGCCGCTGCTCGACAAAGAGGAAGTCAGCGTCGCCAACCTGTTCGATGACGTCAAATCGGATTCCGCAGATACGGTTGCCTTCTTCAACGCAGCAGGCATTATCGAAGGGTATCCGAGCGGCGGCTTCGCTGGAGATCGGGGACTGACCAGAGCGGAGTTCGCTGCGGTTCTGACGCGCGTACTTCATCTGGATCCGGCATCCGGCGGCACCGTCAAACAGAGCGATGTCAAAGGTCACTGGGCCGAGAGCTACATCGGCGCCTTGACCAAGGCAGGTTATATTAAGGGCTTCCCGGATGGCACCTTCCGTCCGGAGAGCAAGATCACGCGGGCAGAGGCGGTCGTGCTGATCAACCGGATCATCGGGATTAATACTGAAGCACTGCCCGTCCGGTTCAGCGATCTTCCTGCCACGCACTGGGCTTATCAAGACATCATGTCTGCCGTGCAATAACAGTCGTCCGAATGGCGGGGCTTATGCCCCGCCATTTTACACCTTAGACAGGAGGGACATTGGTGAGAGCACAAATAAGGTTTGCCGGTATGGTGCTTGCGCTCTTGGCAACTTTGATCTTAAGCGTAGGTACGGGGAGCGCGGCCAAGACGGATAGCATCGACGCCGTACAGAGCTACGATATGGCCATCACTGCTACGTTGTATTTGCGAGTATTGGACAGCGAGGGTACGCTTCAAGCGACAGGCTCGGGCGCGATCATCTCGGCCGGAGGCTCCGCACTTACCGCCTATCATGTCGTGAAGGGCGCTGCCCGCGTTGAAGCGCAGTTGAGCGACGGGCGGGTGCTTAGTCCGGTTAAAGTGGTCGGGTACGACGAGTTGACGGATGCCGCGGTGCTCGAGCTGCCAGATCCGAAGACGGCCAAGCTGACAAGCGGCGCATATCCTTACCTGACCGTAAGATCTGAGTCTTTGAAGTTTGGCGAGACGGTCTTTGCGATCGGTTATCCGCTGAAAAACACGCCGATTATCACGCAAGGCATTATCAACAATCCTGCGGCGAAAATCAACGGCCGCGATCGCATTCTGACCTCCTCGCAGATCGTCAGCGGGATGTCCGGCGGACCTTTGCTAGACGATGCCGGTAGATTGGTAGGGACGATCTCGGGCTCGCTTCGGACGATGGACAATATTCATCTCGTTATCGATACGAATGACATTCGCAAGATTTTGCCGAGCAAGCTGAAATAATTCATTTTAAACCTTCCATAACGGATGTAGACGTCCTCCTTCGGGAGGATTTTTTTATTTATAGCCAACATGACAAGAAAATAGAAAATTGTTCAGTAGATGTTCAGAACAATCGTTAATAATAGTAAAAAAGGCCTGTGAATGAAAGCTGACAATAGACCATAGGAGGATAATGGAAAATATTTTGTTTAATTTTGGAATATACTCTTTATAAGAAGGGGCTTCAGCCATATGACAGGATTTCGAAAGGCCGGAACTAAATTTTTTGTTTATCTAGTGGTTGTTACGCTGATTTTGTCATCCATTTCTTTGTCTCCTGTGAGAGCAAATGCGGCGACTGAACCTTTGCTAGTACCTTTGTCTAGCAGCGACTACTTAGACTTCACGTCCAAGACAACGCCGACGAAGAACCCTTCGCTCGAGTCGGGTAGTTCGTCAAGTTACGTTGCCGGGAACATCTATCGTTATAGCAAAGTGTTGACCAAAAACGGCGTGTCGGTCGACGCATTGGTCAAAATCGTGAGCATCAATACTACGGCAACGCTCAATCTCTTAGACGACGATACCTCCGATACAAGCGCTGCAATCGTGAGACGGTTTAATCCCACTGTTACGACAAGCGGTGGCGCCGGCGGGGTCTTGTTCGAGATTAGCTTCGTTAAAAACGGGACAAGCGAACCCGTTTATTTGGTCGGTTTCCATCTCACGGCTATCGATCTGGACGGCAGCGCATCCGCGCAAGAGTATGCCGAGGTAGCGGGATTTTCCAGCTATGAAATCGGCAACCCAAACTCCGGCACGATTGCGTATCGATCTAAACTTACCATCTATGACGCGAATTCTGCGGCGATTAATCGTCCGGCGGCTGGCCGTACGAGATTTTCAGGTATTAGTTCCTCGTTGGACGGCGTTCAGTTCGACAACTCTGCTTCATTTATTGCACAATATGCAGCGCCTGTGCAGAGCATCAGTGTCGTAATCGGCAATACGAACACATTAAGCAATGGTACGAATCGTGGCAGACAATTCTCGCTTAACTTTGGTGCCGTAAGTAATGCTTTTGACGATCCAAAGGTATATCCCAATGCGGATTCTCCTACGATAACATTAAATGTAGACGATGGCGGCGACGGCAAGCTATCCGGCGCAGAGAAATCCAGCGTGATCCTTCAGGGTACTACGACGAAGGCGTCGGTCAATGACACGGTCACGTTAACCGTAGAAGATTCGGCAGGGACGATCCTGACCTTTACAACAACGGTCGTGAGCGGAGGAGACTATTCGAAAACAGTAGATTTGTCTACGCTGGCGATGGGGACTATTAAAGTCACCGCGAGCGTTGTCAACGGAAACGGCAATCCGTCCTCACCAGTGACCGATACGTCGGAGATTGTAAATGCCGCACCAACGGCTACCGGTGTAAATATCACCGGCAACAAGGTCGTCGGCGAAACGCTGACAGGCCATTACACCTATAGCGATGCCGAAGCTAACCCAGAGGGCACGTCGACGTTTAAGTGGTACGTCGGCGGTAGTGCGGACGGCACGGGCAAGACATTGGTCAACGGCGCAACCGGCAGCACGTACACGTCGGTCGCCGGCGACGTTGGCAAGTACGTATTTTTCGAGGTCACGCCAAAGGCAACGACAGGTGTCCTGACGGGTTCGCCTGCCACGAGCGCAGGCTACGGCCCGATCGTACCTGCGAACGTGGCGCCGGTAGCCACGGACGACACCAAGAAGACGAACATGAACACGGCGCTGACCGACACGCTTCCGGCAACGGACGCGAATACGGGCGACACGCTGACGTTCAGCAAAGTGAGCGAACCGTCACATGGTACGGTGACGGTTAACGCCAACGGCTCGTACACGTACACGCCGACGACGGGCTACACCGGCACGGATAGCTTTACGTTCAAGGCCAACGACGGCAAGGCCGACTCGAACACCGCGACGGTGACGATTACGGTGAACGCGCCGCCGACGGCGACGAACGCGAATATCGCTGGCGACAAGGTTGTCGGCGAGACGCTGACGGGTACCTATACGTATGGCGACGTGGACGGCGATCCGACAGGGACGCCGACGTACAAATGGTACCGCGATAGCCAGGCGACTGGTGCGGGCAAGGTAGAGATTACCGGCGCCACCTCCGGCAGCTACGTGCTGACAGCTGATGATGCCGGCAAATACATCTTCTTCGAAGTCACGCCGAAGGCGGCAACGGGCACGCCGACAGGCACGCCTGTTGCGAGCGCAGGCTACGGCCCGATCGTTCCTGCGAACGTGGCGCCGGTGGCCACGGACGACACCAAGAAGACGAACATGAACACGGCGCTGACCGACACGCTTCCGGCAACGGACGCGAATACGGGCGACACGCTGACGTTCAGCAAAGTGAGCGACCCGTCACATGGTACGGTGACGGTGAACGCCAACGGCTCGTACACGTACACGCCGACGACGGGCTACACCGGCACGGATAGCTTTACGTTCAAGGCCAACGACGGCAAGGCCGACTCGAACACCGCGACGGTGACGATTACGGTGAACGCGCCGCCGACGGCGACGAACGTGAATATCGCCGGCGACAAGGTTGTCGGCGAGACGCTGACGGGTACCTATACGTATGGCGACGTGGACGGCGATCCGACAGGGACGCCGACGTACAAATGGTACCGCGATAGCCAGGCGACTGGTGCAGGCAAGGTAGAGATTACCGGCGCCACCTCCGGCAGCTACACGCTGACAGCTGACGATGCCGGCAAATACATCTTCTTTGAAGTCACGCCAAAGGCAACGACGGGCGTCCTGACGGGCATGCCGACCCTAAGCACAGGCTACGGCCCGATCGTACCTGCGAACGTAGCGCCGGTGGCCACGGACGACACGAAGAAAACGAACATGAACACGGCGCTGACCGACACCCTTCCGGCAACGGACACGAATACGGGCGATACGCTGACTTTCAGCAAAGTGAGCGACCCGTTGCACGGTACGGTGACGGTTAACGCCAACGGCTCGTACACGTACACGCCGACAACGGGCTACACCGGCACGGATAGCTTTACGTTCAAGGCCAACGACGGCAAGGCCGATTCGAACACCGCGACGGTGACGATTACGGTGAATGCGCCGCCGACAGCGACGAACGTCAATATCGCTGGCGACAAGGTTGTCGGCGAGACGCTGACGGGTACCTATACGTATGGCGACGTGGACGGCGATCCGACAGGGACGCCGACGTACAAATGGTACCGCGATAGCCAGGCGACTGGTGCGGGCAAGGTAGAGATTACCGGCGCCACCTCCGGCAGCTACGTGCTGACGGCTGGCGATGCGGGCAAATACATCTTCTTCGAGGTCACGCCAAAAGCGACGGCAGGCGTAATCACAGGCTCTCCGGTCGTAAGCGCAGGCTACGGCCCGATCGTTCCTGCGAACGTCGCGCCTGTCGCGCATGACGGCGCGAAGTCCACGTATCAAAATACGGCGGTAACCGGCATGCTCTCCGCCACGGATGCCGATACGAACGACACGTTGACATACGCAATAAACACAACCGGTTCTTACGGCACGGTCACGGTGAATCCGAACGGCAGCTATACCTACACGCCGGTTGCCGGCTATGCGGGCACGGACACCTTTACCTTCAAGGCAACCGACGGCAAGGCCGACTCCAACGTGGCTACGGTGACGATCACGATCACGAACCGGGCACCGACCGCTATCGCGCATGATGTCGTGATAAGCGTGAATGGCGCAGTATACGACGGTTCGCTGCATGGTAGCGATCTGGATCCAGGCGACACGCTGACTTTCGACAAGGCGAGCGATCCATCGCACGGCGTAGTGACAGTAAACGAGGACGGCACTTACACCTACAAGCCGAACCCTGGTTACGGCGGTGAAGACAGCTTCACCTTCACGGTCACCGACAACCATGGCGCCAAGTCCGCACCAGCCAAGGTGACGATCGCAATCGCCGAGCCAGGCACGTATGTCATCCGCCTTGTGGCGAATCCGGACACGCTCATCGGCGACGGCGTCTCTACGTCGCAACTGACGGCGACCCTGCTGGATAGCGAAGCGCAGCCTGTCGCAGGCGTCAAGGTCAAATTCAGCGCGCCGTCCGGCACCTTCCCTGATGGGGACGAAGCCGTGACGAATATATTCGGCCAGGCGGTCATTCCGTATAAGACCTCCAAAATCGCGAGCACAACCGCCCAGGTCATTCCGATCATGGCGGAGGTGTACGATACCGATAGAGGCATCTACAGCAAGAAGCAGCTCAACGTAACGTTCCAGCCCGCCGCGATCCGCGGCGTCGTGGCCGCCACGGTAAACGGCCAGCGCGTCGTCGAAAAAGGCGTTACGGTACGCATCACGAACGCGGCAATCGGCTTCTCCGCCGAGACCACGACGGACGAGCTGGGACAATACGCCATCCCGGTTCCTGAGGGGGATCTCGACTACAACATCGAGATCATCAAGCCAGTCACCGTCGGCGGCGAGACCAAGCAGGTATCGTTTAAGCAGACGGCGAAGGTCGGCCAAATTACGGGCAACGGCGAAGAATACTTTGACTCCGACAAGGTCGCGACGGGCATTATCGTTCTCGCGAAGCCCGACGGCTCGCAGAAGCTGCTGAACGAACAAGATTCCGCCGACCGCGATATGGCGGCGCAAATTAAGATTAAGATCCAGGACCCGGACACCGGCGCGTTCATCACGGTGAACGGACAAGACGCGTTCGCGCTCGATCCGAGCGGCGTGTTCAGCATCCCGGGCCTCGTCAAAGGCAAGAAATACGGACTTGCGATCGTGTACAGCCTGCCCGACGCCCAGAACAGCGGAGCGGCTAAAGAAATCATTATGAACGCGATCGACAACGACGGCACGCTGCCGAAGTTCGAGCTGTCCGCGGACGGCGAGCTCAACATTCTCGACGAACTGATCGACCCTTACGGCGACATTACGGATAAGGTTGCAGGCACGGCTGTCGACGGCGCGCACGTCGTCCTCTACTATGCCGATACGCCGCGCAACAGAGCTGCGGGCATTACGCCGGGCACCGAAGTCGTGCTGCCTGAGATCGCGGGCTTCGCGCCGAACGACAACAAGAACCCGCAAACGAGCAAGGACGGCGGCAAATACGCCTACATGGTGTATCCGACTACCGATTACTACCTGGTCGTGACGGCGACAGGATACGAGACGTACGTGAGCTCGACCATTCCGGTCGAGTTCGCGATCGTGCGTCACGACGTGCCGCTGACGCCGCAGTCCGGATCGCCGTCACCGGTCGTGCCGTCTACGCCGGCCGAGCCGGATCCTAAGGGCACGCCGGATCTGATCGTCAACGTGTCGATCGACCGCAGCGCTTATGAGGAGAGCAGTACGGCGACCGTAACCGTCAAATACAAAAACAACGGCGACGCTGCGGCAAAAGACGCGCAAATCACGCTCGCGATTCCCGAAGGCGCGGAAGTGCTGGACGCTGCCGGGGGTAAGGTATTGGACGGCAAGATCGTCTGGAAACCGGGCACGGTGGAAATGGCTGCAGGCGGACAGTTTGCGGTCAAGCTCAAGTGGCCGCAAATCGACGCCGCGGAACGGATGGCCGAGGTGGATGCCAAAGCCTCGGCAGCGAATATGGCTGCGGAAGGCGCAGCCAATGCAGAATCTTCGGCCAAGCTGCTTATTTTCTCCAATCGCTACGGCAACGTTTCGCATATCCGCTATATTCTTGGTTATCCGGATAAAAAGTTCCTTCCGAACCGGACTTTGACCCGGGCCGAACTGGCCGCGATCATCGCGCGCCTGATCGACGGCGGCAGCACGACGCTCAAAGCGCAATACAGCGATGTCCGCGAAGGGCACTGGGCGAGCGGGTACATCCGCATCGCTTCGGATAACGGCATCTTCACGGGGTATGCGGACGGCAGCTTCCACCCGGACAGCCCCGTCACGCGCGAAGAACTCGCAGCAGTCATGGTTCGCTACCTGAAATTGAAGGTCGCTCAGCCGCTCGATCCGAAGTTCGCGGACGCGGAGGGCCGCTGGTCGTCGGCAGCGATCGAAGCGCTGTTCCGCAACGCGCTGACGACGGGTTATGAGGACGGCACCTTCAAGCCTGCCGCGCCGATCATCCGCCAAGAGGCGGTTACGATGATCAACCGGCTCCTGTACCGCGGTCCGCTTGGCGGCGTAGAGGCATCGTTCCCGGATGTGCCGGCGACGAGCTGGTCGTTCGGCCAGGTCGAAGAGGCCACGAGATCGCATGAATCCACGCGAGCTGCGGACGGCAGCGAGATTTACGTGAAAAGCATCGACGACAACGTTCATTAAGCAAATCGCGAAAAGGCTCGTCCATCAGGTCTCCTCGGAGACCGGGACGGTCCTTTTTCCTTTTTCCGCCGACATATTCATTGATTCACTCGCGGATGGCGAAGGGTAATAACTGGAAAACGAGGACTGGTCGCTGTGCCCGCCCGTGGGTGAGCGCATAAGAAATTGGGAGGGGTTAAATACTACTCCCATGGTAAAAGATCAATCCTTATCCCTGAGCTACCGCGTTCGTCATACATGCCGTATGCCGTACCTGATGCGGCTTCGGGCCATGGTCCAAAACATCCAAGGAAAGTGGGGCATCTCGCAACCATGAAAGCAACCGGAATAGTACGCCGCATCGACGATCTGGGCCGGGTAGTCATCCCGAAGGAAATCCGCAGGACGCTCCGCATCCGTGAAGGCGATCCGCTTGAGATCTTCGTGGACCGCGACGGGGAAGTCATTCTTAAAAAGTATTCGCCGATCGGCGAATTGGGCGACTTCGCCAAGGAGTATGCCGAATCGCTTTCCGAGAGCACGGGCCATATTTGCCTGATCTCGGACCGGGATGCCGTCATCGCCGTGGCTGGCGCATCCAAGAAGGAATATTTGGACAAGGCCATCGGGCAGACGCTCGAGAACTGCATGGAGAATCGCAAGATCACGCTCGAAGCAAGCGCCGGCCAATTCGACCTGCTGCGGGACAATAGCGAGAGCTTGAGCTCGTTCGTGGCCGCGCCCATCGTGGCGGGGGGCGACCCGATCGGTACAGTCGTGCTGCTTAGTCGCGAAGAGGGCATGAAAATGGGCGAGATGGAGAGCAAGATGGTCGAAACGGCAGCCGGATTCTTGGCCAAGCAGATGGAGCAATGACGTAGACGGCCGCGATCCCCACTCGGATACAAATCAAGCTTCGCGAACGGAGAGATCCGGAACCGGAAGCTTTTTTTGTTATCATTTTTATAAAATTAACCATTGCAAAGGCTTACATCTGGAATTATAATGACTACACGAGCTTCCGAAACGTTTTGGAAAAGGAGTGGGTACGTTGACGACAATCAAAGACCTGGCCAAGGCCGCCGGCGTATCCATTACGACCATCTCGCGGGCGCTCAACGGTTACAGCGACGTGAACGAGAAGACACGCAAACGCATACAGACGATCGCCGACGAGATGGGTTACCGGCCTAATGCCGTAGCGAGGAGTCTGGTTACGAAGAAGACCCGCACGATCGGCGTCATTCTGTCGGAGATCAACCGCGAAGGCGCGAAGGACTCGCTTGCCTTCGAGACCCTCTGCGGCATCAACGACCGCGCGGTCGAGCTGGATTACGACATTCTGCTTTTCAGCACCAACCCGAAGAAGCAGCTGTCCAAGTCGTATGCCGATCTGTGCAAGGAACGCAATGTCGACGGCGCTATTCTGTCGGGCCTGCGGCTGCACGATCCTTACCTCGAAGAGGTCGTGCACAAGACAAACTTCCCGTGCGTGCTCATCGATATTCCCGCGGAGAGCCGCAACGTGGGGCACGTCACGACGGACAACGTACGCGGCGCTACCGCGGCCGTGAATCACCTGATCGGGCTGGGCCACCGCCGGATCGCCATGATCAACGGGCACGACGAAGCGGCCGTCAGCCAAGACAGGCTGGAGGGTTACCGGTTGGCGCTTGCGGCAGCAGGCATTCCTTTCGACCCCAAGCTGATCTACAACGGGGGCTTTAAGGAAGAAGGCGGCTTCGAGGCCATGTACGGCATCTTGTACCAACATCCCGATGCGACCGCCGTTTTCTCCGCGAGCGACCTGATGGTTCTCGGCGCTTTGAGGGCGCTGGAGCGGCTCGGACACCGAGCGCCGGAGCGCATGTCGATCGTCGGATACGACGATATCGCCATCGCCGCGCACTGCTCGCCGCCGCTGACGACGATTCGCCAGGACCGCTACGAGATGGGCTACCAAGCCGCGCAGCTCTTGGTGGATATGCTGGAGAACCGGGACATCGGCCGCAAGATCACGCTTCAATCGGAATTGATCGTCCGTCAGAGCACCGCGCCTTTATCCGTGTAATCGCTTGGCTTCATGCCGTGATGACTGAGAGGCGTTTTTATTTCCTCAAAAACCGAAACGTTTTGGAAAGCCTTGGCGGCGATATGAAAGCGGTTCAACGGATAACCGCGAGTCGCCGACCAACAGCAAGAAGGAGAAATGCCGCATGGACTACCGGGTGATTAAAGACAACGACCTTTTCCTTCTGACCGACCTGTCCGGCGACGTCATTCCGCCGCCCGCCGACGCGGGCGAGGGGCAACAAGCGGGTTACGGACTGTACCGCAGCGATACCCGGTTCTTGAGCCGGATGGAGCTGCTGATCAACGGCCGCAAGCCGATCGTCCTGTCCTCCGAAGCGGACCAGAACTATCTGTCCGAGACCGTGCTGACTAACCCGCACATGGAGGAGGACGGCAGGCTGATCCTCTGGCGGGAGTCCGTGGAGCTGCGCAGGACGCGGTTCATCTACGGCGACGTTTTGTACGACAAACTGACGATGACCAACTTCAGCCCGGCGCAGCTGTCCTTCGGCATATCGCTTCGATTCGAAGCTGATTTTACGGACATGTTTGTGGTTAGAGGATTCATGGGGGGCAAACTAGGCACGACTGAAACGCCGGAAGCATCGGCCGGCGCGCTGCGCTTCGGCTATGCGGGTGCGGACGGCATCCGGCGCGCGCTGCGAATCCGCTGGGACGACCCGGAAGCCGTCGCCGGCGAAGACGGCACGGTGCGCATGGCGGTCACCCTGGCGCCAGGAGCTGCCCGGTCGATCGAGCTGCTGCTCATACCGTCAGTCGGGGATGTCGAGCCGGCTGCCGCTCCAAGGGAAGAGGCGCTCGCGCGTCTCGAAGCCGACTATGAACGGTGGGTGTCGACGTCCGCAACGCTTGAGACGGATAATCCGCAGCTCGACGCCTTGTATGCGAGAGGCTTGCTGGATCTGCGCGTGCTGCTGAACGACGAAGGGCACGGGCGCTTCCCTGTCGCGGGGCTCCCCTGGTACGCGGTGCTCTTCGGCCGAGACAGCCTGATCACCGCGCTGCAGATGCTGCCCGTCAGGCCGGAGGTCGCGCTCGCCACGCTCCGCACGATGGCGCGTTATCAAGGCGAGCGCGACGACGCCTGGCGCGACGAGCAGCCCGGCAAGATCATGCACGAGATGCGCCGCGGAGAGCTGGCGAATACGAACCAGGTGCCATTCACGCCTTACTACGGCACGGTCGACGCGACGCCGCTCTTTCTGGTCCTGCTGGCCGAGTACGTCAAGTGGACCGGCGACCTGTCCGCGCTGCGGGAATTGATGCCGAACGTCGAAGCCGCGCTGGGCTGGATCGACCGCAATGCCGAGGCCGCCGGCGGGTTCGTCACCTATCACAGCGAGTCTGCCAAAGGCATCGCGAATCAGGGGTGGAAGGATTCGGCCGATTCCATCGTCCACCGGGACGGCGAATACGCGAAGACGCCGATCGCTTTGGTCGAAGTGCAGGGCTACGTGTACCAGGCGAAACGACTGCTGTCCGAGCAGCTTCCCCGCCTGCCGGAGGAGCCGGGCCACGATTGGCGCGGATTCGCGGCGCGGCTCGCCGAAGAGGCGGAGACGCTCCGGGAACGGTTCGAAGCGGCGTTCTGGATGGAGGAAGAAGGATACTACGCCATCGCGCTCGATCGCGACGGCCGCCAGGTCCGGTCGGTCACTTCCAATCCGGGACACGCGCTGGCCTCCGGGCTGTTCGCGCCGGAGCGGGCGGCTGCCGTAGCCAAGCGGCTGACGGCGCCGGATCTGTACGGCGGTTACGGCATTCGCACGATGGCGGAGGGCCAGACGGGCTACAACCCGATGAGCTACCACGACGGCAGCGTCTGGCCCCACGACAATTCGATGTGCTTGATGGGTCTCGCCGCAGGCGGCTTCTCCGAGCAAAGCGGCACCGTCATCGAAGGCCTGCTGGCCGCCGCCGCGCACTTCGAGAACGCCCGGTTGCCCGAGCTGTTCTGCGGCTACGCCAAGGCGCGCGGACGACCGGTCCGTTATCCGGTCGCCTGCTCGCCGCAGGCCTGGGCAGCCGGCACGCCGCTCGTCATGCTGACGGCCATGCTCGGCCTGGCCGTCGACGGCGCGAGCGGCACCGTCCGGATCGCGCCCGCGCTGCCGCCAGGGATGAACAGGCTGCAGGCGCGGCGGATCAAGCTCGGCGCCGGTACGCTGGACGTCGACGTTCAACGGGATCGCGAGGGCGGCTATCAAGTCGGCGTCGTCGGCAATACGAGCGGGTTCGCCGTTCAAGTCGACGATCGGCGGACGGCCGGAGCGAACGTCTAATATCGGTTTTTGAGGCTCCGCCGCGCGCTTGCCGCGGCGGCGGATTCCCTTAAACATATTTTCAACACCTAACCAAAGGAGTGTTCGTGCATGAGACAAAGGGGAACGGCATTACTTGCACTCGGTTTGGCTTCTGCAATGGCGGTGACGGCATGCGGAAACAACAACAACAATAACGCAGCCTCCTCCTCGGCTGCGGCGACGAATGGCGCGACGCAATCCGCAAGCGCTTCCACGTCGGCCAGTCCTTCCGCTTCCGCGGAAGCGAAGAACGTCACGCTGCGCGTCGGCACGTGGGACGGCGGAGACGGTCTGAAGCAGCAGCAGCAGATCGCGGACAATTACACCAAGGAGCATCCGAACGTCAAGGTCAGCATCGAGTCGGTGCCGGACCAATACGGCACGAAGCTGCTTACCCAAGTGGCGGCGGGCCAAGCGCCGGACATCTTCCAGATCGGCGACGGCGACGTCAAGATGTTCATGCAAAAGGGCGCGCTCGAGGATCTGACGCCTTATATCCAGGGCGCCTCCGGCATCGACCTGAACGACTATTATACGAGCGTTCTGGACGTCGGCAAGCTGGACGACAAGTACTACACGCTGCCGAAGGACTACTCCGACATCGGGATTTATTACAACAAGAAGCTGTTCGACGACGCAGGCGTCGCTTATCCGCAAACGGGCTGGACCTGGGATCAGTTCTACGATACGGCCAAGAAGCTGACGGTACAGAAGGGCGGCAAGACGACGCAGTGGGGCGTCAGCCTGCCGGGCGGCTGGCTGCGCGCCATTCTGCCGCTCATCAACAGCTACGGCGGCAGCGTTATCAGCCCGGACGGCCAATCGTTCGACGGCTTCATGAACAGCGACGGCACCGTCAAGGCGCTGGAACTGTATCAAGACATGTATCTTAAGGATAAGATCAGCCCGTCCAACGCGGATTCCGCAGCTCTCCAAGGCGTCGATCTGTTCGCGGCAGGCAAAGTCGCCATGTCTATGACGGGCCGCTGGCCGGTCGCCGACTACCAGAAGAATCCGGACCTCAGCTTCGGCGTCGCCCAGATGCCGGTCGGCCCGAGCGGCGCGGCCAACACGATCTGCTACTCCGGCTACGGCCTCTACTCCAAGTCCGCCAACAAGGACGCGGCTTGGGATTATCTGAAGTACCTGACCGGCCCGCAAGGCCAAGAGATCATGGCGCAATACGCCTTCACGGCGGTCAAGTCCACGACGGAGAAGCTCGGTCAAGCCACGGATGAGCATCTGAAGCCGTTCCTCGACGATATTCCGAACATTAAGGAATTCCCGGAAAAAACGAGCGAATTCTTTGGCGCTTCCGGCGCCAAGGCTATGCAAACCGTGCTCGACAAGATGATGCTGGGCAAGCCGATCGACGTGAAAAAAGAGCTCGACGCCGCAGTCAAGCAAGCGACGACGGACCTCGCATCGGCCAAAAACCAGTAAAATATACGACCTGATCACGGCATGCTAATACAGTCGGAACGACGGCGGGAAGCTCGCTTCCCGCCGGCTTCTCCGGCGTCCGATCCGTTATGGCCGCAGCGGATCGCCGTGCTTCGTGCAATCGGAAACCGGCCGTGCAATCCCAAACCGCCGTGCAATCGCGAACAAACCATCGGATTCGATAGCTGTAAAAATGCACTTAATTCATCCTAAAGGCTCATCCTGACCGCTAGAAAGTGGCTCAAACGAATGAGACCCTCGATTTTGACCAGATTTAACTGCATTTTTGCAGCTATCCGCCGCCTTTGCGGCATTTTCAAAAAAGAAAGAGGTGTTTGATCATGGAAAAGGCAGCGACCGCATCCGAATACACGCCCGTCAAGACGAAGCGCCGCCTGTCCAAAGCGGAACGCAAGGAGGAGCGCACGTTCTACCTGCTGACCGGGCCGTGGCTGATCGGACTGCTCATATTTTTCGCGGTACCGATGGTCGCATCCCTCTGGATCAGCCTGAATCAATGGGATATGCTAACCCCTGCGAAGTTCGTCGGCTTTAAAAACTACAATACCGCGTTCAATCGCGATCCGCTGTTTTGGCAGTCGCTCAAGGTAACCGCGCTGTACTCCGTTTTCTCCGTGCCCCTCGGCCTAATCGCATCGCTGCTTCTGTCTCTGCTGCTCAACCAGGCGGTACGGGGCATGCGGTTGTTCCGCACCATCTTCTACCTGCCGGCGGTCGTCAGCGGCGTATCGGTCATGGTGCTGTGGATGTGGATTTTTAACCCGCAGATCGGCCTCCTGAACACGATTCTGGGCTACTTCGGCATCGCCGGCCCGGGCTGGATCTTCGATCCGCACTGGGCGCTGCCCTCCATGGTCATTATGAGTCTCTGGTCGACGGTCGGCGGCAGCGTCATCATCTGGCTCGCCGGACTCAAGGGCATCCCGCCTTCGCTTTACGAGGCCGCAGAGCTGGACGGCGCCGGCGGCTGGCAAAAGTTCAAGAACGTCACGATCCCGATGCTGACCCCGACGATCTTTTTCAACCTCGTCATGGGCGTGATCGGCGCGATGCAGACGTTCGGCGAAGCCTATGTCATGACCAAGGGCGGACCGATGAATTCCACGCTGTTTTTCAACTTTTACCTGTTCGATCATGCCTTCCAGAACTTCAGAATGGGCTACGCCTCCGCGCTGGCCTGGGTGCTCTTCATCCTGATCCTGGCGCTCACGGCGCTCGTCGTCAAGTCTTCGGCGGCTTGGGTCTACTACGAAGGGGAAAGGAACTGAGGCCACATGACCACAACGAACCGCGGCAGACTGCTGCTCAAAAATTCGCTTATTTACGTCCTGCTGGCGATCGGCTCCCTTGTCATGCTCGTGCCCTTCGCCTGGATGCTGTCCACGTCGCTCAAGGAGTCGTACCAGGTATTCACTTGGCCGCCCAAATGGATTCCGGATCCCGTCAAGTGGAGTAACTACAAGACTGCTTTCACCAGCTTGCCCTTCGGACAATGGTTCAACAACACGATCATCATCACCGTTCTCTCCATCATCGGCGCGGTGGTATCCTGCATCATCGTGTCCTACGGGTTCGCCCGGTTCAAAGCGAGAGGCCGGTCGTTCCTGTTTATCCTGACGCTCGCGACCATGATGCTGCCGGATACCGTGACGATGATTCCGAAGTTTTATATGTTTACGAAGTTCGGTTGGATTAACACCTTCTACCCGCTCATCGTGCCGCTGTTCTTCGGGAAAGCCTACTTCATCTTCCTGCTCAGGCAGTTTTTCATGTCCATCCCGGCCGATCTCGAGGAAGCGGCCAAGATCGACGGCGCCTCCACCTTCGGCATTCTAATGCGAGTCATTCTCCCGCTGACCGTGCCGGCGATCGTGACGATCACGATTTTCCAGTTCAACGACAGCTGGAAGGACTTCATGCAGCCGATTCTGTATCTGAGCAAGCCGGAGCTGTACACGCTGACGCTCGGCATCAACTTCTTCAAGAGCCAGAACAACGTGCAGTGGAACTACCTGATGGCGGCTTCCATGGTGACGATGCTGCCTTCGCTGCTGTTTTATTTTATCGGTCAAAAATACTTCGTCGAGAGCATCACGCTGACCGGCATGAAAGGGTGACGGACGGATGGCTGTAGCGGGTGGTGGTGGAAAAAGCGGAGCTTTTCGCTGGATGCTGGGCCTGGGCTGCCTCTCGGCGTCCGCGCTCGGCCTCGAGATGGCGCTGACCAACGTATTCGGGGTGCTGCTGCAGTATCACTACGTGTCGCTCGTCGTTTCGCTTGCCGTATTCGGCATCGGCGCGGGCAGCTACGCAGCGCGCAGGCAGGCGGGTACGACGGGCATGTCGGGCAGCGAGCCAAAGGCCCGGTCGGGCGCCTCGGACGATGCGGGTCCCGCGCATGCAGCCTCCAGCCGTTCCGCGGCTCTCGCGGCTCTGGGGCTCGGCTTGTTTATCGCCTTGCTTAGCCTTTTCCTTGCACAGTTCCCTTACGTCGACCAACTGGCGGTATATGCGCTGCTCGGCGCACTGCCGTTCGTCCTGTTCGGCTGGTGCATGGGACTCGCGCTGGCGAGCGGCGTCCGCACGCGCTCGCTTTACGCTGCGGATCTGCTCGGCGCGGGGCTCGGCGTGGCCGCGGCCTACGGCTTGATTCAGCTCTGGGGCGGCCTGCAGGCGATGTTCGCGCTGTCCATTCCCGCATTTGCAGCCGCCGCGCTGCTGCTCTTGCCTTCTCCGACGGCGGCCGGCTCGGCGGGACGCGGCTGGCTGCGATTCGCGCCGCTGCTGCCGCTTGCGGCCGTCGTCGCCGGTCTGGCATCCGGGGCCGGCTGGTGGAATATCGACTACGCCGGCATGCGCGGCGCGGCGCCGGACAAGACGATCGTGAACGCGCTGCGCCAGCCCGGCGCGGCGCTGGAGCGAACGGAATGGGATGCGTTCGCCCGTGCGGACGTCGTCTCCGGCAGCGATCCCGCCCGCAAGACCGTGTTCATCGACGGCGGCGCGGGCAGCTACATGTACAAGTTCGACGGCGACCTGTCCTCGGTGTCGGGGTTGGCCAAAGACATCGAGTTTCTGCCGTTCGCGGCCGGTCCGGCCGACAAGACGGCGATCGTCGGCGCCGGCGGCGGCCGCGATATTTTGTACGCGCTGCTTGCCGGCGCGAAGAACGTCACCGCCGTCGAGCTCAGCGAAGGCATCGTACGCGCGATGCGCGAGGACGCCGCCTACAACGGCGGGCTGCTCGACCGCTCCGGCGTGAAGGCGGTCGTCGGCGACGGCCGCACGGTGCTCGAGCGCAGCAACGAGCGCTTCGACCTGATCGCGCTCGACCTTGTCTACTCGCAGGTCGGGGGCGTCAACGGGCATGCGCTGACGGAAAACTACGCGTTTACCCAGGAGGCGTTCCGCGCTTATCTGGACCGGTTGAACGACGGCGGTCGCCTCATCGTGATCTCGCACCAAGGGATTGAAGGCGTGCGCGCCTTCTACACCGGGCTTGGGGCGCTGATGGACGTGACGGGAGCGAAGCCGGCGACGGCTGTTAAGCATGCCGCCTTGCTTATGGCCTCGGACCAATCGGCG
Organism: Cohnella sp. GCM10012308; assembly: GCF_042649185.1. Taxonomy (NCBI): domain Bacteria; kingdom Bacillati; phylum Bacillota; class Bacilli; order Caryophanales; family Paenibacillaceae; genus Cohnella; species Cohnella sp. GCM10012308. The sequence continues at coordinate 100,289 of NZ_JBHRYU010000020.1, forward strand.
GGACCGGGTCTCACCTTGACCGTCATCCAGCGCACCCCGCTCGCTTCGTCCCAGCTCGACACGCTCCGTGCCGGTGCGAATGCCCTAGCCTTGCAGACGCTGTTCCTGCCGGAGACCAACGAGCAGTTCCTGCAGCCGCTGATCGAGGGCAAGCAGTCGTTTGACGCATTCGTAAGGGATAGCGACTTCAGCGTCTATCCGACGACCGACGACCAGCCTTTTTTCTACAAGCTCACGCCCGGCATGCCGGGATCGCTGAAGACCTGGCTGGGCGTCATCGCCGGCCTGACGGCGCTGTTCTCGGTCTGGGTGTGGTGGCGCGAGGTCGCGCCGCAGAAGCAGGCTTCCGGCCTGCAGCGTACTCGTACCGGTCCGGGCGGCAGGGCCTTGCTCGTCAGCCTGTTCGTAGGCGTCGGCTACATGTGCCTGCAGGCGGCTTTCATCCAGAAGGCGATGAAATACGCCGGCAGTCCGGCCGCCGCGACAGCCGTCGTGCTGCTGGCCATGCTGGTCGGCGGCAGCCTTGGCAGCCGGCTTGCCGGCCGGCGCCGGCTGTCGGAAGCGGCAGGCGCCGGCGGCGCCGCGCTGCTGATCGTACTGCTGGCCGCGGCCGAAGCGCTGTGGGGAGGCGGCCTGTACGAGCTGGCGCTAGGCGCGCGGCTTGCCATGCTGGGTATTGCCGCCGCAGCGCTGGGGCTGCTCATGGGCGTCCCGCTGCCGCTTCGCATGGAAGCCGCGGAGCGCGGACAGCGGGGCAGCTCGCCCTTGCTGTTCGCGGTGAACGGCATCGCGGGCGTATGGGGCTCCTGGCTCGGCGCGGCGCTCGCGCTGGCTGCGGGACTGCGCTGGGCGCTTGCGGCGGCGATCGTCTGCTACGCGCTGGTCGCGCTGATGTCCGCGCTCCGGCAGCGCGCGGCGGCCGACGAGGAGCGGCAGCGCCTAAGCAACGGGTAGCGGCGCTTGCGGGGGTGAGCGGGGGCAGGCTGAGCTGAGCCAACCCCCTGTGTACCGTCCGTGTCGCCGATTCCGATAGCTGCATATGTGCATCTAAATTTCTTTTCCTCGCTCGCTTCAAGGCGTTTAGCTGCATTTATGCAGCTGTTTGCTTTTAAATAGCTGATTTTCGTCATTACGCAGTCCATTAGCTGCATTTATGCAGCTATCATCGTAAACACGGACGCGGATAATAAAATGAACTGCGGATATGCATCTAATTTTCCTCGCATCACGCATGCCGCGACACGACTGTCAGCGAGCAGGCAGCGGCGCGGCGCATATCTACGAATTCGACATCTCGGAAGGAGAGAATCGCATAATGGCCCAACAATGGGGAGACAACCGCTCGCAAATGGAGGCGGCCATTCGCCTTGCCAATATGACGGCGGGACGGGAGACGCAAGAGACGGACGACATGGATCTGTTCGTCTGCGCGGGACACCGCAGTTCGATGATCGGGGGCCAGGACGGCGGATTTCCGGACTTCGGCCATCACATTCCGGATGAGATGGGCGGTTTGTGGACGCATCCGATCAAGCTCATGGACGGCTTTTGGCTGCACTTGGCCGAGGCGGCGGATTCTTCGGGGGGCGCGTGGCTGGAAAAGGCGGAAGCCTTTCACAACTTCGCGTTTTATAACGAGCATGACTACGCGGTCCCGGCTCTGGGACTGCATGCCGTTCGCAGCCAGTTCTGTCCGGACGAGCATCCCGGCTTTGTCGTCGAATACCGTTTGCGCGATACGAGCGGCAGGAGCCGCGAGCTGACGGCTGTTTTCCAGGGGCGGACCGAGCTGCGCCCGGTATGGTTCTCCGAGGAGGCCGGCATTCAGGACGCGCCGGACGAAGCGCGCGCGGATGCGGAGCTATCCGCGATCGTCGCCAAGGACCGGGAACACCCCTGGTTCGTCGTCTTCGGCAGCGACGTGCCGGGGTGCGAGCCGTACGTCGACAGCGACTCGGCGACACCTTCGCGCGCCCCTACCGCAGGCAACGGCGTGACGGGCAGCCTGCGCATGCGGATCTCGTTGCCTGCCAACGGCACCGCGGAGCTGCGATTTTTCATCGCCGGCTCCGTCCAGTCGGAAGCCGAAGCGGCAGGGACGTACGCCCGCATCCGCGACGGTCACGCCGACATGCGCAGAGCCAAGCGCCTGCGTTATGAATCGCTGCTGGCCCGGACAGAGCTGGAGATCCCGGATGAAGAACTCACCCGCGTATTCGATTGGGTGAAGATTCACAGCGAGTGGCTAGTGCTAGATGTGCCCGGCGTCGGGAGAGGCTTGACGGCCGGCATTCCCGAGTACCCCTGGTGGTTCGGCTGCGACAACAGCTACGCCCTGCTCGGGCTGCTCGCCGTCGGCCGGCAGGCGCTTGCCGTGGAGACATCCGACCTGATTCGCGAGACGTCAGAGCGGACCAACGGCAACGGCCGCATCATTCACGAGCTGACGACCTGGGGGCTGGTCTCCAATCCGGGCAATACGCAGGAGACGCCGCACTACATCCAGAGCGTGCGCGAGATTTTCGACTGGACGGGCGATCTGGATTACCTGAAGCGGGCCTATCCGACCGTGCGCCAGGGACTGGAGTGGCTTCTCGGCGAGATGGATCCGGACGGCGACTTGCTTCCCGAAGGCTACGGCATCACGGAGATCGAAGGGCTGAACGTCGAGCTCATCGATACGGCCGTCTACACCTGGTCGGCATTGCTAGCAGGGGCGGAGATGGCGGAGCTGCTCGGGGAAGCGGACGTTGCCGATGGTTGGCGCGAGACGGCGGTGCGGCTGTCGGACAAGATCAACACGGATCTGTGGTTGGAAAAAGAGGGCTTGTACGCGGACGCCATGGCGCGCGTCGAGGCCGTCCGCCAGCGGATGCCGGTATATATCGAGCGGGCCGAAGGGATGGGCGCGGATCGCGCGGTACGGGAGATGCAGGCGATGCAAGCGGAGATCGCGGACCTGCCGCCGGACGAGGAGCGTCCCTGGCTGTTCAAGAATTGGGTCATTAACACGCCGATGGAAACGGGACTGGCGCCGCGCGACAAGGCAGTGCGGGCGCTCATGCGTATGGGCACGGAGGAATTTACAGGCGATGCCGGCACGTATTTGTCCGGCATGTACCGGACGCAGATGATGACGATCTCGACGGGCGTGCAGGCGGTAGCGGAAGCGCGTTACGACCGGATGGACGAGTCGCTGCGCCTGGTGAAGCTGATCGCCTCCACCTTCGGAAGGCGTCTGCCGGGCTCGATCAGCGAGATGTCGCCGGATTACGGCTGCTTTGTCCAAGCTTGGACGAACTACGGGATCCACTGGCCGATCGTGCGGTTCATGTTTGGCATCGCGCCTAAGGCGCATGACAAGACACTGACGCTGCGGCCGCGGCTGCCGTCCGCATGGCGCGAAGCGGCCATCCGTCGAGTCGCGATCGGCGAAGGCGCCTGCGCGGCCTCGCTAGACCTTGAGATCACGCTTGGCGAAGGCGCGGACGTGTACAAGGTGAAGCTCGGCGGAGAAGGGTGGACGATTCGCCTAGATTTGCCGCAGGCAGCAGGCGCGCGCATTTACGTAAACGGCAGCCTGGTTGAGAAACGGGAGGACGGCCGGGATGGCGAGGCGCGCTTTGAAATCGCGGGTAATGGCATGTTCGAGGTGCGGGTGGAGCGTTAGTCATTGCAGACAGCGGACAAGGTGTGCCAGATGCATGCTTGCCAGACGCATGCCAAATGCATGCTAGGCGCTTGCCAGATGCATGCCAAATGCTTCGGCCAATTTGGACGATGCGTTGGGATAGTTGGACGTACACACGGCGTGCGTGCTGAAGGGAGAAAATGCACCCCAAACCTGAGAGAGAGCCGGCTTCATTTGGGTTGTGAGCAGTCATTATAGCGTGGGGGAGGAGGGGAGACGATGACGGACAAGCGACGGAACGACGCACCAGAATCACTAGCACGGCCTATGGAGCCGGCAGCATCCGAAAGACCAGAACGACTGGACTGTCAATTCCCAGCTGACGCAGACTGGTCGACCGCTCGCATGCAGTATGTGCAGGCCAGCGAGGTGAGTGCGGGACTAAGCCGACTCGGTCTTGCCGGCGAGCCGGCGCTTAGCCACGGCATCAGAGCCGGCAGCGATTTCGTCTTGCAGCTCGGAGGCGTGCGATTCGGAGGCCGTTCCGCCAGTCTCAGACGTATCGAAGCGACAGTTTCTTCGCCGGCGCCCGGCATAAGGCATCATACCGTCCGGCTTCGCTGCGACAAACTCTTCTTCGAAGTCGACAGTCACACGATCATCTATGAAGAAGAGCCGGTCTTCGAGCGTTGGGTAACGGTTCGCAATGCGGGCGAAGCTTCGTTCCACGTGGAACGGATCGATCCCCTCCAGCTCGAGCTCTCCCTGGGAGAGTGGCGGGTGCTGTCCTATCGCAGCGACTGGGGAGCCGAGTTTGAGCCGGAGGAGGCGCCGCTAGGCGAATCCTTTATCGCCGAAACGCGATGGGGCCGCTCCTCCAAAGGCATGCACCCCTGGGTCGCGCTCGTACGGGACGACGGCGCGCTGCTCCATGTCAGCCCGATGTGGTCCGGCAACTGGAAGATCCGCTGCGAGCGCCGGGAGGATGGCGGCGTCGCGGTCGCGGCCGGGCTGAACGACTGGGCGTTCTTCAAGGAGCTGGCGCCCGGGGAAACGATGGAGAGCCCTCGCGTCGCGGCAGCAATAGGCAGCGGCGGGGACCTGCATACCGTGTCGATTCCGCTAGCGCGCGTCGGCAGGCGGCACTGGTATCCCCGGAGCGCGGTGTCCGACGAGCTGCCGGTCGAGTGGAACCATTGGTTCAGCTACGAAGACCAATTGATTGACGCGGATACGTTCAAGGCCAACGCGGCCGAGGCTGCGAAGCTAGGCTTTGAGGCCTGCACCTTGGACGCAGGCTGGTTCGGCGATGCCGAAGGGAGCCTGCATTGGCATGACATTCGGGGCGATTGGGACAAGGTGAATGCCCGACGTTTCCCGGACGGCATCGGAGAAATATCGGAATACGTGCGCGGCCTCGGCATGCGTTTCGGATTTTGGTGCGAGATCGAGGGCTTGGGCCCGCAAGCATCGCTGGCCGAACGCAGTCCTTCTTTTCCCGCGAGCCGTGAGGGCGAGCCGCTCGGTTATGTGTGCCTGGGCAACCCGGAGGCGCGGGCATGGGCGTATGCGGAGTTGGACCGGCTGATCCGGAACTACCGCTGCGACTGGATCAAGCTGGACTTTAACGTGGATCCCAAAGCCGGCTGCGACCGCTGCGACCATGGACACGGCGCCGGAGACGGTCTTTATGAGCATATCTGGGGCCTATACGACGTATTGGATCGGCTGCGCGCGGCGCATCCGGACGTGCTGCTCGAGAATTGTTCCTCCGGCGGCCTGCGGCTCGATCTGGGCATGGCGCGCCATTCGCACGCTTCCTTCCTCAGCGATCCCGACTGGCCTGAGCACAGCCTGCAAATTTTCTGGGGCGTATCCACGTTCCTCGCGGCCGACCGGGCGCTGCACTGGAGCTACTCCGATTGGATCTGCGAGCATCCGCGCCAGCGCTTCGACCCGCACAGCCCCGCGCTCACGCTAGCGAAGTTTGATTACTACACGCGGATCGGGATGCTTGGCGCGTTCGGCGTCTCCCAACGTTTGCCTGACTTGCCTGCGGCCTTGAGCGAGCGGCTGGCCCGGCATGCGGAACAGTACCGGACGACCGTCCGCCGCTTCGTACGGGGTGGAGATCTGTACCGGCTGACCGAGCAGCCGCTGCGCGAAGGCAGAGGCTCGCGATGGGCTGCCTTCCAGTATGCGCTGGAAGGGGGCGGCGAGCACTTGCTGTTCGTCTTCCGCCTGGACGGCGACGAGACGCGGCGGCACATCAAGCTGCGGGCGCTGGAGGCGGAGGTGACATACGAGCTGGAGGACTTGGACGGCGGGCCTGTCAGGAGGTTGACCGGCGCGGAGCTGACGGCCACGGGTCTGCTGTTCGAGGATTATGCGGAGGAGCAGTCGGGATTATTTGTCTTGCGAAAAGTGGAAGGCTGAGGGCAGCGGTTATACGAGCGGCGACGTAGAAGCTTGCGTGCAGCTGCTTGTCAGAGGAGTGTCGCACTGCCCGCGAGGCGGACGGAGCGGCGCTCTTTTTGCTGTAATCTATAGCTAAATTAGCCTTCCCCACGCTTGTGCTATAATGGTCTCACTTTAATCGCATGAACGGAGGAGCGTCGATCGCGGCATGCCGCGGCCGGCCAAGCGTCTTGAAAAGCCAACCATCGCAACTCATGCGCGGCGCCGCCCTGCTCGGAGGCGCCGCGCTGCTGTCCAAGCTCATCGGCACGCTTCAAAAGATTCCGCTGCAGAACCTGGCAGGAGACCGCGTCTTCGGCCTTTATAGCGCTGTCTACGCGTTGGCGGTCATGTGGATGACGCTGGCGGCGGCAGGCATCCCCGTCGCGGTATCGGCGCTCGTCGCCGAGCGAATCGCCGCCGGCGACGAGCGCGGGGCGCGGCGGCTGCTTCGCTATGCCGCCGCCCTGCTCTCGGCGAGCGGCCTGGTCGCGTTCGCTCTGCTCTGGTCCGCGGCGGATACGCTGGCCGCCTGGATGGGCGCGCCCGAGGCGGCGGCCGCAATCCGCGCCTCCTCGCTGGCGCTGCTTGCCGCGCCGCTCACGGCCGCGCTGCGCGGCTATTCACAGGGGCGGCTCGAGATGGGCCGCCCGGCCCTGTCGCAGCTCGCGGAGCAGTGCGCCCGCGTTGCCTTCATGCTGTGCGCCCTCGGTTGGGCGCTCCAGCGGGACTGGTCGGCGGCCTCGACGGCCGCCGCCGTCCATGGCGGGCTGGCGGCCGGCGCTGCAGCCGGCCTGGCCGTGATGCTGATCACCGGCCGGCGCAGCCATGCCTATGATCGCGCCGAGCACCAAGAATCCGCTGCAGCTTCAGCTACGCTCGCGCCAAAAGAACCTGGCCGCATCCTGCTCCGCCGAATCGTCCGGGTGGCGCTGCCTGTCGCCGCCGGATCCGTCGTCGCACCGCTGTTTGGGTTGATCGACGCGTTTACGCTGCCGCGGTTCCTGCAGAGCGCGGGCGATACCGCCGCGGCAGCTATGTTCGCTTTCGGCGAATACAACCGCGGCGTCGCGCTGCTGCAGCTGGTGTCCATGGCCGCCGGCGGCGCTGCCGCCGCCCTCGTGCCGAGCTTGACGATGGCACGTTCCGGCCCCGGCATCGATGCCGAGAGCAGCGCGCAGGCGGCATTCGCAATGCGTCTTGCCTGGTGGTTCGGCGGCGCTGCCGCCATCGGCTTGGCCATCCTGGCGCGGCCGATTAACGTCGCGTTGTTCGCGGACGCGCGCGGTACCGCCGCCATGGCCGTGCTGGGCGCCGCCGCACTCGGCGCAGCGCTGCAGGCCGTCAGCGCCGCCGTGCTTCAGGGGCTCGGCGACCTTCGTGCGCCGGCCTTCCATTTGGCCTTTGCCGCCCTCATCAAGGCGGCGCTTAACGCAGCGCTAGTGCCGGCTTTCGGCATCACGGGCGCTGCGGTAGCCGCCGCCTGCGCATACGGCGCCGCGGCAACTCTTAACCTGCGCGCGCTGCACCGCCTCGGCGCGCTGCCAGTCCCGCGCTTCGCCGCAGCAGGCCGCTCCGCGCTCGCGCTGGCGGTGCTGGCCGCGGCCGCCGGCGGCGGTTCGCTCGCGCTGGCCGCGCTCACGCGCGGGCTCGCTCCGCGCGTCGCGGCGCTGCTCACGGCGCTGCCGTGCATTGCGCTCGGCGCATTCGCCTTCGCGGCAGCGCTAGCGGCCACCGGCGCGCTCGGCCCGCGCGAATGGCGCGCGCTTCCGGGCGTCGCAGGCTCGCGAGCCGAGCGGTGGCTGCAACGCCTGCAGCCCGCTTCGCGCCGGTTGGGCGAGACTACAGCCGACCCAGGCGGCCCGCCATCCGCGCCGTAACGCGGGAGCATGGCCCACTGTCCGCGCCTGTACGATCGATACATGTGCGCTCACGCGGCCTGCATATGCACCTAACACGTCCCGCATTCCTCACGTTTTAATAGTCATGCTCCGCTACGAATCGTTCTTCTGCGCGGCGTTTTAACGTTATCCCCTTCATTCAGGCAACGCCCATGGCGAACAATCGCCTTCCCTATGGAAGGTGATGAAGCCCGGCGGCCCACAAATCGTGCCATCGCCTTCCCTAGAGCAGGCGATGGAACCCGGCGGCCCGCAAATCGAGCCATCGCCTTCCCTACAGCAGGCGATGGGGCCCGGCGGCCCGCAAATCGTACCATCGCCTTCCCTAGAGCAGGCGATGGAACCCGCCGGCCCGCGAACCGGACAAACGCCTCCCCTGGTGCAGGCGATGGAATCCGCCGAACCGCGAATCGGACAAACGCCTCCCCTGGTGCAGGCGATGGAGTCCGCCGAACCGCGAACCGGACAAACGCCTCCCCTGGTGCAGGCGATGGGGCCCGGCGGCCCGCAAATCGAGCCATCGCCTTTCCTACAGCAGGCGATGAAGCCCGCTGGCCCACAAATCGAGCCATCGCCTCTCCTGCAGCAGGCGATGGAACCCACCGGCCCGCCGCCCCGCAAATCGGACAATTACTTTCCCTAGAGCAATCTTGCCGAGCCGCTCATTACAACAATTTTGTTTTTCTTACTTTACCGTTGTTCCCGCTCTACCGGTTTCTGCTTTCTCGATCTTCCTGCTTTCTCGATCTTCCTGCTTTCTCGATCTTCCTGCTTCTCGATCTTCCTGCTTTCTCGATCTTCCTGCTTTCTCGATCATCCTGCTTTTCGATCTTCCTGCTTTCTCGATCTTCCTGCTTTCTCGATCTTCCTGCTTCTCAATCTTCCTGCTTTCTCGATCTTCCTGCTTTTCGATCTTCCTGCTTTTCGATCTTCCTGCTTTTCGATCTTCCTGTTCCTCAACCTCCCTGTTCCTCGACCTTCCTGTTCCAAAGGGATATCGTTAAAACCGATCAATGATATAGACCGTAAACCCCGCACCCCTACATCTCCGCAAAATTTTCAGCCAAATGCACCAGCGGAACTTTCTCGCTCCACGCTCCACGCCCCACATTTCCGCCACTATCGCACTTTTCCTCGCCTTCTGGCAGCCCGCATTTTGACTTCGCCCCCATTTTAAACCTATACTGGCTTATCGACCTTCGAGCAACGGAAAGGATGAGTACCGCATGCCCCCATCCATCATCGTCGTCGGGCTTGGCTCCGGCGGGGAGGACCAATTGACGCTCGGCATCTTGAAGTCGCTGGAGTCCGCCGGCATCCGTTACTGCCGCACCGCGGACCATCCGGCCGTGGCGGATCTCGCCAAGCGCGGCATCGCGATGGAGCCGTTTGACGCCCTGTACGAGCGCAGCGACAGCTTCGAGCAGGTGTACGAAGACATCGCAGAGACGCTGCTTAGCCAGGCGGCGTCGAATCCGGAGCAGCCGGTCGCTTACGCCGTGCCCGGTCATCCGATGGTCGCGGAGCGCACCGTTCAGCTGCTGCGCCAGCGATCCGAAGCGCGCGGCATCTCGCTTGACATCCTGGGCGGAGAGAGCTTTCTCGACCAGGCATTCGTAAGGCTGGGCTTCGATCCGATCGAGGGCTTCCAGCTGCTGGACGCCTCAAGCCTGAAGCGCGAGCATCTGCGTCCGTCGTTGCATACCGTTGTCGGCCAGGTATATGACGCTTATACCGCGTCGGACGTCAAGCTCACGCTGATGGGCGTTTACCCGGACGATCATGAGATCGTGCTCGGACAGGCGCTCGGTATCGCGGGGGAGGAGCGCATCGCGCGCATACCGCTTCATGATCTGGACCGCCAGGAGAGCTACGGCAATCTGACGCTGGTCTACGTTCCCGCCAGCGACGATGCCAGGCTTCAGCGTCGTTCGTTCGAGCGGCTGCACGAGATCGTATCGATATTGCGCAGTCCCGAGGGCTGCCCTTGGGATCGCGAGCAGACGCATCAGTCGATCCGCCGCAATTTTATCGAAGAGACGTACGAAGCGCTCGAAGCGCTCGATCTCGACGATCCCGACGGCATGAAGGAAGAGTTCGGCGACGTGCTGCTGCAGATTCTGCTGCATAGTCAGATGGAAGAGGAGACCGGCGCGTTCGACGTGTTCGATGTGCTCGGGGAGTTGAACGACAAGCTGATCTTCCGCCATCCGCACGTATTCGGCACGGAGAACGCGGGCGATGCCGAGGAAGCGCTGCGGAACTGGGAAGCCATGAAGGCCGAGGAAAAGCGGCTGAAAGGACGTCCGGAGCGCATGTCTCTGCTCGACGGCATTCCCAAGGACCTGCCGGCGCTGCCGCGCGCGCACAAGATTCAGAAGAAGGCGTCCGGCGTCGGCTTCGACTGGCCGGATCTCGAAGGCGTGTGGGACAAGATCGCCGAGGAGCTGGACGAGCTCAAGGCGGCGGTGCGGGACGAATCGCAAGAGCGCCAGCAAGAGGAGTTCGGAGATTTGTTGTTCGCGGTCGTGAACGCGTCCCGCTTCATCCACGCGGATCCGGAGGAGGCGCTTGCGGGCACGAACCGCAAGTTCGCCGCGCGGTTTCGCTATATCGAAGAGCGGCTAAGTATAAGCGGGCGCAAGTTTGACGAAACTGATTTACTAGAGATGGAAGGTTGGTGGCAAGAAGCCAAGCACGCCGCCGACTAGTTCGAAGGCTCTATTTTTCGCTCAAGACTGCGCTTTTCCGCTTTTTTTCGAATTATTTTTCGCGGAATTTGCAGGATTTTATCGGCAGGTGAAGAATAGTAACCTTCGTGCTTTTGCGTCAACAACAAGATTCTATGGCGGACGGCGCCAACCCAATTTAAGATTTCCAATTATGGGAGGAATATTAACCATGAACAAGACTGACCTGATCAACAACATCTCCGAAAAAAGCGGCCTGACGAAGAAAGACGTAGAGAACGTACTTAACAGCTTCCTGGGCGAAGTATCCGACGCGCTGGCTTCCGGCGACAAGGTTCAACTGATCGGCTTCGGCACGTTCGAGACCCGCAGCCGCTCCGGCCGCGTAGGCCGCAACCCGCAAACGGGCAAGACGATCGAGATCGCCGCTTCCAAGGTTCCTGCCTTCAAAGCCGGCAACAAGCTGAAGGACGCAGTCAAGTAATCGATGCGCCTCGATAAATTTTTGAAGGTGTCGCGGCTGATCAAGCGGCGCACCGTCGCGAAGGACGTGTCCGATCAGGGACGCGTCCTTCTCAATGGGCGCGAAGCCAAGCCGAGCGCCGACGTGAAGATCGGCGACGAGCTTGAGATCCAGTATGGCCAGCGCATCCTGACGGTCCGCGTGGAGAAGCTGCTCGAATCGACCAAAAAGGAAGATGCCGAAGGCCTCTACGCAATCGTCAAAGAAGAAGTGCGCAAACGCGAGAGCGACGACTTTTTCCTCTGAAGATCCTTTATCTCCAGCCCGGGGATAAGGGATTTTTTTATGTCCGCGCGCATTCTCCGGCATGTCCGTTCTAATTCTCTGTACAGGCCCATATGCTAGTCTCATCTAAAGGAGGGACGCGCCATGGACCAGGGAAAGAGCGGCAAGGTGCAGGATGTTCGTCTGCAGAACCGCAAATTAATGGATATCACGGGCGTGAGCCAGGTCGAGAGCTTCGACAGCGAGGAGTTTCTGCTGGACACGTCCTGCGGGCCGCTCGCGGTTCGCGGACATAACCTTCATATGAAAAATTTAAGCCTGGAGCAGGGACTCGTGACCATCGAGGGCACGATCGACGCGTTCGTCTACCTGGACGGCAAAGCCGCCTCCAAGTCGAAGGGCTTGCTCGGGAAGCTCTTCCGGTGAACGCGGCCGTCCACTGGTCGACGATCGGCGCGATGATTCTATGCGGGCTTGGCATGGGCACCGTATTCGATATCTATCGGGCCGCCGCCGCTCGTCTTCATTTCCGCCGCTGGCTGCTCCCGCTGCTCGATCTTCTGTACTGGGTCGCCGCTACGCTGATCGTGTTCCGCATCCTTCTCGGCGTCAATTACGGCGAAGTGCGTCTCTATGTGTTTTTAGGCATCGGCATCGGCGTTTGCGCGTATTTCGGTTTGTTCAGCTCGCATGTGCTGCGGGCCGCAGGCTGGATCTTCGAGACGCTGCGCAAGCTAGGGCTGCTGCTCTGGCGCATCGTACGGATTTTGCTAATCGTCCCTATGATGTGGATCGTGCGTACGCTTGCGAGCCTGCTTGACGCGATCTTCGTCGTGACGGCGGCCCTCCTGCTCTGGTTGGCCAAACTGCTGCTCCGCCCGCTCGGTCCGCCGGGCCGTTGGCTGTGGGACAGGCTGCTGCCGGTTCGAAACCAATTCAACCGCGCAAAACTGTTGTTTCAGCGGATCGTGGCGCGGGTAAAGGAAGTATGGCGCGTTTTGAAAGGACCGGACGATCCTTCGGATAAGCCGGATCCCGACGAGTAATCGACACAATCCGTCCGTAAAGCATGACGATAGAAGGATATTTCGAATTCTCGGGATTATGCTATAATAAGTACACCATTTATAGCGTGCGCAAGGGACTGCTAGGAGGAGCGACCGAATGCCAACCAGCACTGCAGCGAACACCCCGGCTTCGGTCGGACTCAAGAGACGTCTCAAACTTTTGCTTCTTTTCGTCATTCTGTTCATGAGCTGGGCGGTCTACACCTTGGTCATACAGCAGCAGCACACGTCCGAGCGCTCCACGCAGCTGCACGACGTGAAGATCAAGCTATCCGAGGTCCAGCTGAAGAACGAGACGCTTAAGAAGGAGATCGTCCGACTGCATGACGATGAGTATATCGGACAGATCGCCATACAGCAGGGAATGACCCGTCCAGGCCAGCAATCCATCATCGTTAAGCCGAAGAACCCTTGAGAAATCTGCGAGGCCAAGCCCCGCAAGGGCGGACGTCGGTTGACCTTACTTTTCTAGATCGGTTATAATCAGCACAGCCGGACTTATCGTTTGAAGCCGCTAGGATCTCGGCACACTTTCTTCAGGGAGGAAATTCGGTTTTTATGGCCATCGAAGTGGGCTCCAAATTAGAGGGTAAAGTTACCGGTATCACGCATTTCGGAGCGTTTGTGGACTTGTCCGGCGGCGTTACGGGCCTCGTGCACATCTCCGAGATTGCAGACAGCTACGTTAAGGACGTCAAGGACCACCTAAAGGTCGGCGATGCCGTCACCGTCAAAGTCATCAACGTGGACAAAGACGGGAAGATTGGGCTGTCCATCCGGCAAGCGGTCGACAAACCGCCCGAACAGCAACAGCAACAACAGCAGCAATACCCCCCGCGCGGACCTCGCGGCGGCGGAGGCGATCGCGGAGGCAGGAACTTCAGACCCGGAGGACCGGTCCGCGCCACTTTCGAGGACAAAGTATCCCGCTTCCTGAAGGATAGCGAAGAACGCATCTCCAACCTGAAGAAGAGCACAGAATCCAAGCGTGGCGGAAGAGGCGGCCGTCGTTCCTGATCGGAGCCCCTCTGAGAATTGGATCGTGTTGCGCGATATAGATATGCAGCCGGACTCGCGAGTCCGGCTTATTTGTTTCTTATAATCAGGTTGGACGTCATTGAACGACGAAGGACATCCTATTCGCAAGCGAATTGGAGGGATCCGGATGAAAAGAGATCGAACGCACGAGACGCAGGCCGAGGTTATTCGGGAGGACGCAGAGGAGAGCCTCGTCTTCAACGACGTGACCGACCATATGAATCGGATCGTCGGCGTTCCCTCGCGCCGGGCGGATCTTAGCGCCATGCCCGCGGCCGTGAGATGGTTTTTCTACTTCGTCATGACGTTCATCGCGATCGGCGCCGCCTTGGTTCTCGTTAGCATCGTCAAATAGCGTCAAAACAAACCCCGGAGCGTGGCTCGAGGGGCGGCAGCAAAAAGAAGACCTTCGGGAGCTTTCTCCCGAAGGTCTTCTTTTTGCGTTTGACCGGCGCGCCGTTATTCGGCCATCTTCTCCGGCTCCGGATAATCTACGCCCTTCGTATCGACGGTGACCTTCTTCATAACGGGCGGCTCGACGGGGCGGTCTTGCTCTCCGGTCGGCAGCGCGACGATCTTGTCCACCGTCTCCAGGCCGGTCACGACCTTGCCGAAGGAAGCGTACTGACCGTTCAGAGACGGATAATCCGCTGCCATAATGAAGAACTGCGAGCCGGCGCTGTCGTTGCTGTCGCCTCTCCGTGCCATGGAGAGAACGCCGCGCGTATGCAGCAGCTGGTTGTCTACGTTGTTTGCCGAGAATTCGCCTTTAATCGTATAGCCGGGTCCGCCCCCGCCTGTACCCTCCGGGTCGCCGCCCTGAATCATGAAGCCGGGGATGACGCGATGGAAGATCGTGCCGTCGTAAAAGCCTTTTTTGACCAGAGAGATGAAGTTATTGACGGTATTCGGCGCGACCTTGGGATACAGCTCGATGACGATCTTGTCTCCGCTGTCCATTTCGATCGTGACGACCGGGTCGTTGTCCGAGGAAGGATCGAATGAAGGCGCCGCCGATTCGGATGCCGAAGCCGTCTCCGTCGCGGCCGGGGAAGATGCGCCCCCCGATTCGTTCTGATTATTGCGAGCGCCGCAGCCCGCGACGAGCAGCAGCACGGCAGCGAGCAGCAGCAGTACGCCGACGACTCGCGTTCTTTTTTTAATCATTATTCATAATCCCCCTTGTCCTGTTTTCACCCCCGTATCATAGCATATCGCCCGAAAGTAATTCCATGTCGGCGCAGGTCGTCCGCGATTCGCGTTCGTACGTCAAACGGTCCTCGAATGCCGTCAGCATAGCGGCTCCTATATGCCGTCGGATAGCGGCGGTTTTAAACGTTTTGCAGAAGGCGCTAAGCGGAAAACAACAGGATAAACCGCATCGCGACGCCATAAACCTGAACCGCGCCAAGCGCCCTTCTCGGACGTGGGATCTGTCGGAAAAAACTTTTCGTTCGCCAACGCGGTCTGACAAACTTCCTGAATGCGCCCTTCTATAATTAAAAACATTCACGCGATCGAACATAGGAAAGCAGGTGCCAGACATGGACAAGCCATCCGTCATTCCGTTCGTTCCCCGGTCCGGGCAAGACGCGGGCGCGGCAGCATCGAACAAGCGTAAAGCAAGCGGGAAGAGCAGAGGAAAGCAGTGGTTCGGCAGGAAGGACGGGCCGGCAATGACGGGAGGAGGCGCATTGGCCGCGGTCGGCCACTCGGGCGCCGCGAAGGAGCGAAGGATATGGGGCACGTCGCTGGAAAGGAAAAAGGGCTTATGGCTGCTGGCGGTCGCGCTTCTCGGATTCCTGCTCGGCCGCGCCTCTATGCTGGAAGGGATTGCGCCTTTTGCGGCGGCTTACTACGGCGTCACGCTTTATATGCGCAGGGAGCATGCCTGGTGGGCGGCGATTGGGCTGATCGCGGGGAGCTTCTGGGCGCAGGCCCCGGAGCCGGCTGCCATCGCTGCGCAGATCGGCGTCATCTATCTATTGTATCGCGGCTTGGAAGCGTATGAACGCGCAGACCTGTCCCATGCGCCGATCGTCGTCCTCGCTTCCTGTCTGCTGGTCGGATTGTTCGGCACCGTCATGCAGGACGACGGAGGCTGGCTGCCGTATCTGCTGACGGGCGTCGAGGCCGGATTGTCCCTCGTGCTCACGCTGCTCTTCGTGCATGCGATGCCGCTGCTGGCCAAAACCTCGAAGGCTGCCAGACTGCGGCACGAAGAGTGGATCGGCCTCATGATCCTGCTCGCCTCGGTCATGACGGGGCTAACGGGCTGGACGATCTACGGCGTCGCCTTGTGCGCCGTGTTCACGCGGTATATCGTCCTGCTGTTCGCGCTGTCGGCGGGACCGGCGCTCGGGACGTCCGCCGGCGTCGTCGCGGGCATCATCCTCAGCCTGTCCGACCTCGCATCCGTGCCGCAGATCAGCCTGCTCGCCTTCGGCGGCTTGCTGGCGGGCCTTCTCCGGGAAGGAGGCAAGGCGGCCGCCGTGTTCGGCCTCCTGCTCGGCACGACGGTGCTCGCGCTGTACACGGGCAGCTCGGCAGAGACAATGGCGTCGATCTGGGCTTCGCTCGCCGCTTCCGTCCTGATCGCCTTCACGCCGAAGTCTTGGACGGACTCTATAGCACAATATGTGCCCGGCACCTCCAATTATGCACGCAATCAGCAAGAATACGCGCAAAAAGTTCGCGATCTCACGGCTGCGCGGGTCGAGCGCTTCTCCGAGGTGTTCCGCCAGCTGTCCCGCAGCTTTACGCAGATGACGCAGGCGGGAGAGACGGCCAGGCAGAACCAGGACTTCGAACATTTCATCAACGCCGTCCACGAGCACAACTGCGCGACCTGCCACAAGCGCGGCGCATGCTGGGACGAGCAGTTTTTCCAGACTTACAAGCTGATGACCGATCTGATGTCCGCCGTAGAGGAAAGGCCGAGTCTCTCTCCGGCCGACATTCCGAAGCCGCTGCACAAGCAGTGCGTCAAAGTTCCGCAAGTCCTCGACGTGCTCAAGCGCCAATATGAGCTGTACCGCCACGACCTGCATTGGCGGACGCAGCTGCAGGACAGCCGAATGCTCGTCGCCGAGCAGTTGTCGGGCGTCTCCCAGGTCATGGACGACCTGGTGAGGGAAATCAGGCGAGAGGCGAGGGAGCAGAGCCATCAGGAGGAGCAGATCCGCGAGGAGCTGGACAAGCTCGGCCTCGCGATCCAGCACATCGATATCGTAAGCCTCGAGGAAGGGCAGATCGAGATCGAGATCGTGCATGCGTTCAAGCCCGGCTTCGACGAGGGGCGCAAGGTGATCGCCCCGCTCCTGTCGGACATCCTCGGAGAGACCGTGTCCGTCCGTAACGAGCGAACCTCCGATCGACCGGACAGGTTCACGACAGTGTCCTTCGCCTCGGCGAAGGCCTACGAGGTGGAGACCGCCATGGCTGGCGCGGCCAAGGACGGCGACGTGCTCTCGGGCGACAGCTTCAGCGCGATCGAGCTCGGCAGCGGCAAGTATGCCGTCGCGCTGAGCGACGGCATGGGCAACGGCGCGCGGGCCCGCATGGAGAGCAGCGCGGCGCTGTCGATGCTCGAGCAGCTGCTTCAGTCGGGGATCGACGAGCGGCTCGCGATCAAATCCGTCAACTCGGTGCTCATGCTGCGCTCGCCCGATGAGTCGTTCGCGACCGTGGACCTGGCGCTCATCGATCTGTACAGCGCCGGCGCGACGATGCTGAAGATCGGCTCCACGCCGAGCTTCATCAAGCGCGGCCGGGAGGTCATCCCCATCGCCGCGGGCAATCTGCCGATCGGGATCCTGCAGGACATCGAGATCGACGTGCTGCGGGTCCAGCTGCAGCCGGGCGACACGCTGGTCATGATGACGGACGGCATTCTCGATTCGCCGGGGCACGCCGTGCATGCGATGAACAAGGAGCTATGGATGAAGCGGGTGCTCCAGGAGATCGAGACGGAGGATCCGCAGGAGATCGCGGACGAGCTGCTCGACATCGCGCTCAGGCAGCATCCGGGCGGCGGCGTCAAGGACGATATGACGGTCGTCGTCACCCGCATCAGCAAGCATCAGCCCGAATGGGCGTCCTTCCGCTGGACGGGCGCATCCAGGTTCGAACGGCCAAGGACGGTGAGCTAAAGCGATGTTATTTTCAAAAATAAGAGAGGGAGCGATTCGAATGGTGCTGCGGATTCAGAGCAAGCTTGGCGGGGGTAATAAGGTGAGGCTCGGAGACGGGACGATGCTCGGCAGAGATACCCGCACGCTGACCGACGAACGGATCGAGGCGATCGCGGAGCAAGTCTATCTGGCCGTAAAGCGGCTGGAGGCAGCGGCGGTGCGGCCATCGCCGGGTCTGTCTCCATCGATCGCCGGGCAAGCGCTGCCGATGCAGCCCAAGCGCAGCCTGGCGGATCGCCAGCATCGGGCCGGTCTCCATCTTGTACGGGCGATTCAGGCAGCGAACGGACAGGAAGCGAACGAGCAGGCAGCGAATGTGCAGGTCGCGGATCGAGGCGCGGAAGCGCAGGACGCCGCGGGTAGCGATCAGGCGCGAATCGGACCTCGGAAAGCGCAGCGAGATCTCTCCTATCCGATGGACGCTCATCGCATGAAGGCGCTCCGCCAGCGCAGAATGCCGAATACGCGCCAGCTCGCGCGGTTGAAGGCGGCAGCCGTGCAGGGGCGACTGCTTTCGGACCGCCGCCGCAGGGACGTGGATCGGCAAGAGACGGAAGTGAGCACGACGGGGCCGCCAGAGGCAGGAACAATTGAGTCGGCAGGCAATCTGACGTGACGATGCAGCAATTATCCGCGGGCAGTACGACCATTCATCGCCCGCCTGCGCATTTACCTTGCTCCCCGCCAGGGGTTCCTATAAATATACGAATCAGCGCATGCCATGCCGGCGTTAGCGCACGGAGGTGAGTCAAGTTTTCTGGCTCTACGATAACAAGCAATCGGTGATGATGAACAGCAGCGGCCTTGCGCCGCGTCAGATGACTTATATATGGCCCTGGTCCTGGGGAGCCGAGTCCGGCCCTTCGTATAGCGCCAGGAGAGCTTTTGCTTCGGAGAAGACCGAGCGGGCGAGCGCCCGGGGCGACAGCACCCGGATCGAAGCGCCGTACCCGAGGAGAATGCCGAGGGCGGATTCGAGCGTGTGAAAATCGGCATCGGCCGTTTTCCACCCGTCCGCAGCGTCGGCGCAAGTTTGGATACGGACATAGATTTCCCGCGAGAATCGGGTCCAGGCCTCCTCGCGGACAAGTAAGCGCACCGGATAGACAGGCAGCTCGCGGCGAAACTGCGCCATCGACCGCTCCCACCATAGCGCCAGATCGAACCCGTCCGGCACCTCGAACCGCTCCTCCAGCAGCTCGACTGCAGCGAGCCTGGAGACGCGGTAAGTACGGGGCTCGGGCAGTGTAGATGCTGCGCGATCGTCTGGGTGGCGGTACATAATGTCGTTCGCTGCGTTTCCTCCCGTCGAATCAGCCCCGGCACCTTCGGTTGCCGCGGCATCGCTGCTTTCAGCATTCCTCCCCGCAGCCGGTTTCCCCTCCGGCTCACGACGATCTTTGACCGCCGCGAAGTACCAGGTATGCCGCTTGGCGACGAGTCCCCACGGCATTACCACGCTCACGGCGCCGTCCGTCTGCTCGCCGGACGGATAACGGATGCGCATTTTGCGCTTCTCCCATACCGCTTGCTGCACAAGTCCCAGATAAGGCGCGGGTTCTCTGGCGTCATGCCAACCCGCGCCGTCCACGTGCAGATGCTTGCGTACATACGCCGCTTCGTCGCGCGCCGGCCCGGCCAGTGCCGCAGCCAGTTTCGCGATCGCGTTTTCCGTCGGCGCCGACAGGTTCAAGTCGCTGACCGCGCTCGACGATTGGAGCACCGTCAACCCCGCGATCTCGTCCGTCGTCAGGCCCGTTAACCGCGTCCGGTAGCCTTCCGGCAGCATCCAGCCGCCGCGCGGCCCGCGTTCCGCATAGACGGGAAATCCCGCTTGGGCGAGCGCCTCCATATCCCGATGAACAGTGCGCTCGGATATCTCGAGCTTCGCAGCCAGCTCGCGCGCGCTCACGAGACGCTGCGTTTGAAGGCATTGCAGAATATAAAGCAGCCGATCGGCTCTCATCGTCATCTTCTCCTTCGCGAGAGGGTTCTTTGTCATTTTAACAGTTATATATGACAAAGGATGTCTTGAATACCCCGCTACAATGTGAGCGAACGTGAGTAAAGGGAGGCTGATCCGGATGAACGACAAAAGGCTGGAAGGACAGATCGCGGTCGTGGCGGGGGCGACGCGGGGATTGGGGAGAGCCATCGCCGTGACGCTTGGCGCCGAGGGGGCGACGGTCTACTGCACGGGGCGCAGCGTGCGCGGCAGCTTGTCCGACATCGGGCGGAAGGAGACCGTCGACGAGACGGCGGAAATGGTGAGCGGCGCGGGCGGCCGCGGCATCGCGGTACGGACCGATCATACGGAGGAGGCGCAAGTCCGCGCGCTCTTCGAGCGGATCGCGGACGAGCAGGGCGGCAGGCTCGATATCGCGGTCAACGACATCTGGGGCGGGGAGTCGCTTACGCAGTGGGGCGTCCCTTTCTGGGAGCACGATCTGGAGAAAGGATTGGCCATGCAAAAAAGAGCGGTCTGGTCGCATCTGATCACCGCGCGGTACGCCGCTCCGCTGCTGGTCGCAGGGAAGCGAGGCGTCATGATGGAGATTACCGACGGCTGGGATTACCGGTACCGCGGCAGTCTTTATTACAGCCTGACCAAGATTTCCGCCATCCATCTGGCGCAGGGGATGGCCGTCGACCTCAAGCCGCACGGCGTCACGGCGCTGGCGGTCACGCCCGGCTTCCTCCGCTCGGAGGAAATGCTCGATCACTTCGGCGTCACCGAAGCCAACTGGCGCGACGGCGCGGCGCAGGAGCCGCATTTCCTGCAATCGGAGACGCCTTACTACGCGGCGAAAGGCATCGCCGCGTTGGTTGCGGACCCGCAGCTGCACGCCAAGACCGGCGGCGTCTTTACGTCTTGGGGCTTGTCCGACGAGTACGGCATCGTAGATGTGGACGGCCGCCGCCCGCATTGGGGCAAGTACGCGGCAGAGCAGGGCTTTTAAGTTAGGAGACGAGACCCTTGCGATTCGGCAAGTCGAGCGATCGGCGGCCGGAACGCGAGGGTTCTTCGTTTCCCCGACAATCCCGGCTTCCCTTCGACAGGCCTCGAGGGGACTTCCGGGACGCGGACGAGACTCTTGTCTCATGACGGTCTCATGACGGTCACATGACTGGCGACACTAGCTTGTTACCGCGCTTATTGGCAAAATTAGGATGGATAACGGACGGTGAACCCGCCGTTTTACCTTAAAGAGCGAAACGGAGATGAATAATGAAATGGCAAACGAAAATCCCTCGAAAGCCGGCCAGGAACCGATGATCAAGCTTCAACCCAACGGAGTCGCGCCGGTGCTAAGCTACAATGTTCCGGAACCGACGGCTTACAGCGGCCGCAACTTCATCGACCTGCAGCTGCACGACGGCTACTTCCTGCCGACGGCGGCACACGGCTTGCAGAGGGAAGGACTGCTCGCGGCAGCGCCGGCCTCGGCTGCGGCAACCGAGCTTCCTTCCGCGGAGCTGCTCCTGGCGAAGCAGAATTCGGGGGAACGGATGACGACCCGCTTCGCCAATCTCACGCCGGAGGAGGTGGAGCGTCAGGAGGCGGAGGGGCGCAAGTTTAACGTCACCAAGACAATGACGGGTGCGCTCTCTTATGTATTCACGCAGGCGACTCCGGTGACCGACGCGGTGTTGGAGGCAGCGCCGTCCGCCCGGGCGAGCCTGCTGAGAGCTGCCGAAGGCGGCGGTACGGGAGAAACGGACGGTTACGTCCCTTCGATGCTGCCGCGCGAGCCGCAAGAGCCCGGGGATCCCGGTCCCGGATCGGATCCGGATCCGGTCGAGCTCTCGGTCAGCATCGCGTCTCCGGCCGCGAACGGGACGGTCACCGGGCCTTATACGGGCGCGACGCTGGAGATTCGCGGCACGGCCTCGGTCCTAAGCGGCGCAGGGAGCATCGCCTACGTGCAGGTGCAGGTCGGCAGCGGCGCGTTTCAGGCGGCCGCGCTGTCTGGCAGCCAGTGGTCCTACACGACCACGGTTACGACGTCGGGACCGGTCTCGATCACGGCCAAGGCGAAGCATTCGGCCTCGCTGCTCACGACGTCGAGCAAGATCAACGTCACGGTCCAGCTGGCCGCCGAGCCGGACACGGTCGTGCCGACCGTGAAGATCGTCACGCCTTCCGCCGGCGCGCTGCTTAGCAGCAAGGGCGGCGCCGCGGTGAACGTCACGGTGGAAGGGATCGCGGGGGACAACCGCGGCGTTGCCCGCGTCGAGCTGTCCGTCGACGGCACCGCCGCGCAGCTGGCCGAGAGCGCGAACGGCTATGCCAACTGGAAGAAGACGGTCACGCTCACCGGCGGCAGCCATACGATCGTCGCCAAAGCCGTCGATGCGGCGGGCAATACCGGCACGCACAGCATCACGCTGCTGGTCGACGCCTCGCCGCCTACCGTGAGCATCGCCACGCCGGCCAACAACGCCCAGGTATCGGGCCCGTATTCGCAAGGAGCCGTTATTCAGGTGACGGGTACGGCGGCTGACGCCGGCGGTATCGCGTATGTTGAGCTGGCGCTCGATTTGAGCCCGGTCGGCGTGCGCGCCGCGGAGAAGTCGCCCGGCGACTGGTCGACCTGGAAAGGCACGCTCACCCTGAACGAAGGCGGCAAGCATACGATCACCGCGCGCGCTTACGACAATGCGGGCAATCTCGTCGAGACGACGATCGCCGTGAACGTCACGATCACGCCGGAGGTCAACTCGCGGCTCAAGCGCATCATCCTCGTCGAGTCGTACCGGCTGTCGTCCTACTTGGCGAACTACGGCGCCGGCCGGACGATCAAGACATTCTCCCTGCTGCCGGGCGAGAAGAGCAAGATCAGCATCCGCTCCTATGCGCAGAGCGAGTCGACCATGAAGAGCGCTGCGACGATTCTCGACTCCGTGACGGACGACATCTCCGAAGAGTTCGAGCAGTCGATCGCCAAGGAGCAGGCGGATCAGAAGAATTACGAGGAAAGCAACGAGTACAAGGTAGCGGCCGAAGCGGGAGCGAGCTGGGGCTGGGGCAGCGCCAAGGTGAGCGCCAGCATGAGCGGCGGTTCCAACGCGGCGAGAGAGCAGTTCGCCAAGAACGTTTCCAACAACACGCAAAAGCACGTGGCCAAGGCCTCGGCCAGACGCGACGTGCAGATCAACACGACCTACGAGGATAAGAGCACGACAGGCGAGGAGTCGACGATCGTTCGCGAGATCGAGAATATCAACGTCAGCCGCACGCTTAACTTCGTTTTCCGCCAGATGAACCAGGAGTTTATCACGCTGCTCCATCTCGTGGACGTGCGCATCGGCTATTTCACGATCGACACGGTCAACGGCAAAGAGGAGAAGGTGTACCGCGAAGTCACGCTGCCGCAGCTTGACGCGCTGCTCGAAGAGATGATCGTG
Source organism: Cohnella sp. GCM10012308 (assembly GCF_042649185.1). NCBI lineage: Bacteria > Bacillati > Bacillota > Bacilli > Caryophanales > Paenibacillaceae > Cohnella > Cohnella sp. GCM10012308. The sequence continues at coordinate 123,423 of NZ_JBHRYU010000020.1, forward strand.
CCCGACAAACGCACGGAGGTGCGCAACGCCATCATATATCAGCTTGCCAATATTTTCGACTATCAGGATAAGCATCACCGGTTCGTGGAGGAACAGCCGTTCAAGGACGAGGACGGCAACGTCATTCCGTCTTCGAATTACTTGCGCGTCAAAAAGGACTATACGTCGGTCTATCACGACGATTCGACGGGAACCTCGATCTCGGTGCCGGGCATCATCCTGGCGGCGGGCCGCCATGTGCTGCGGACGGACGGCATCGTCGTCGAAGCGCTGCTCGGCCAGGGCGAGGCGCTGGACAGCTATTCCCGCAACCTGCAGACGGAGTCGGTCCGCGAGAAGGAGCTGCGCAATTCCCTGCTCGAAGCCGAAGTCGAGATGAAGCGGCTCGCGGTCCAGATCCTTACCGACAAGGACCAGGCCGCTGCGCAGATCTATGCGCTGCTCAATCCGGCCCCGGTCGCTCAGGAGGACCAGGAAGACGCCGGCACGGGCAGCTCCTCCCTCGTGTCCGCCGGCTCCAGATAAGGCGGGTCCGCGATGGGAGACGCACTTAAGATCAAGCGCAACGAGGAAAAGGTGCTGGAGGAAAAGTCGCTCCTGCGCTCCGCGAAGGCCGTTTATGACCAATATAAGCTGTTCGCGGCGCGAGAGGGCGGCAACTTTCTGCTCAAGCAGCTGGTGAACCTGATTGCCGAGAGTCCGAACGCCAATCATTTTTTCGACTATCACAAAGTGCACGCGCAATATCTCGCTCAAATTCTATACGCGGTCGGCAAAATGGAGCCGATCGAGCAAGAGATCGAGAACGCGCGCCTGAACGTCGATGCCTATCTGAGGGAGACCGGACAGCTGCTCGATGCGGTCGCTCAGTTCCCGGCCGATCCGTTCGAGGGCATCCGCAACCCCGTAGCCATTCTGGAGATCGCGCGCGATCCCAAGGCTGCCGCGGCCTATGACGACATCCTGGACACCTATCAAAAAGCGGCGCAGCTCGCGCTCTCCGGTCTTTCCAACGCCGCGGCGCAGGGCCGGGCGATGGAGCAGGAGACGCGGCAGCAGGCGCAGGCGATCCTCGACAAGCTGAATGCGATGCCCGCGTCCATCCCCGCCGACCAAGTATTCATCGGCGCCGCCAAAAAGCGGGTTCAGTTCATCCAGCTCGATCTGATGACCAAGGTGCAGGACCTGCGCGCGCGTGCGGAGACCGCCGCGAAGCGGATCGAGCCGCTGCTCGCGGACGTGCGCCAGATCGACCGGATCGGAAGACGATAATTAGCTAGGCAGGCAGCAACGCTTATTGAGAGAGATCCTTGCGAGGGTCTCTCTTTTTGTTCGACGCTGCCGGGCATTCCAACCGTATGTGGATCGCTATCTCATTAAAGCGAGAGTGTGTGTGCGAGGCAAATAGCGGCACGTAGGTTCCTTAAGGTTGGGCGAAGACCCATCCAGCGCAGCAATAGCGGCATATTCCATGCTAGTGAGGGAGCATGTACCGCACCCGGATTAAATCTCGCGTTATCTGGCGACACTGTAGCTAGAATGATAGCGATAGAAGGAGTGAGGCGCATGAGACAAATCCTGCTGATTACGGACGGCTGCTCGAATGTCGGGGACAGCCCGGCCATCGCGGCGTCGATCGCGCAGGCGGAGGGCATCTCCGTCAATGTCGTCGGCATCGTGGACGACGGAGGCATCGGCGAGCAGGGGGCGCTCGAGATCGCGGAGATTGCGCGCGCGGGAGGCGGCATGAGCCGGATCGTGTCGCCGGCGCTGCTGTCCCGCACAGTGCAGATGATGACGCGGCAGACGGTGCAAGGCACGATTCGCGGCGAGGTCAACCGGGAGCTGCGGCAGATTTTCGGCGTCGAGTCCGCGGCGGAGCTGCCCCCGGACAAGCGGGCGGAGATCGTGCGCGTCATGGAGGATCTGGGCGAAACGGCGGAGCTGCGCGTCGCGCTCCTGATCGACGCCAGCGCGAGCATGAAGCCGAAAATGAGGGCTGTCGAGGAGGCCGTGCGGGATCTGGCGCTGAGCCTGCAGGCCAGACGCGGCGAGAGCGCGGTCGCGGTGTTCCATTTTCCCGGAGAGCGCTCGCATGAGGCTTGCCTGCTCGACTTGGACTGGACGGACCGCGCAGACCGCATCGGCCAGATTTTCGGGCGCATCAGCATGAAAGGGACGACGCCGACGGGTCCCGCGCTTTTGCGCGTTGTGGAGTTTTTCCGGGAAACTTGTGGTAAACTGGAAACAGAACCGCAGCACACCGCGCCGGCGAGGCGCGACGATACGGACGGGATGCGGAGTGACTACGTCGTCTGACGCGCGCGTGCCGGCCGGAACGGTACTGCGCGGCAAGTGGAACGGACGTTCATACCGGCTGGAGCGCATGCTCGGGGTCGGAGCGAACGGGCAAGTTTATATGGCAGTCAGCGGATTGCGGACCTACGCGCTGAAGATCGGCATGCAGCTCGAAGACCTTCAAGCAGAAGCGAACGTGCTCGCCTCGCTGGATCAGCGGGAGCGGAAGCGTCCGCCTTTTCTGCTGGATGTGGACGATGCGGAGTGGCAGGGCAGAGTCCTGCCGTTTTATGTCATGCAGTACGTACCGGGCGTGCCCGTGAAGACCTACCTGGCCGAGCATGGCGGCGCCTGGTACGGCGTCGTCGGTTATCGTCTGCTGAACCGGCTAGCGGAGCTGCACACGGCTGGGTGGGCGTTCGGAGACGTGAAAAGCGACAATATCCTCGTCACCGATTACGGGCGGGTGTCGCTCGTCGATTACGGCGGCATGACGGCGATGGGACGTTCGGTACGCCAGTTCACGGAAGTGTACGACCGGGGCTATTGGTCGGCGGGCAGCCGGACGGCGGATCCGTCCTACGACGTTTTTTCCGTGGCCGTGCTGTGGATACACGCGCTCGACGGCAAGCGCCTGCTGCATATGACCAAGATGCTTCTGCCGCAGAATCGCCATCCGCGCGAGCTGATGGCGCTGGTCCGCAGCCATGCCGAGCTCAGGAAGATGGAGAGCTGGATGGAACTGGCGCTGTACGGCAAGTTCAAGGATGCCCGCGAGGCGTCCGATCATTGGCGTAATCGCATGCGCGCAGCAGCGGAAGAGGCCGTCCGCATGAGCCGCGGCAAGGTGCCGGGATGGATGGCGGGCTTGTTTGCAGCCTCGTTGCTGCTTTGCGTATCCGCCGCCGCATTCTGGCTGCTTCAATAGAACGGGAATTGGGGGAAGTACGAGTGGAGGCGCAAGACGAGTTGGCCGTACGGATCGCGCGGTTGCTGACAGATACGTTCGGCATCGGTCCCGGCGCCCGCGTCCTAGCGGGCGTCTCCGGCGGGCCGGACTCGATGGCGTTGCTTCATTTGCTGCAAGCTTCGGCAGAACGGGACGGTTGGTTCGTCATCGCGGCGCATGTCAATCATGGGTTCCGCGGCAAGGAGTCCGATGCCGAAGCCGCGCTCGTACGCGAGACCGCAGCCGCATGGGGGATCCCGTTCGAGCTGGCAGAGATCGATATGCCCGCTTATATCGAAGCGACGGGCATGAATTCTCAGGCAGCCTCCCGGGAACGGCGGTACGCGTTCCTGCGCGACGCCGCGCGCCGGCATGGCGCCAAGACGATCGCGGTCGCCCATCACGCGGACGACCAGGCCGAGACGGTGCTCATGCGGATGCTGCGGGGGAGCGGCGTGACCGGGCTGGCGGGAATTCCCATTCGGCGTTCCGAGCAAGAGTTGGAACTCATACGCCCCCTGCTGCGTATAACCAAAAGCGAGCTGCTCTCGTACAACGAGCGGCACGGCGTGCCGTTCGCGACGGACAGCAGCAACGGCAAGACGCAATATGTCCGGAACGCAATCAGGCTCGAAGCGCTTCCCTATCTCGAACGATACAATCCGGACCTGCGCGCCGGGTTGGCTCGCCTGTCCGAGCTTGCATCGGCGGACGACGAATATATGGAAGCCGAAGCCCGACGCGCGCTGGCCGCGGGGGCCAGACGATCGGACGGGGGATGGCGGCTCGACATAGGCCAAGTTCGGGGGCTTCACCTTGCTTTACAACGCAGAATGATTAAACTAATATTAAATGGTCTTGCAGGACCGCATGCCCAGGCTCGATTCGAGCAGGTGGAAGAGATCGTGGCGATACTGACGGCCGAGCGGCCGGACGTCGCCCGCTTCGACATCGGGGGCGGACTTGTGCTGCTTCGGGAGTATGGCTATGCGTACATAGGACCCGTGCCGGACGAGCAAGCCGGTTATGCCTATACCGTCGCGGAGCTCCCCGCGCGTTCCGAGCGGCTCGAGATGGCGGTGCCGGAGTGCGGCCTTGTATTCCGGATAAGCCGGGAGGCCGGGATCTGCGACCCTTCGCCGGGCTCCCGCTGGGAGGCCTTTTTTGACGAGGCGGAGCTTGCGATGCCGCTTGCGGTGCGCAGCCGGAGGCCGGGAGACCGGATGGAGCCATTGGGACTAAACGGCTCCAAGAAGGTGCAAGATATACTCGTCGACGCCAAGGTTCCCCGCAGCCTGCGTCACCTGAAGCCGCTGCTCGTCGACGGCGCCGGCCGTATCCTGTGGATGCCTGGCCTTAGGCGCTCGCGACATGCCGTACCGAACTCGGGAGCAGGAGCTGCCATCCGCGTGACATGTTCGGAGTCAAGCCATCATACCGTTTAATATCGGCCCGGGAGGTCCCATCGTTGCAGAATGACATTCAAGAAGTACTTTACTCGGAAGAGCAGATCCAATCGAAGGTACGGGAACTGGGAGCCGCCGTCAGCCGCGATTACGAGGGGCGCAACCCACTGGTAATCTGCGTGTTGAAGGGCGCCTTTATTTTTATGGCCGATCTGTCCAAGAACATTACGATTCCGATCGAGCTGGACTTCATGGCCGTATCGAGCTACGGCAACTCGACCCGCTCCAGCGGCGAAGTCCGCATCGTCAAGGATCTGGACAATTCGGTCGAAGGACGCGATATCTTGATCGTCGAGGACATTATCGACAGCGGCCTCACGCTCAGCTATCTGATAGACGTGCTTGAGCGGCGCAATGCCAAGTCCGTCCGGGTCGTCGCGCTTTTCGACAAGCCGGGCCGCCGCACCGTCGACCTGAACGCCGATTATACCGGATTCAGCATTCCCGATGCTTTTGTCGTCGGTTACGGTCTCGACTATGCCGAGCACTACCGTAATCTCCCATATGTAGGTATTCTAAAAGAAGAAATTTACTCGAACCGCTGAGTACTGCAGCCTTCCGATGGTTTTTCCGCGCAGCCGCGCGTTTTATTGAGATACCGAGACAGGCTATGGTAAAATGATGAAAGCGTGTCGGGAGGAGGTCAGGGATGAATCGGTTTATCCGGAATACGGGATTTTATTTGCTTATATTTTTGGTGACCGTCGGCATCGTTCAATTCTTTATCGGCAAGAATACGACGACCGAGCCGCTCACCTACAACCAGCTCATGACTGCGATCCAGTCGAAGACCATTCAGGACCTCGAGATGCAGGTCAACCGCGGTACCTATCTGCTGACCGGCCATTTCAAGAAAGACATGGCGCCTGAAGGCCACAAGAGCGAAGCATTCTCGACTCGGATTCAGACCGAGCGCGACGCCGAGACGATCAACGCCGCGGCGGTGGAGCAAGGCTTCGAACTTAAGAACAAGGCGATGCAGGGCGAGAGCTTCTGGCTGACGTTCCTCACCTCCATCATACCGTTCGTCATTATGTTCATCCTGTTCTTCTTCCTGATTAATCAGGCGCAGGGCGGCGGCGGCAAGGTGATGAATTTCGGCAAGAGCAAGGCCCGTCTCTATAATGAAGAGAAAAAGCGCGTGACGTTCGAGGACGTAGCTGGTGCGGACGAAGAGAAGCAGGAGCTCGTCGAGGTCGTCGAATTCCTGAAGGATCCCCGCAAGTTCGCGGCGCTGGGCGCTCGCATTCCGAAGGGCGTCCTGCTCGTAGGCCCTCCGGGTACCGGTAAGACGTTGCTGGCTCGCGCCGTAGCGGGCGAAGCCGGCGTGCCGTTCTTCAGCATCTCGGGTTCGGACTTCGTCGAAATGTTCGTCGGCGTCGGCGCATCCCGCGTCCGCGACCTGTTCGAAAATGCGAAGAAGAACGCGCCTTGTATCATCTTCATCGACGAGATCGACGCCGTCGGCCGTCAGCGTGGCGCAGGTCTCGGCGGCGGACACGACGAGCGCGAGCAGACCCTTAACCAGTTGCTCGTGGAAATGGACGGTTTCGGCGCGAACGAAGGCATCATCATCGTCGCAGCGACCAACCGTCCCGACATTCTCGACCCCGCGCTGCTGCGCCCGGGCCGCTTCGACCGTCAGATTACGGTCGACCGTCCGGACGTCAAGGGCCGCGAGGCGGTGCTCAAGGTTCACGCGCGCAACAAGCCGCTGAACAAGGACGTAAGGCTGGGCACGATCGCCAAGCGGACGACCGGCTTCACCGGCGCCGATCTGGAGAACCTGCTTAACGAAGCGGCCCTCCTCGCAGCGCGCAAGAACAAGAAGGACATCGCGATGCAAGAGGTCGACGAAGCGATCGACCGCGTTATCGTTGGTACGGAGAAGAAGAGCCGTGTCATCAGCGAGCGCGAGAAGCGTATCGTCGCTTATCACGAGTCCGGCCACACGATCGTCGGCTTCTTCCTGGAGCACGCCGACATGGTGCACAAGGTGACGATCATTCCGCGCGGGCGCGCGGGCGGCTATGTCATCATGCTGCCGAAGGAAGACCGCATGCTGGTCACGAAGCAAGAGCTGCTGGATAAGGTCACAGGCCTGCTTGCAGGCCGCGTCGCCGAGGAATTGTTCATCGGCGAGATCGGCACCGGCGCTTACAGCGACTTCAAGCAAGCGACGGGCATCGTGCGCAGCATGATCATGGAATACGGCATGAGCGACAAGCTTGGGCCGATGCAGTTCGGCGCGACCCAAGGCCAAGTATTCCTTGGCCGCGATATCGGTCACGAGCAGAACTACTCGGATGCGATCGCGTACGAGATCGACCAAGAGATGCAGACGATCATCCAGTCTTGTTACGATCGCGCCAAGAAGCTGCTCACCGAGAAGAGCGCCGAGGTTCATCTGCTCGCCAATACGCTGCTCTCGCAAGAGACGCTCGAGTTGGAGCAGATCAAAGCGCTCATCGAGAAGGGCGACATCAACGCCGCGAACGATGGCGACGGCGGCGATTCCGGCAGCGAGCCGACCGGCGTTGAGCCGACCATCGACACGCTTGGCGGCAACGTCCGCGTCCGCATCACCCCGCGCGACGAAGAGACGAATGCCAATCAGACCCCTCCGAATCCGGATCAACGGAATGACGAGGACAATGAGCCGAAGTAACTGTTATACAATTAAACCCGCGAATCAGCTGCTACTGCAGCTGGATCGCGGGTTTTTGCTTGTGCGTCGGGCTGGCGGCTGTGTTGATCCTAAATGCCTCTAGTCAGTCTTGATCAGCGAGATAAAACGCACCCTGCCGTCTTCGAACAGCAGCTGGAAGCGAAGGCCATCGCCAACTCGATAACTCCAGGCTGTTTCCGTACGTGCGTTAGGAAGACCAAGCTTGGCGATGACTTCGTCTTGCGTCAGACCGACTTTAACTTCATCGGGCGTAGCATAAGCTTGATCGTCCTTTGTAAACACAATCGAAGCGGATAGCTTTATTACACTCGGATAAGCGTACTGGTAACCGGACAGTGTTAAAGACTGCGGTGACATGGATTGTATGAACCCCTTTGTTCCAGAAACTCCGTCATAGAAAAGCGTCCCGGAGGACAGTACAAGGAACTTTTGCGCCCAACCGAGATAGTCGAGACCGTCGATGTTAAAACGGCTTCGCTCGTATATCCGGTCCGTGATCCGATCCGCTTGCACAATCGCTCGCTCAGTACTTGCTTGTCCGCTAAGCCTATCGTACGCTGCCCATTCGCCGCCTGGATTGATGTACCTTTGCATGAGCATCCATACCTGATCGTCTGCCAACAACAGCGTATCCGGGGTCCCGTACGTTTCGCGTAATCGACAGCAGCCAGGTGCGAACGGAGGAAGCGCCGCGGAACGTATCGATCTTCCGGTAGGCGGCGAAGAATACATCCTGGGATACATCGTCTGCCAGATCTCTGCGCTTGGTCAGCACGAAGGCCAGGTTCCAAACCTCTGAACCGTATAGCCGCATCAGCTCGCGAAGCCCGCCGGCGTCCATATTCTCAGCATAGGACCAGTGGGTTTCTTCCAAGTTCGCAACACCTCCATCGATTAGACACCGCTACGGGCCAATAGGTTCCGTTCCAGACAAAAAAAGGAACCAGGTTGCGGAAATGGACAAATGAATGCGCTTGCAAACCGACGAATGCTTATAACGCAGGATTTTTACGGCCGACAGCGTAGAAGGCGCGGAGGAACGCGTGTTCCCGCTTGTTTCCCGCGCCCGGGAAAGCCGATAATTACGCGGAAAACTTCTTGCGGAAATCTGTGAACATTCATTGACAGTGCCCCCTGGCAAGTGTAAATTTATTGTTGACTCACTGACGTTGGTTGCGAAATTTGGCAACCCGTTTTTGTTAAGCGGCCTAATTTGTGCTTATTTTCACAATTAATCATACCCAGGCGTAAACGCCGCAGGAGGAGACTCACCATGGAAGCTTTAGCCCTTGAACGCAAAGCGGAGCAGAACCGCGAGCTGCGCGAGCGCCTGGCGCAGTTGAAAAAGGAACGCAATGCCATCATTCTGGCTCATTATTACCAGCGCGACGAGATTCAAGAGGTGGCCGACTTCCGCGGAGACTCGTTCCTGCTCGCCCAGAAGGCCGCGCAGACCGACGCGGACGTCATCGTGTTTTGCGGCGTGCACTTCATGGGCGAAAGCGCGAAGATTCTCGCGCCGCACAAGACCGTGCTCGTCCCCGACGAGCGCGCGGGCTGTCCGATGGCGGATATGGTCAATCCGATCGGCCTGCGGGAGCTGAAGGCTAAGCACCCCAACGCCACGGTCGTGACCTACATCAACTCGTCCGCGGACGTGAAGGCCGAGACTGACATCTGCTGCACGTCGGCGAACGCGGTCAATGTCGTCAATTCGGTCGAAGGCGACGAGGTCATCTGGTGCCCGGACAAAAACTTGGGCCACTACGTGCAGCAGCACACGGACAAGAAGATGATCATCTGGGAAGGCTACTGCAACACGCATGACATGCTGACGGTCAAAGACGTATACGAGATGCGGGCGAAGTATCCGAACGCACAGTTCGTCGTACACCCGGAATGCCGTCCCGAAGTCGTCGAGCTGGCCGACTTCGTCGGCAGCACGACAGGCATTCTGAAGTATTGCCGCGAGTCGAGCCACAAGGAGTTCATCGTCGGCACCGAGGACGGTACGGGATACCAGCTGCGGGTGGACAGCCCGGACAAGACGTTCCATTTTGCGAGCAAGTTCCTCGTCTGTCCGAATATGAAGGTCAACAACCTGAAGAAAGTCGTCAAGGCGCTCGAAACGATGCAGCCGCAGATCCACGTGCCGCAAGACGTCGCCGACAAGGCGCGCCTGTCGCTCGAGCGCATGCTGCTCGTCAAGTAACCGAGAGAGACCAATAACTTCAGGCGGGGAGTCGCAGAGGGCCATGATACCACGTTATATCGTCGATTTCGATCCGGCGGAGCTTGAGACCGTACAGACGGACATGATCATTATCGGAGCCGGGATCGCGGGCCTTTTCACGGCGCTTCAGGCGGCCAAGGACCGTCGCGTCCTCATGATCACGAAAAAGTCGCTGTTCGACAGCAACACGCGTTATGCGCAGGGCGGCATCGCGGCCGTCATCTCTGAAGACGATTCGCCGGAATTCCACCGCCAGGATACGTTGATCGCAGGCGCGGGCCTATGCGACCCCGGGGCCGTGGACGTGCTGGTGCACGAAGGCCCGGATTGCGTTCAGGAGCTGATCGAGTACGGCACGCACTTCGACGAGGAAGACGGACACCTCGCCCTGACCAAGGAAGGGGCGCATAGCCAGCGCCGCATCCTGCACGCCAACGGCGATGCGACAGGCTACGAGATCGTTCGCGCGCTCGCGGATAAGGTGCAGAGCGTGCCCGATATCGAGGTCTGGGACGACCACTTCGTGCTCGATCTGTTGACCGAGGAAGGCGAGTGCGTCGGCGCGCTCGTGCTGAAGCCTGACGGCTCGCGCGTAATCGTGCGGGGAGCGGCGACCATCCTCTGTTCGGGAGGTACCGGGCAGCTGTATCGCTATACGACGAATCCCGAGGTGGCGACGGGTGACGGGATCGCGATGGCTTATCGCGCCGGCGCGGTCATCCGCGACATGGAGTTCAACCAATTTCACCCGACATCGTTGTGCTACCCGGGCGCGCCGCGTTTCCTGATCTCGGAGGCAGTGCGCGGCGAAGGCGCCGTCTTGCGCAATATCCGCGGCGAGCGCTTCATGGACAAGTATCATCCGCAGCTCGAGCTGGCGCCTCGCGACATCGTGGCGCGGGCGATCGTGAGCGAGATGGAGCTGACCAAGTCGACTTACGTTTATATCGATATTACCCACGAGACGCCGGACCTGATCAAGCACCGGTTCCCGAATATTTACGAGTTTTGCCTGAATTACGGCCTGGACATGACGACGGACTGGATTCCGGTGGCGCCGGCTGCCCATTATATGATGGGAGGCGTCCGCACGGATATGAACGGCGAATCGAGCATTCCCCGTCTGTTCGCCTGCGGCGAGGTATCGTCGACGGGCGTGCATGGCGCGAACCGGCTGGCGAGCAACTCGCTGTCCGAAGCGATCGTGTTCGGCCGCCGCATCGTCGAGCGGATCCGCTCGCTGCCGCCGCTTGCGATCGAGGCGCGTACCGGTTACGCATCCGAACGGATCGGCGCGCCTGCAGGCAAGATGGCGGAACGTCGCCTTAAGCTGCAGAAGCTGATGGTGCGCTTCGCCGGTCTCAGGCGGGAGGCCCACGGCCTGACCAAGGGGCTCGAAGAGCTGCGCCGCCAGTCGCCGCTGTACCAGACGGAGATGACGACGCGCGAGGAATTCGAGTACGCGAACCTGCTCACCTGCGCGACGTTGATGATGGAGGCGGCACTCATGCGGGAAGAGAGCCGCGGAGCGCATTACCGGGAGGACTTCCCGGACAAGGACGATCTTTTCTGGCGCAAGCACACGCTGATGCACAGAGAACGGGGCATCGGAGAGGAGTTCATAGGCGATGTTTGAATCGGAAAAGGACTGGGAGATCGCGGGACCCGCGGTCGACGCCGTCAAGGCGCAGCTTAGGGCCTGGCTGGCCGAGGATATCGGCAGCGGGGACGTGAGCACGATGTCGACGGTGCCGGCCGGACACCGTTCGAAGGGCATTATTCACGCCAAGGAAGCGGGCGTGCTGGCGGGCATGCCGCTCATGCGGCTCGTCTTCGGCGTGATCGATCCTTCGCTTGCGATCGAGTCGCGCGCGCATGACGGCGATCCCGTCGAGCGCGGCACCGTGCTCGCGGTCGTCGAGGGCGCTACGCACAGCATCCTGACCGGCGAGCGCCTCGCGCTGAACCTGCTGCAGCGGCTGTCCGGCATCGCGACCAAGACCCGCGTCTACGTGGACGCAGCCGAAGGCTATCCTGCGCGCATCGCAGATACGCGCAAGACGACGCCGGGCCACCGCACGCTGGAGAAGTACGCCGTGCGCATCGGCGGCGCGAGCAATCACCGCTTCGGCTTGTACGATGCGGTCATGATCAAGGATAATCATATTAAGGCGGCCGGCGGCATCTCCGCCGCCGTCGCGTCCGCGAAGTCGCGCATTCCGCACACGATGATGATCGAGGTGGAAGCCGAATCCCTTGCGCAGGCCATCGAGGCGGCGCGCGCGGGCGCGAACGTCGTCATGTTCGACAATATGTCGCCCGAGCAGATGGCCGCGGCTGCAGTCGAGCTGCGCGCCATCGCGCCTCACATCGTACTGGAAGCATCCGGCGGCATTCGTCCGGAGCGGGTGCGCGAGGTGGCGGCGTCCGGCGTTGACGTGATCAGCGTAGGCGCGCTCACGCACTCGTTCAACGCGCTGGACATCAGCCTGGACCTGAACGAGGTCAAGAAGGGGGAAGTCTCTTGATTCTGGTCGTCGACGTCGGGAACACCAACATCGTGCTCGGCCTGTACGAGGGCTCGGAGCTTCTCTATCATTGGCGGCTCAGCACGAACCGCTCGGCGACGGTCGATGAGTACGGGATCATGTTGACCAACCTGTTCAGCATTGCGGGCATCCAGGCCGCCGAGATCGACGGCGTCATCGTCTCGTGTGTCGTGCCGCCGCTTATGCCTACGCTCGAGCGGCTGTTCTCCAAGTACGTCGGCCGCGACGCGCTTGTCGTCGGGCCGGGCATCAAGACCGGCCTCAACATCCGGTACGAAAATCCGAAGGAAGTCGGCGCCGACCGGATCGTCAACGCGGTCGCCGGCATCGAGCACTATGGCGCGCCGCTGGTTGTCGTAGACTTCGGCACGGCGACGACCTTCGATTATATCGACCCGGCGGGCGCTTATCTCGGCGGGGTTATCGTGCCGGGCATCGGCATCTCGGCCGAAGCGCTGTACCAGCGCGCCGCCAGGCTGCCGCGCGTCGAGCTGGCCAAGCCGCGGGCGGTCGTCGGCCGCAATACGGTCGCCGCCATCCAATCCGGCGCGATCTACGGCTACGCCGGCCAGGTGGACGGCATCGTGAAACGAATTTGCGCCGAGCAGCGCTGCACGCCGCGCGTCATCGCGACGGGCGGCCTGGCGGAGCTGATCGCAGGCGAGTCGGAGACGATCGAGGCGGTCGATTCGATGCTGACGCTGGAAGGATTAAGAATCATTTACGAACGCAACCTATAGAAATCTCAGCCGGGCCGGACAAGCCGGCCGGCTACAACAACAAGAGCAAGGGAGCGGATGAAGTGACGGACGAACTGATCAGAGGCACCGCATGGGGCGGCGCCGTACGCGTCTTCGGCGCGAAGACGACCGAGCTCGTGCGCGAGCTTCAACGCAGGCACGATACGTTTCCGACGGCTTCGGCCGCGCTCGGCCGGACCGCTACGGCGGCGGCCATGATGGGCTTCATGCTTAAGGGAGACGAGAAGCTCACCGTACAAGTGAAGGGCGACGGACCGATCGGCCAGATCGTGGCCGACGCCAACGCCGCCGGCGAAGTCAAAGGCTACGTCGACTATCCGCATACGCACCTGCCCAGCAACAGCCTGGGCAAGCTGGACGTATCGGGCGCGGTAGGCAAGACCGGTTTTCTTAATGTGACCAAGGATCTTGGCCTTAAGGAGCCATACCGCGGCAGCGTGCCGCTCATCTCCGGCGAGCTGGCCGAAGACTTTACTTATTACTTCGCGGCATCGGAGCAGACGCCTTCCGCCGTAGGGCTCGGCGTCCTCGTCGATACCGACAACGCTGTGCTGCACGCAGGCGGCTTCGTCATCCAGGTGCTCCCTAATATTACCGACGAGCAGCTGTCGCGCCTCGAGCAGGCCGTCTCGGCGATGCCGCACGTTACCGCGCTGCTCGATCAAGGCGAGACGGCCGAAGGAATCTTGAAGTTCCTCGTTGGCGACGATCTGACGATTCACGATACGATTGAGCCCAAGTTCGTCTGCGGCTGTTCGCGCGAGCGCGTTGAGCGCACGCTCGTCAGCATGGGCGAGGCCGATTTGCGCAAGCTGATCGAAGAGGACGGCCAGGCGCAGGTCGAATGTCATTTTTGCAATGAATCTTATTCGTTCGACGGCGAGCAGCTCCGGGAGATTCTGGAACGCGCGACTTCTTAATATAGCAGAGGGAGGGATACGGCCATGTGGCGGACGAAACGGCTGGGGAAGCCGATCGTTCTGCTTGCCCTCACGTGGGCGCTGGCTGCCGAGGCGGGTTGTACGGCCAAGCCGGCGCTTACGGCGGAGCCATCCGGTACCGAGCCGATCCCATCCGGTTCAATGTCGGGGGCTCCGGGAGGAGCGGGCGATACCGTGGCAATCGTAGGAGATACGCGCATCACTCGCAAGCAGCTGCTCGACGCGCTGCTTAATTCATACGGCGAGCAGACGTTGCGGCTGATGATGCTCCGCTTGGCCGTCCAGAAGGAAGCGCAGTCCGCGGGCATCTCGATCTCGGAGGCGTCGCAGGACCGGGAGCTTCGCAAGGCGAGCGAGGGTTACGGGAGCCTGGAAGCCTTCTATGACGCCCGGCAGCAGCAGCTTGGCATGACACGCGAGGATGTGCGCGAGGATATCCTTTATAAATTGCAGCTTGAAGCGCTCGCGATACGCGGCGTTGAGGTGACGGACGCGGACGTGGATCAGTACATGAGCGACCACCCGGAGGAATTCGCACCGAAGGAAGAGCTGAAGCTCTCCCATATCGTCGTGGAGCGGCAGAAGGACGCCGCGCAACTGGTGGACTTGCTCGGGCAAGGCGAGGACTTTGCGGAGCTGGCTGCCTCGAACTCGAAGGATGCGGACACGGCGGCGGACGGCGGCAGCCTCGGTTGGGTCGAGTCCGACGATCCGTTTGTCGCGCCCGAGCTGTTGGCGGCGGCAGCGAAGCTGGAGATCGGGGAAGCGGCAGGGCCGATCCGGACGGACGCGGGCTACGAGATCGTGCTCGTCGAAGGCCGGAGAGGCGCGGGGGAACAGGATGCGCAGCCGGATCGGGAGGCGGCGAAGCGCGAATACGCGCTGTCGGTATCGCCGCCGTTGTCCGAAGTCGAGCAGTCGCTGCTGGACAAGTTCGGCGCCAAATTGCTGGACGGGGCGCTCCAGTATTAGTTACAGGGGATTATCCTTCTATTGACAATCCTGTGCAACGTTGATAAGATGAGAAAAGATAAAAGCCTACTGAAATTGTCGGAAATAGATGAATGGACGACGCCGTCCGCCATTATTCGAGGAGGAATCATTCGCCATGGCAAAAATCGTGCAGAATATCACGGACCTGATCGGGGATACGCCGCTTGTCCGTCTGAACCGCATCGTACCTGAAGGCAGCGCGGAGGTTTACGTCAAGGTCGAATATCAGAATCCGGGCGCTAGCGTCAAGGATCGGATCGCCATCAGCATCGTAGAAGAAGCCGAAAAAGAAGGCAAGCTCAAGCCGGGCGGCACGATCGTGGAAGCGACCAGCGGCAACACCGGTATCGGCCTCGCGCTCGTCGCTGCAGCGAAGGGCTACCGCGCGGTTATCGTCATGCCTGAGACGATGAGCCTTGAGCGTCGCAACCTGCTTCGCGCTTATGGCGCCGAGCTGGTACTGACCCCCGGTTCCGAAGGCATGAACGGCGCCGTCAAGAAAGCGGAAGAGCTTCTCAAGGAAAACCCGGACTACTTCCTCGCCGATCAGTTCAAGAACAAGGCGAACCTGAAGATCCACCTCGAGACGACGGGACCCGAGATCGTCGAAGCGATCAACTCGCTGGACGGCAAGCTGGACGCGTTCGTGGCGGGCATCGGCACGGGCGGCACGATCTCCGGCGCCGGCAAGGTGCTGAAGGACAACTTCCCGGGCGTCAAGATCGTCGCCGTCGAGCCTGCGGCGTCTCCGCTGCTGTCGAGCGGCAAGGCGGGCCCGCACAAGATCCAAGGCATCGGCGCGAACTTCGTGCCTGAGATCCTGGACCGCGAGATTTACGACCAGATCATCGCCGTCGAGAACGAAGATGCGTTCGAGTGGGCGCGCACCGCTGCCAAGAAGGAAGGCATCCTTTGCGGTATTTCCTCCGGCGCGGCCATCTTCGCAGCACTGCAAGTAGCCAAGGAGCTTGGCGCCGGCAAGCGCGTCGTCGCGGTCGTCCCGTCCAACGGAGAACGTTACCTGAGCACGCCGCTGTTCAACTTCGACAACTAATGTTGTCGGCCGACGATCCGGCCGTCCCTTTTGGGGCGGCCGGATATTTGCGTTTTCCGGTTGGCGGCAGGACAATGCGACGGGATAGCGATGTGCGGCATCGTTATTGAGTCGTAGATGCGAGAATCTGGCGGAATAGCGATGTGCGAAATCGTTATTGAGCCGTAGATGCGGGAATCTGACGGAATAGCGATGTACGACATCGTTATTTGACCGAAGCTGCGGGAATGCGATGGAATAGCGATGCGTGGCATCGTTATTTGCCGGCTAAAGTAAAAACGGAGGGCTCGTTGCCCCCCGTTCCCGCTTATAGAGCGCCCGCTTCCTGGCAAATGGCGACCGCCCGGTCGTAGTCGTCCTCTTCGACGATGGCCGTCAGCAGAATATCGCGTCCCGTCACCCGGTTGTCCGGCCCGCCAGAGCTCATCCCGCTGGCGCTGACGCTGGCTGCGGCCAATACGGCGGCGTCGGGATTGTCGAAGTCCCCGCCGAGCGTGATGAATCCGAGTCCGCGGAACGTGCCGGCGACCGTGTTGCCCAGCTGATCGAGATGCTCCATGCCTGCGCCGGGATACCCGTCGAACCGGTCGATCCCATGCTCGATCAGGCGCAGAGACTTCAGCCCCTCCAGCGCCTGTCTGGCTTGGTCCGGCGTGTTGAAGTAGGCGAGCACCGCCCGTTCTGCCATCGCGTCGTCCTCCTTTGGCCGGCGCCATTGACGCCGGCTTTATCCACCGTAGTATAGGCGCGGGCGAAGGCGGCTATGCGGGCGCGCGGAATCTCGGCGGTAGAACGGGCAGGCAGTAGAACGTCCGCCGCAGCGTGTTGACCGAAAAGACTACCGGATTCGTTTCTTCAAATAACGCCTGAACGCATACATGACCCACAAATGAATCTTGGCCTGCGTATACTTGTAGAGGAACCAGGGCAGCGCCGGCAAATAGTCGTGAATGGCGATAATGCATTCGTCGGAGTCCGGAACCTGCAGAAATTCCAGGCGTCCGCGATGCGTCTCCTTCCGGCTCGAAAAGGAGCCGCCCGTGATGTAATACAATGCCCGGGTCGGCGAGCTCCGCTCCTCGGAGTACGTAAGCTCGAGCAGAGGCGCTTTTCGGCCGGCGACGCGAATCCGATAAATATCCTTCTTATCGTGAATGACCCGGATCAGCGGCCCGGCCGCCCGATTGAGCCAGCCGAGGTAAGACTTCGAGGCAGCATCGGCATCCATTCCCGCGGGCAGCCTGACGCGCTGCACGGAGCGGACGTCCGACTTGGCGGCGCGCGCAGCTTTCCCGGGCTTCCGTTTCTGTTTCCCCTCAGTCGAATCGCGGTCAGACTTCCTTTTCTCCTCTTCCCGTATTGCGTCTTTTGCCGCCTCGCGAAACGTAATGACGCCCTCCCCAATTCCGCGCGCACGCCTCTCATCCCTTGCAACCATCGGATGAACCAGACTTTCGATTAAAGGATAGGCCATCTCTTTGGGCGTTCCGGTAATGAGCGCAAGCCACAGGCGGGATAAATAAACGGAGAAGGCGGGAAAGGGAATAAAGACGCGCTTCTTGCCCAGCGTGTCCGCCGTTTGGCTGAGCATTTGCCTGTAGGTCATGACATCGGGTCCGCCGATGTCGATCGCGCGGCGATACAGGTCGGTCCGTCCGATCGTCGCGGTCAAGGCATCCAGCACCTCGGGTAGAGCGATTGCGTGCGTAAGCGTGCGCGTCCACTTGGGAAGGATCATGACGGGCAGCCGGCGCACCAGCTTCAGCAGGATCGGAAAAGAAGAGCCTTCGGGACCTACGATCAAGCCGGCCCGCAGCGTCGTCACGGGTACGCCGTAGGAGGCGAGCACCTTTTCTACCTCCAGCCGGCTTCGCAGATGGCGGGACAGCTCGCCGGGCGGCACATTCGGCGGAATGATGCCGCTCAGGTACACAATTTGGCGCACGCCGTTTTTGCTGGCGGCCCGGGCGAAGTGGTCGGCGAGCAGCACGTCCATATCTTCGAACCGGGCTTGCGTCAGTTTGGCCGACGGGAGCATGGAGTGGACCAGGTAAACAGCATAGTCCGCACCGGCCAATCCCCGCTCAGCGTCAATCAAGGAAAACAGATCGCACGAGCGCCAGCTCGTATGCGGATCGGTCTCCCGCCCTTTTCCGCCGCCTCGGGATAGCGCGATCACGTCGGCGAAAGACGTCAAGCGCCGGAGCAGGTTGCCGCCGATATAGCCGCTCGCCCCCGTTAAGGCGACGACGGGTCTCTTTGCCGGACTGTCTTCCTGGTTGCTCATGGTGCCAGCGCTCCTTCGTATCCATCTGCCGTCACATACCCGTTATCGTCCGAAAAGTAACAAACCCCGCCTGGGGGCGGGGCATCCGAAAAAGATGGCGCTCGTCTAGCGATTCACAGCCAATCTTTGATTTTAACCGTAAGCTTCTGATGCTGGCCGTTCTTGATGCTAGTGTAATCTAGATCGATGACGCCGTCATGCTCGCCTTCTACCGTGAACGTGTCGCCGTGGTAGGGAACGTCGTTCAGCTTGGCGTATTCCTGATCCGCCGGGTCGAGCAGCTCGTAAAGTTCCTTCTTTTTACCCGTCTTAGGGTCGACCAACGTGAGCAAGCCAGTCCTGTTCGGCCTGATGAGCAGGTAGTTTGCGCCAATGCCCTCCACGCCGTAAACCTCGTCCAACCCGCCCAGCTTCGTCAGGTCGTAGGTTTTGTCCGTACTGCCGTCCGCGTTGAGGATGCGAAGCGTCTTGCCGTCCGTCAGTACCGGCTGATTGCCAAGGGTCGTTATATTCGGCGTCATGCGCTGCCAGTAATGGACCGTAGCCTGATCGGCAAGCTTCTTGTTTTTGACGTAAGCGGTCGTGTAGTTAACGTTGATGTGCGGTTCGCCGTATATATCGGACACCGTCACGACGAATCCGCCGGTACCGAGCTTGTCGACGGACAGGCTTAAGTACTCCTGCTGTTCAAAATCGAGCTTGCCAGTCTTTACGGCTGGACTATTGGACGGATCGGACTGATACAGGTCGCCGGTTTTCCTGTCGAGCCAGAACATGGACGGCGTCATCGTAATGGCGTACCCGACCGCGTACGGATCGCCGTCGTCGATCGTCACCGTGCGCTGCGCGCTCTGCCACTTTACCTCGGCGCCAAGCGACTGCGCGACGAAACGTACGGGCACGTACACCGTGTTATTTTTCATAAGAGCGGGGGCGTTCAATGCGACGGATTTGTCGTTCAGCTGCGCAGTCTTGCTGCCGAGCGTCAGCTTCACGGTACGGTTGGGGGCATAAACGGATACGAGCTTCTTGTTGCCGTCCCAGTCGACATAGGACTTGAGCAGCTGCGAGACCATGCGCAGCGGTACGAAGACGCTGCCGCTGGCGTCGAGATAAGGCGCCGCCGTACCGGCGGCGATCTCGTTGCCGTTGACGACGAGTTTGATGGGCTTGGGGGCCGCTGCCGCCTGAGCCGCTGATCCGCTAGACGTCGCAGCGGTGCCTGCCGCCAGCAGCAGGGCGAGCCCGAACATCCGAATTTTATTTTTCATAAGCATGCGCACATCATCTCCCTTTTTATCATGCATCCTTGTATACCCATATTTAGAGACGATTCGGAGGTGTCGAAAGTTTCTCGTGCGGAAGGGCGGCCGCTCTATCCTCGGCATGCGATTGTTTGTATACTTTAGTGAAGAATAGGAAGCGGCGCGGTCCGATTGTCGGCGAGAGAGCTTCCGAGGGGGATATGCGGAGTTGGAAGCGCGGATATCGTTGGAAAAATGGCGGACGTGGCTTGGCGAGCGGGCGGATGCCGGCGAGGCTGCCGATGGATATAACCGTCTGCCTTATATAGAGAAGCATGCGTTGGCAGCGGGCGAAGATCGCGTCCCGCTCTGGCGCGGCGCCTGGGAGGCGGCGGGCGAAGAAGCCTTCGTGCTGGAGAGCGGCAAAGGCGGCCGCTATACGTTCCTTGGCATCCGGCCAGGCGCGGTATTGATCGGGCGGGGCGATCATGCCGAGCTCAGGCACTGCGGCGGCGGTGTAGCCGGGGAGGCGGAGCGGCTGAGCGGGGACCCGATCTCGGTCGTGCGCGAGGTCATGGGCCGTTATCGCACGCCGGCGGACACGGGGCTGCCGATGTTCACGGGCGGCGCCGTGGGCTATTGGAGCTACGACGTCGCGCGTTCGCTCGAGCGGCTGCCGCAGACGGCGGCAGACGAGCTCGGGCTGCCGGATTATGCGTTTCTGCTGATCGACGAGCTGTGGATCGTCGATCACGAGAGTGGCGATCTGTACCTTGCCGTTCATGCGGACCTGGGCGATGCGCATGGGACTGAATCTGCGGTTGGGGCCGCTTACGACGCGGCGCGCGCGCATGCGACGCGGATGAAGGCGGATTGGGACCGGATTGTTGCGGCTGCCGCGGAGCCCCAGGCAGCGACAGCGCTGGCGGCTGCGCGCGGCATGCTTGCGGAGGAGGGTCTGGCCCTGGACGTCGAGGCGTTCGCGCGCGGGCTCCGCACCTCCCTTTCCAAGGAAGCGTTCGAGCGGGCGGTACGACGGATCCAGCAGTACATCGGGCAAGGCGACGTTTTCCAGGTGAACCTGTCCCTCCGGCAAACGATGCCGGTGACGGCCACCCCCGAAGCGCTCTACGAGTGGCTGCGCCTCATTAATCCCTCTCCATACATGGGCTTGCTGCGGCTGCCCGGCTTCAGTCTCGTCTCGGCGTCGCCGGAGCTCCTGGTCAAGCGCCAGGGAGAGCGCGTCAGCATGCGGCCCATCGCCGGCACGCGCAGGCGCGGGCGCACGCCTGAGGAGGATGCGGCGATGGCGGACGAGCTGCTGTCGAGCGTGAAGGAGAGGGCCGAGCATATCATGCTTGTCGATCTGGCGCGCAACGACCTCGGCCGCATCTCCGCCTTTGGTTCGGTACACGTGCCGGAGCTGCTCACGATCGAGCGGTATTCGCATGTGATGCATCTCGTGTCGCAGGTCGAAGGACGGATCGCGGCGGGCAAGGATGGTCTCGATGTGCTGGCGGCTTCGTTTCCCGGCGGCACGATCACCGGCGCGCCCAAGATCCGCACGATGGAGATCATCGAGGAGCTCGAGCCCGTGCGCAGAGGCGCCTATACCGGCTCGATCGGATGGATTGACTACGCGGGGAATATGGAATTTAATATAGTTATCCGTACGATGGTGGCGAAGGACGGCCTGTGCCATATCCAGGCAGGCGCCGGCATCGTCATCGATTCCGATCCCGAGCGGGAGTTCTACGAATGCCTGAATAAGGCCAAGGCGCTCTGGAAGGCTGTACAGTACGGGGAGCGGCTCAGCCCGGACGGGACGGGAGCCGACGCGAAGGGGGACTGGGCATGATTCTGGTCATCGACAATTACGATTCGTTTACTTATAACCTGGTGCAGTATCTGGGCGAGCTGGGACAAGACATCGTCGTGAAGCGCAATGACGAGATCGACCTTGACGGCATCGCCGCGCTTAAGCCAGATCACATCTTGATCTCGCCGGGTCCTTGCACGCCGAACGAGGCGGGCGTCAGCCTGTCCTTGATCGACCGCTTCAAGGGCGAGATTCCGATCTTCGGCGTATGCCTCGGACATCAGTCGATCGGACAGGCTTTCGGCGGCGACGTCGTGCGCGCGCCGCAGCTTATGCACGGCAAGACGAGCGAGATGTCGCACGACGGCCGCACGATTTTCGAGGGCGTGCCTTCGCCGTTCACTGCGACGCGCTACCACTCGCTTATCGTGAAGCGCGATACGCTGCCGGACTGCCTGGAGATCAGCGCGGAGACGGACGGCGAGATCATGGGGCTGCGGCACAAGGAATATGTCGTCGAGGGCGTGCAGTTCCATCCCGAGTCGATTATGACGGACCATGGCCGCACGCTGCTGCAGAACTTCCTGAACTACAAATCGGGCTTGCGGCAATGAAGCTGCTGCTGGACGGACAATTGATGGATAGCCGGGAAGCCGTGATCTCAGTCTACGATCACGGCTTCCTGTATGGGATGGGCCTGTTTGAGACGTTCCGCACTTACGGCGGCCGTCCATGGCTGTTGCGCAGGCATGCGGAGCGGCTTGCCGATGCTTGCGGAGCGCTGGGCATCTCGTACCGGCCGGATCCGGACGCGATGGCCGCCGGCGCGGCGCGGTTGCTCGAGGCGAACGGCCTCGCCGACGCTTATATCCGCTGGTCGGTGTCCGCCGGTAGCGGCGAGGTCGGACTCCCCGCGGGCGAATACGCCGCGCCGCGCGAGATCGTCTACGCCAAGCCGCTCGCGGCGGACGATCCAGCTACGCGGCAGGGC
This sequence comes from Cohnella sp. GCM10012308, assembly GCF_042649185.1. Classification (NCBI taxonomy): domain Bacteria; kingdom Bacillati; phylum Bacillota; class Bacilli; order Caryophanales; family Paenibacillaceae; genus Cohnella; species Cohnella sp. GCM10012308. Next base: position 145,697 of record NZ_JBHRYU010000020.1, read on the forward strand.
AAGACGCTGCGATTGCTGCGTCTTCGGCGGACGCGTCCGGAGGGAGGCGGGGAACGGTTCAAGTCGTTCCACTATATGAACAATATCGCGGCAAAGCGGGAGCTTCAGGCCGGCGGCGCTTCGGCGAGCACCGAAGGGTTGTTCCTGAACGAGCGGGACGAGGTCGTCGAAGGCTTGGTGAGCAACGTGTTCTGGCTGCGGGACGGGGCGCTGTACACGCCGTCTCTCGACTCGGGGCCGCTTGCGGGCGTGACCCGAGCTTACGTGCTGGATCAGGCTCGCCGAGCGGGCCTTGCTTGTCACGAAGGCAGGTATGCCTGGGACGACCTGTTACGGGCGGACGAGTGCTTCGTGACCAATTCGATTCAGGAGATCGTGCCGGTCGTCGCAGTCCAGGAGCCGGACGGTCGGTTTGCAAGCGGCTCCGGCCGCCTCGCATCGAATTCCGCCGGGGCCCATGCTGCCGGAGCCCCGGGTCCGTGGACCCGCAGGCTGATGGCGGATTATCGGGCTGCCGCGGAGAAAGGCGATGAAGCATGAATCCTGTCATTTATCATAGACGCTACCGGTTTGACGACGGTCTCGAGCTCGCGCTCGGCGAACGGACTTTAATTATGGGCATTTTGAACGTGACGCCCGACTCGTTTTCCGACGGCGGCCGGTTCGACTCGGTCGAGACGGCGGTGCGCCGCGCGGTCGAGATGGCCGAAGAAGGCGCGGATTTGATCGACATCGGCGGCGAGTCTACGCGTCCGGGGCACGATCCCGTGACGGCCGAAGAAGAGCAGCGGCGGATTTTGCCGGTCATCGAGGCGGTCCGCAGGGCGGTTCCGCTGCCAATCAGCGTCGACACGTACAGGGCCGACACGGCCGAGCTCGCGCTCGGGGCAGGCGCCCACCTTTTAAACGATATCTGGGGCCTCAAGCACGATCCGCGGATGGCGCAGGTGGCGGCCAACGCCAACGCTCCGATCATCCTGATGCATAACCGCAAGCAGCGGGATTACCGCGAATTCGTGCCCGACGTGCTGGCCGACTTGCGGGAGAGCGCAGCGCTGGCCCAGGCGGCCGGCATCCCGAACGATCGCATCTGGCTCGATCCAGGCATCGGCTTCGCCAAGGACTACGAGGATAACCTGCAGCTGATGGGCCGGCTCGGCGAGTTGAACGCGCTAGGTTATCCGGTGCTGCTGGCGACTTCGCGCAAAACATTCATTCGCCGTACGCTTGACCTGCCGGTAGACGACGTTGTCGAAGGAACCGGCGCGACGACATCGCTGGGCATCGCGCAGGGCTGTCAGATCGTGCGCGTTCACGACGTGCGGGCCATGAAGCGGGTGGCGGCGATGACGGACGCGATCGTATACCGTCAAGCAGGTTTATACGGCCGGACACCTTAAAGGAGCGACGAACGAATGGATAGGATGAAGCTGAAGCGCATGGTTTTTTTCGGATATCATGGCGTATTCCCGGAAGAGAACAAGCTCGGCCAGAAGTATTACGTGGATCTCGACATGAAGCTCGATCTGAGCCGCGCGTCCGAGAGCGACGACGTCGCCGATACGGTGAACTACGCGGAGGTCCACGCCTTGGTCAAGGAAATCGTGGAAGGCCCGCCAGTAAAGCTTATCGAGAAGCTGGCCGCGAGCATTGCAACGGCGGTACTCGGTACGTATACTATAATCCATGAAGTCACGGTAGGCGTGACGAAGCCGAATCCGCCCTTCGACATTACGTTCGACGGCGTCACGGTCGAGCTCACGCGCGCCAGATGACCGAAGCAGCGGGCATGCCGTCCGCGGGCATAAGAAGGACTGAACGATGATGAAGCTGGCATATATGGCGCTCGGCGCCAATCTTGGCGACCGGGAGCGGTCTCTCGCGGAGGCACTGCGCCGCTTGAACGAGACGCCCGGCATCCGGGTGGAGCGCGTGTCCGGCGTGTACGAGACCGACCCGGTCGGCTATACGGACCAGCCGAATTTTTTGAATATGGCGGCGGCGCTATTGACGAGCCTGCCGCCGCTTGAGCTGCTGAGAGCGTTGCTCGCGCTCGAGCTTGAGATGGGCCGGGTCCGAGCGTTCCGCTGGGGACCGCGCGTCATCGATCTGGATCTGCTGTCGTACGAGGACGAGACGTTCGAGACGGACGAGCTGACGCTCCCGCATCCCCGCATGGGGGAGCGGGCGTTCGTGCTTGCGCCGCTTAGGGACGTGTGGACGCCCGGCGAAGCTTTCCCTTGGGAAGCGCAGCTCGGGCCGGATACGCTTGAGAGGGAAGGCATTCGCCGCCTGGCTTCCGGGTTGGAGCGGTACGGCCTCTAGGAGGGATAATCGCATGCTGAAGATCGGCAATGTGGAGATGAATAACAACGTGGTTCTGGCGCCGATGGCCGGCGTTTGCAACCCCGCTTTTCGGCTGATCGCCAAGGAATTCGGCTGCGGTCTCGTGTGCGCGGAGATGGTCAGCGACAAGGCGATCCTGCATGGCAACCAGCGGACGCTCGAAATGCTGTTCGTCGACGAGCGGGAGAAGCCGCTCAGCCTGCAGATTTTCGGCGGCGACCGCGAGTCGCTCGTCGAGGCGGTCAAGTTCGTCGACAAGAACACGAACGCCGACATTATCGACATTAATATGGGCTGCCCCGTGCCAAAAGTCACGAAGTGCGACGCAGGCGCCAGATGGCTGCTCGATCCGGCCAAGATCTACGAGATGGTCTCGTATGCGGTCGATGCGGCGGAGAAGCCGGTGACGGTCAAGATGCGGATCGGTTGGGACGACGAGCACATCTACGCAGTGGAAAATGCCCGCGCTGTCGAACGCGCCGGCGGCGCTGCAGTCAGCGTGCACGGACGCACCAGGGAACAGTTGTATACGGGTTACGCGAACTGGGATATCATAAAGGACGTCAAGGAAGCCGTTTCCATCCCGGTTATCGGCAACGGGGACGTTTTCTCGCCCGAGGACGCGGAGCGCATGCTCGCCCATACGGGCGTCGACGGCGTTATGATCGGTCGCGGCGCACTGGGCAATCCGTGGATGCTGTACCGTACGGTTCACTATCTGACCACGGGCGAGAAGCTTCCCGACCCGAATCCCGGAGAGAAAATGCGGATCGCCATGCTGCACATGGACCGTTTGATCAACCTCAAGGGCGAGGGGCAGGCGGTACGCGAGATGCGCAAGCATCTGGCCTGGTATCTCAAGGGTCTGCCGGATGCCGCGCGCGTCAAAACCGAGCTCATGGAAATGACGCGCCGCGCCGACGTAGCGCGCAGGCTCGACGAATACGTAGAGTCCCTGGCCGACCTCGAAGCCGCCGTGCAGACCGAGGACATACCCGCCGTCGTGCATTGATTTCAAGTCCGATTCCTGTTAATTGACATTTAATAGGGGTTGAAATATAATTCTAAGCAATATTCGCAAGACGGTCGAAATTGCCGCGGCTGGCCGGGTCATTCCCAGTCATGTCGGCGGCAATTCGCCATATAACTGTATTCAAGGTGTGCGACCCGCCGCGCTATTCGCGGCGCAGCCTCCGCAAGCAAGCCTTCATGCCCGGCATGGATATCATATCTTCGACAGGAGATCGGTGAGATGAGCGAAAAAGAAGTGCTTCTGACCCCGGACGGGCTCAAGAAGCTCGAAGAGGAACTGGAGAACCTGAAGTCCGTCAAGCGCCGCGAGGTAGCCGAGCGGATCAAGGTTGCAATCGGTTACGGCGACATCAGCGAAAACTCGGAATACGAAGATGCCAAGAACGAACAGGCATTCATTGAAGGCCGCATCATCACGCTAGAGAAGATGCTGCGCAACGCTCGCATCATCAACAACGACGAGATCGATCTCAATACCGTGAGCATCGGTTCCACCGTCGTCGTCGAAGACCTCGAATTCAACGAGACGCTTGAATATACGATCGTCGGCACGGCCGAATCCGACCCGCTGAAGAACAAGATCTCCAACGAGAGCCCTGTCGGACGCGCGATCATCGGCAAGTCGAAAGGCACGACCGTCGAAGTCAGCGTACCCGCGGGCATTATTCAATACAAGATTGTAGATATCAAAAGGTAATCTGCTGCGGGGCTCCGTGCCAAGCAAGCGAAAAGGCCATCTGTGAGCGCGAAAAAGCTTCCGGCAGCGGAAGCTTTTTTGAACGAAGAGGGGTGGCCCGCGTTCTGACGGATATTCAGTAAGGAAAGGGTGTACATCATGAGTCAAGATTTGGAACAACAAGGAAGTGCCGAACCGACCGCCGCCGAACTCAGCGAGATGCTGCAGATCCGCCGGGGCAAGCTGGACGAGCTTCGGAAGCTGGGCATCGATCCGTTCGGCACGAAGTTCGAACGAACGGCTGCCGCAGGCGACATCCTCGAGCGTCTCGACGCCAAGTCGACGGAAGAGCTGGACGAGCTTGCCGAAGAAGTTAGCGTAGCGGGACGCATCATGCAGAAGCGTTCGATGGGTAAGGCTTCCTTTGCGCATATTCAGGACCTGACAGGCAAGATCCAGATCTACGTGCGTCAGGATTCCGTACCGGAGGACCAGTATAAGGCGTTCGGCATTCTCGATATCGGCGATGTTATCGGCATCAAGGGTACGGTGTTCAAGACGCGTACCGGGGAGACCTCGATCAAGGTATCGGAGCTGACCGTGCTGACCAAGTCGCTGCTGCCGTTGCCGGACAAGTTCCACGGCCTTAAGGACGTGGAGACGCGCTACCGCCAGCGTTACGTAGACCTGATCGTCAGCCCCGACGTGCAAAAGACGTTCATCACGCGCTCGCGCATCATCCAGTCGATGCGGCGTTATCTGGACGGACGCGGCTATCTCGAAGTCGAGACGCCTACGCTGCACGCCATCGCCGGCGGCGCGGCCGCCAAGCCGTTTATCACGCACCACAATGCGCTCGACATGCAGTTGTACATGCGGATCGCGATCGAGCTTCATCTGAAGCGGCTTATCGTCGGCGGTTTGGAGAAGGTATATGAGATCGGACGGGTCTATCGCAACGAAGGGATGTCGACGCGCCACAACCCGGAGTTCACGATGCTTGAGCTGTATGAAGCTTATGCGGATTACAAGGATATCATGAAGCTGACGGAGGACCTTGTCGTTCATCTGGCGGAAGAGGTGCTCGGCACGACGCAGATCGTCTATCAAGGGCAGGAAGTCAACCTGTCCGCGCCTTGGCGCAGGGAGTCTATGACCTCGCTGATCCAGACGGCCGTAGGCATCGACTTCACGGTCGATATGAGCGACGAGGAAGCGCATCGTCTGGCGAAGGAACACAAGGTACCGGTCGAGCCTCATATGACGTTCGGCCATATCGTGAACGCCTTCTTCGAGACGTTTGTCGAGCATACGCTTATTCAGCCTACGTTCGTGACCGGGCATCCGGTGGCGATCTCGCCGCTGGCGAAGAAGAACGCCGAAGATCCGCGCTTCACGGATCGCTTCGAGCTATTCATCGTCGCCCGCGAGCATGCCAATGCCTTCACCGAGCTGAACGATCCGATCGACCAGCGCCAGCGCTTCGAAGCGCAGCTGGTGGAGAAGGAAGCGGGCAACGACGAGGCGCAGGATCTCGACGAGGACTTCATCCGCGCGCTTGAGTACGGCTTGCCGCCTACCGGCGGTCTTGGCATCGGCATCGATCGTCTGATCATGCTGCTGACCGACGCGCCGTCCATTCGCGACGTGCTGCTCTTCCCGCATATGCGCGGGGAGTAACCGGAATAAATGGAGAGCCGGTCGCCTGGAGGCGGCTGGCTTTTTTATATGTGGCACATGTAGGGGAACGATGCGTCGGAATGGGAGCGAGTCGGCGTATCAGCTTATATGTGTATGCGTCCCGTTTGCACGATATCCCCTTTAGACAGGGATTGGTCGTTTTGTCCGTCGTGGGACCTGATTCTGCAGGAACCTTCTATATAGAGGAAAGCCTGATTAGAGGGATGCGTTGCACGTGACGAACCGCCTCCGGCATGCGATATAGAAGCGATTTTCAGGTTTTTAAAATTCTTTTGAAAAAGGTGTTGCATTCGCCTAGGCGCCTGTGATATATTATTCAAGTCGCCGCTGAGAGGCCGCCGAGAACGAGGCCGAGAGCGAAGACAAGATTGCTCCTTGAAAACTGAACATCGAGCGTTAAAACAAACGGAC